>CAIXKG010000165.1 GCA_903919985.1 uncultured Opitutia bacterium | reverse complement strand
AGCGGCTGAGGTGCGCGGGCGCTGGGGGTGACGGGACGCGGGATTTGGTCCGGGTTGAGTGCCAATCAGGGAAGGGGATGAAGTGACGGGAACGTTTGCGATTAGCAATCCCGGACGCAGGGATTTCGGCCCGTGATCGCCCGGACAGACCTCTTTGGGGTTCTGCGGCGATCCCCAGAAATCTGGGCCACTTTCGATGTTAGTCTGCGGCTCTTGACGGAGCCCGGACCCTCGTTGAGTCCTTTTTTGGTTCCAGCTGGTGTCCGCCAAATCGGGGCAACCTCATCCGCTTTGAGCCATACCACGCCATACATGTTTCCTCTGTTGGAATGAAGATGGTGCCCCCACGGAGAGTCGAACTCCGCTTTGGTGGATGAGAACCACCCGTCCTAGCCGATAGACGATGGGGGCGTCTGACGGAGGGGAGACGCTCGGGATTTTGCCGGATGCGTCAAGCGTGGGTTTCAGATAGCGTGGTCCCCAATTCGAAACGACCCGCGATCCAAATCGCTGGGTAAATCGGGGGCTCGAAGGGTGGGGCTTACCGGCTTCCGCTCGGACGGATTTAGGGTTCGGGCAATACGCAGCGTTTAGGGACTGAGTCTGCCTTCGCGTCCTGTGACGCTTTGATTTGGGCGGGCGCGGTCCGAGTCCGAGGCCGCCCGACCGAATCGCAGCGGTGCTCCGACACTCTGGACTCGCGGGAAATCGTAACTGGCGCCATTCGTGGGCCGTGAATTCGTCCAAACCATTATTTTTTGCCCTGCTGGCAGCGTTTTGCCCCCTGCAGGCATCAGCGGCCTCGTTCGGCAGGCTCTATGTATTTGGAGATAGTTACTCGGACTTTGGCGCCGGGTATGTTGACGGTGACGGACCGACCGCGGTCGCCTATCTGGCTTGGAACATGGGGCTGGAGTTCACCCATGCAAAAGCGCTGAAGGGTGCGGACAAGAGCCTCGATTTTGCGGTCAGCGGTGCCCAAACCGGCGAAGGTGAAGGCCGCCACGTCAAGGATGCGTTCCTCGGCTACGGAATGGCGAACCAGGTGCGGGACTTCGTTGCTCGGGTCAAAGCCGGGGAGATCCACTTCGATCCCGAGGCTACGCTGTTTTTTATCGCCGGAGGGCTCAACGATCGGACGCTGGCAACGGAGGTCACGATCGCAAATCTAAGGCAGGAAATCGCAGCGCTAAAATCGGTAGGGGCGCGACAATTCACGGTGGCGCTGCTTCCGACCCGGATTCCCAACTACAGCGCGGTGGGGAACCGCTTGAATCCGGCTTTCGTGCAGTTGGTCAATGATGCGCGCGAACAGCTCGGCGTTGATATATGGATCAATCACTGGGGTTCATATTTTGACGAGGTCATGGACCATCCTGCCAACTATGGTATCACTAATATCACGGCGAAATGTGCCGGTCGCGGAATCAACGACGAAGATGTAACACCGGTGGGCGATCCCGCGACTTTCTTCTTTTATCATAATAACCATCCTTCGACCGCGGTGCATCGGGTGGTCGGGAAGAAACTTTACGAGGAATTTTCCGCGCGGGTTACGCGATCCGCGGCTCAAGTCCCCAAGCTCTAACTCAAGTTAAGCGTCCGGCTTGACGCATTCGGGTGCGGCGCGAACGAGACATTACGATTCGAATCCCGGTGCAGTCACGGGTGGTGACCGCGAATCGACGCGCGCGACGACCGAGCCGATTAAACCCATGGCCGGATGTGGCGTGACGATGGCCGTCGTTTGGCTCGCGCATCCCGGGGCGAAGCCGCTGCCTGATTCGGTTTGAGCCGAGGCGCTCAAGGCGGCGGGCATCAGCGACCGCGCGATGGACTTGCTGCGCGAAAAAATCCTGCGCGGTTGCTCGAAGGGCACCTGGGTTGCGACCGCCGGTAAATAAATCTCGCAACGATCGAACGCGGCGCGCGTCATCCGGCCCAGCGTCGGGACCCCTCCACCGCACTTTGCCGACTACCCCCAAAATCGGACGCCCCTTTGGCGTCTCTGCGTGCCTCTTCGCTTCAGGTCTTGGTCTGATGCTGAGCGCCTGCATGCGTCTGCCGAACCGTCCTCCGACGGCCGGCGTAACCGCTCCTGCCGCCCAATTCGCGATTGCCGACTTGGCGGCCAAGCCAGCGACTCAATGGGATCAGTTTCACCAGACGGTGCAGCCGTTTCTCGCCAAGCACTGTTTCGAGTGCCACGGCGATGAGAATGCCGAAAACGGATTTCGCCTCGATGGGATCAAAGATGCGGCATCGCTGGAAGCCAGTTCCCACGCGCTCGAAAAGGCGTTCGCCAAATTGCGTGATCGCAAAATGCCGCCGCGGGATGAACCGCAGCCGGTCGCCACGGAGGTCACGCCGGTGGTGGCTTGGTTGAACACCTATCTAGCCGGCGATCCCAATGATCCGATTAATCCGGGCCGGGTCACTCTGCGTCGGCTCAACCGCGCCGAATACAACAACACGATCCGCGATCTCCTCGCGATTGACCTGCGGCCGGCCGACACTTTTCCCGCGGACGATCTGGGCTACGGCTTCGACAACAATGGCGACGTGCTCTCGATGGCGCCGGTGCTGATGGAAAAGTATCTTTCGGCAGCCAGCCTCGCGCTGGAGAAGGCGCTCTTTGCGGATCCCGTCGTGCCGCCGCCAGTGGTGGAGTGGGAGGCCGCGACAATGGAGGGAACGATTCCCAAGAGCGATCCCTTGGCCTCGGTCACGCGCGGGACACCAGCCGTCGGGGGCGGGCCGCGCGTCGCCATTCTACTGGGCCGGATTTTTGATTACCGCGGCGAAATTTTCGTGGACCATGAAATTCCTGCGGCCGGCGAATATGTCCTCCGGGTGCGCGCTTATGGCACGGCGGGCGTGGCCCCGCGGCAGCGGCCGCAGGTGGCGTTCCTCGTGGATGGCCAGCCGGTGCAAAAACCCATCACGATTGTGGAGGACCAGAAGAACGCGGCGTTCGAGGCGCTGGAACAAATTCCGCTGACCGCCGGCAAACACCGGGTGTCTCTCGCTTTTATCAATGGCGCGACGCCCGAGGAATTTTCCCTCGCAAAGCTTAAGGCCGGGCCTCCGGGCCCCGCCGTAGCAAAAGTCGCGGTGCCGAATCCGAATGCGAATGCCGACGATGACGACGACAAGGCAGCGGGTCGCGCCACCGCGGGCACCCTCACGGGCAAGCCTGTGCTGGGCGTAATCGCCATCGATCTCGAAGGGCCGATGGCGATCACCCCCGAGCGGATGCCGGAAAGCTACCGTCGGGTGATGGTCGCACAGCCGTCCGCTACGGTGAGCAAAACGGCCGCGGCGGAAAAAATTATCCGCCGCTTCTCGAGCCGGGCTTATCGGCGGCCCGTGCGGGACGACGAGGTCAGCCGGCTCATGGCTCTTTGGGCAAAAGCCGACAGCGACGGTCGCTCGTTTGACCGGAGCATCGACCACGTGCTGAAGGCCGTGTTGGTTTCCCCCGCGTTTCTGTTCCGGGCGGAACTCGACCCGCAGCCGGATGAGCCGAATGGAGTCCATACGCTCAACGAATACGAACTCGCGAGTCGGCTGTCGTATTTTCTTTGGGCGAGCATGCCGGATGACGAGCTCTTTGCCCTAGCAGAGAAAGGCCGCCTGCGCGCGAATCTCGTGGGCCAGGTCCGTCGCATGCTTCAGGATCCCAAGTCATCCGCGCTCGTGGAAAATTTCGGGAGCCAGTGGCTCCAATTGCGCGCCATGCAAAATGCGGCCCCCGATCCGAAGCGTTTTCCCGAATTTGATGAATCGCTGCGCGACGCCATGACCCGGGAAACCGAGTTGTTCATCAACGCGATCATCCGGGAAGACCGGAGCGTGCTGGATTTTATCGACGCTGACTTCAGCTATGTGAATGAGAGGCTGGCGAAACACTATGGTCTGACCGGAGTGACCGGGGATAATTTCCGCCGCGTGGCGCTGCCGGTGAACCAGCGCGGCGGGCTGCTTACGCAGGCCAGCATTCTCACGCTTACGTCCTTTCCCGCTCGGACGTCGCCGGTGCTGCGCGGAAAATGGGTGCTCGAAAATCTTCTCGATGCCGCGCCCCCGCCACCTCCACCTAATGTGCCCGCCTTGGTCGAAGGCGAAAAAGCCGAGCTGGCGGGTTCGGTCCGACAACGCCTCGAGCGCCACCGTCAAGATCCCAAGTGTGCCGTCTGCCATGAGCAGATGGATGGAATTGGGTTCGCGTTGGAAAATTTCGACGCCACCGGCGCCTGGCGCATGCAAGATACGAACGACGAAAAGATCGATGCGAGTGGCTCACTGCCGGACGGCCAGACCTTCAACGGACCGGTCGAATTGCGGCGGGTCCTTCAATCGCAGAGCGAGCAGTTCACGCGCAATCTCGCGAACAAGATGATGACGTTTGCCCTCGGTCGTGGATTGCAACCTTACGACCGCCGCACCACCGACGCGATTGTCGCGACGATGAAAAAAAGCGGCAATAAATTCTCCGTCATGATCGAGGAAATCGTGCGGAGCGATGCCTTCCAGAAGCGAAACGGAAAAGCAGAAAAAGGTGACTTATGAGCCAAATGATTATGTCCCGTCGGACGATGTTGCGGGGTTTGGGCACGGCGATCGCCCTGCCAGTCCTCGATTCCATGATCCCCACTCGTTTGCTGGGAGCAGAAGCCAAGGCCGCGGCCAAAGCCGTCGCGGCTCCGCGCCGCGTGGCTTGGATCTACGTGCCGAATGGCGTCGATATGCAAAACTGGACGCCGACCGAGGTCGGGTCGGCCTACAAACTTACACCCATTCTTAATCCGCTCGCTGAATTCAAGGATCGGTTCTCGGTCATCAGCGGTCTCGCCTGTCGGAAAGCCGAGCCAAACGGCGACGGCGGCGGCGACCACGGTCGCGCCAGCGCCTCCTATCTCACCGGGGTACAGGCGCGTAAAACCGAAGGGGCCAACCTCAAATGCGGCCTCTCCGCAGATCAAGCCGCCGCGAACAAAATTGGCCATCTCACGCGCTTTCCCTCCCTCGAACTCGGGGTGGAAGAGGGCAAACAAACTGGCCGGTGCGATAACGGTTACAGCTGCCCTATTATCATACGATTTCGTGGCGCAACGACACTACTCCGGTGGTAAAAGATTGCGACCCGCAGTCGGTTTTCGACCGGCTGTTCTCCAATGGCGATCCGCGCGAGTCGGCCGAAAACCGCGCTCGCCGGGAAAACGATCACAAGAGCATCCTGGATTTCGTACTCGAGGATGCCGGGAGTTTTCAGAAAAAACTCACCTACGCCGACCGACAGAAAATGGACGAGTACCTGACGTCCGTCCGGGAAATCGAAGTGCGCATCCAGAAAGCATCGCAAGAGCCATCGGCGACGCCCCCGCCGGGCCAAACTCGCCCTGCGCTCGACGTGCGTGCGACCGGGAAGTCCGGAGGCGGCCTCGCCGGCGCCGACAAATACCCTCTCTGTCTGCCGCTGATGATCGATATGATGGTTCTGGCCTTTCAAACCGACCAGACACGAATCGTCACGCTGCCGTTTGCGGATGAGAAGAGCAACCAAACCTACGGTTGGGCGGGGGCTAATGTCCCACATCACTCCACTTCACATCACATGGGCGATGAGGCGAAAAAGGCACTCGTGGCGAAGATCAACAAATACCACACCGAGCAACTCGCCTATTTGTTGAAAAAACTAGACAGCATCAAAGAGGGCAACGGTGGATCGCTGCTCGATAATTCTCTCATCAGCTATGGCAGTAACATCAGCGATGGCGACCGCCACAACCACGATGATCTTCCTCAGCTGCTCATCGGCAAGGCCGGGGGCGCGATCACTCATGGCCGCCACATCCGCTACGACGACGTCCCGCTGAACAATCTCTGGCTTTCCATGCTAGATCGGGTGGGCGCGCCGCTGGACCGCCTCGGCGACAGCACCGGCCGCATCTCCCTCGCGTAAAGAAAGTCACCCCAAATTTCTCGCGCGTCTCCGCGCTTACCACCCCGCCAAGTCGTCATCCGACGATTTGATCGATCGATCGTCGTCGGCCCCATCCCCTTTTCCCCAGAGCAGTCAAAAAACGCGTGAGCGCGTTTCCTCAATTACCCCACCCATGAAAATACCCCGTAAAATCGCTTTGCCAAAATCAGCGGCCAGCTTGCTGGCTGCCGCGTTTCTCTTTTCTCCGCTGCTCCTTGCCCCACTCGCCCGCGCGCAGTCAGCGGCCCCGAGCCCAAGCGCGCTCGCGAAATATGATAAAAATCAGAATGGCCGACTCGATCCGGACGAAATTGCTGCGATGGACGCCGACAATCGCGCTCGCGCCCTGCCGACTGGGGCCTCCGACAGCAAATCGGTCGTGACGCTCAGTCCCTTCCAAGTCGATGCGAGCAAGGACACCGGCTATTACGCGGAGAACACGCTCGCCGGCAGCCGCCTCAACACGAACGTTGGCGATCTGGCCGCGTCGATCAGCGTCGTGACGAAACAGCAACTCGAGGACACCGGCTCACTCAACATCAACGACGTGTTTCAGTATGAAGCGAACACCGAGGGTGCCGCGACCTACACGCCCACGTTTTTCGGCCCCTCTGGCGCGACGGATATGATTTCCGGTTACAGCACCAACAACGGTCCGACCTTTGGCATCGCGCAGGCGAACCGCGTGCGTGGTCTCGGCTCAGCCGACACCGCCGAGAACAATTACCCGACGCTGGCCCGCCTGCCGTTCGACGCCTACAACACCGATTCGGTCGAAATCAACCGTGGGCCCAACGCCCTGCTTTTCGGCGCGGCCTCGCCGTCCGGCGTCGTCAACCAGACGACGGCCGAGGCGGTCCTCAATCAGCTGAAATTCAAGGTGGCGCTGCGCGTGGGTAGCTTTGGCGCACATCGCGAAAGCGTGACGACAAACATTCCCCTAGGCAGCAAAGTCGCCCTGTTTTTCGCCGCGCTGCATGATGACAAAGAATTCGAGCGCAAGCCATCGCGGGACATTACTCGCCGTCAATACGGCGCGATCACTTACCAGCCGTTTTCGAAGACCAAGCTGACCGCCAGCTATGAGAACTATGACAACTATAACAACCGGCCCAATTTCAACGAGCCGTTGGACGCCGTAACCCCGTGGATCAACGCGGGTCGACCCGGTTGGGACCCGACTACGCAATTGGTAACTTATGCGAATGGGAAGACGGCCGGTCCCTTCCTGATCTCGACGCTCGATCCGCGCTATGCGGCCAATCCCGCGCTTACCGTCAATGGCATGGGAGCGTTTACGAGCACCACCTCCTCCTCCTACATTGCGGGTATTACGGGTGCGAGTCTGCACTCGATTTTTGTCGATAGTGGCAAAGTCACTGGTTTCTGGGTCGCGAGTGCGACTGAGGGCACAGGCGTAAATGGCTCGGCTCCTTTGCCGGCCGTGGGCGCGCGCACCGCGGCCCAATGGCTCCTCTCGGGCAACGCTCGCACGCAATCGCGCCCCGCGCAGTTCCCCATTCCGCCTACCGCGACCGGCGCGACCGGCTACGCGGTCTATTACAACCGCGCGATCACGGACCAATCCATCTACGATTGGACCAAATATAATTTCGCCGGCGCGAGCTACGGCACCGCCGCCAATCGCAGCTATAAAATCGAGCTGAACCAGGAGCTCCTGCACAATCTCAACCTTCAACTCGGTTGGTTTCGTCAGGAATATTCCGAGTGGGACCACTACGATTCCGGTGAAGGCAACGACGTCCCGACCATTTTGATCGATACGAACATCAAGTTGATGGACGGATCGGCCAATCCGTATTTTGGGTCGCCGTATGCCTACGGCACCCGCACGGACACTTTCTCGAGTCCAGAAATTAACGACAACCTGCGCGCCACCTTAGCCTACGAGCACGATTTCACCCGCGGCGAGGGCTGGGCGCGTTACTTGGGATTTCTCGGCAAGGCGCGCTTCATGGGTTTGGCCAGCCGGCAAAAAGACGTGATCACGCGCGGTCGCTGGCGGTTCACCATGGATGGTGGCGATCCGCGGTTCCTCATGAACCTGACGCCGACCATTCCGAACAATTTCACGTTTGGTAATAGCAAGGATATGCAGCGCAATTATTACATGGGTGGTCCTGGCGCCGACGGTCGCGTGACCCAAGGCGTCACGAAACTCGGTGAGCCAAATTTCGGCGGACCGAATGTGGTCCCGCTAACTTATTTCGATTGGCCTAGCCAGACGTGGAAAAGCACGGACATGCACATGGACGATAATCTTTTCATCGCGGGCGCCGGTCAGGGCGTCACGGCGAAGACGCTCGATTCCACGAGCTTCGCGTACCAAGGCAGTCTCTGGAATAACCGCATCGTGCCGACGCTGGGTATGCGCTACGACAAGGTGCGCGTTTTTCAGGCCGCGCTCACGGCTGGAGCCACCGCGGCACTCCCGGTCCCTTCTTTCACCAAGAATGGTTTTGCCGACTACAATGCCCTGAAGATCATGAATCCGGTGCCTTACGATGTGGGTGGCGCCACCACCACGCGGGGCGTGGTCGCGCGGCCATTCAGCGGCTGGCGCTTCCTCAACTCCCGGGCCGAAAGCGGCAGCATGCTCGCCGAGTTTTTGAGCGGTCTAAGTTTTCACTACAACCACTCCGATAATTTTTCGCCGCCCCAAACGATTCAAACCGATTTGTGGGGCAACCCCCTGCCAAAGCCGTCGGGCAAGGGCGATGACTTCGGTATCGGCGGTAGTTTGTTTAACAACAAGCTCACGTGGCGACTCAACTGGTATAAATCCACCGCTGAAAATGCGATCTCCGACGCGGCCAATCTCGCCATCCAAAGGGCGCAACGCATCGACACCAGCAGCCTCTTCACTTGGGCGCGGCAGGTCGTGGAAATTCGCAGCGGTCAGGACCCAGCGGGTCAGTTCTTCGACAACCAAACGGTCAACACCCTCACCCCGCAGCAACAAGCCCAAGTCAACGAACTCGTGGTTGGACCCCAAGTCGACGCCGCCGGCAATCCGGTCGTCGCCGCTTACTCGGTGGGCAATAGTCGCGCCTGGCCCAACACCAATGTGCAAGGAACCAACTCTCAATTGTCCAAGGGCAAGGAACTCACGCTAATTTACAACCCGATGCGCAATTGGAATATCAAATTAACGGCCGGCCAACAGCATTCCAGTTACAGCAAAGCCTCCGTCGAGGTTGCCAAATGGCTTTACGGCAGTGGCAACGCGGCTCAAGGCAACGGCCGCCTGAATTTCTGGCAGGGGGTGACCGCGCCTGACTTGAATCGGGTCTACACCCTTTTTAATGGCAACAAGCTGTTTCTGGGGAATTTCTGGAACAGCTACGGTTATACGGGAGACGCTGCTTCCAATACTACCGGTCCAGTCAGCACCCCCCAAAGCACCTATAACAGCATCGTCAATTCGCAGCTCTATACTCTGTTTGGATTGTCGGGCCAGCGCTCACCGAGCCAGCGTGAGTTTTCCTCCTCGTTAATCACCAACTATGGTTTCCAAGAGGGAAAGTTGAAGGGTCTCTCGGTCGGCGGCGGCCTGCGCTGGGCGTCGAAGGCCATCGTGGGCTACTACGGCAACTTGGATCCGGCCACGTTCTCCCAGCCTGCGGCGGGACAGAATCTGATCTCCTTTCCCGATTTGAAGAAACCCATTTACATCCCCGCGATCAGCAATCTGGACGTGTGGATTTCCTACAGCACGAAAATCTTCGCCTATGGAAGAAGCATCCGCACGAAATTTCAGTTAAACGTGCAATCGCTGAACGAGAGCGGGGGCTTGACTCCGCTGGTCTTCAACATGGACGGACAGCCCGCTCAGTATCGCATCACCGATCCGCGAAAGTATTTCTTCACGTCCACATTTGAGTTCTAGAGTTTAACGAACGACCTGCGGCGCAGCGCGCCACAGCCTTCCTTCTGCCTCGCAGCTCCCTCGCTCACCGCGAGGGAGCTTTTTATTTGTTCTACCGAACTAATCCTCCCGCGGATTATACGGCGGGGAAGCAAAGCCGTTCCGCGCCCAAATTGGGCCTTGATGGCCGGGCGGGCCCGTCGATGACGCTATCGCGCAGTATGAAAAAATCCTTCGCGTGCGACCGCACGATTCCAACCTGATCGAAATGTCCGGCAGGCCAGCGATGAAGCCATCTTCGCGTTGCAACGGGTGCCGTCCGTCGCCACAACCCCCCTTGTGGTCTCTTGGCGGCAAGAGCCGAACCGGACGCGTCGCCCACAGCCCCGAGCGGCCGTCGCACATCTTGAACGTTAGTCATCCACGTTACCCATGAAATCTCTCACCAGTATCGTCTTCGTTTTGGCTCTCGGTTGCGCCGGGGCCGTTGCAGCGGAAGGGAGTAAGCCCAAAGCCGCTGAGTCTCCGCTTACGTTCGGCGACGTTAAATATTTCCATCGGTGGTCGAAAGACGATCAGCACGAATTCACCCCGCGTTTCCAAGAGGATCTCGACCGCTGGGCCGACATGGTGACCATCGATCGCTATCGTAGCGTCACCGACGGCGAAGGCTTGGCCGCGACGGCGAATGCCGTCCTCGAGAACTACAAACGTAATCACGCGACGGTGGTGCGGACCGACGCGGTGCCACGCACCACCGAAAAACCGGCCGAGTACATCGTCGTCGTTATCTTTCCCCGGCCCGATTTCATCGAGGCGGTTTTTGCCCGGTTCAAAATCGTCGGCGGGGTGGGCGCGTCTGCGGTCTATTCCCACCGGGAGTATGGCAAGAAAGTAGGCGAGCAAATGAGTGCGTGGCTGACCAAAAACGGTCCCTCCATCGAGAAAACGCTGATGAGTTGGACCGGGATTCCACTGCCAGATGATCCGAAGAAATAAAGTTTCCCCACCGTCGCCGGAGCCAGCGACCCCGCGTGGCCATGGCTCCGCTTGGACTTTTACCGCACCATGAAGCAGAGCATCGGATGCGTTGCGGTTTTGGTCACGGACTACGACGAGGCTATTGCCTACTACACCCGGGTGCTGGGCTTTCGACTCGTGCAGGACGACGCGATCACTGCAGGAAAGCGGTGGGTGGTGGTCGCGCCGCCCGGCGCTTTGGAGGGAGGGCTGTTATTGGCGAAGGCGAAGAATGAAGCGGAGCTGAGTGCGGTCGGGCGCCAAACCGGCGGCCGCGTTTTTCTGTTTCTGCACACGGACGACTTTTGGCGTGATTACCGCGCGTTTTTGGATCGAGGCGTACGTTTCGCCGAGTCGCCGCGAGAAGAAGTCTACGGCACGGTCGCGGTGTTCGAGGATCTCTACGGCAATCGTTGGGACTTGCTGCAGCTAAAGAAATAATCCGGCCCGACGCCGGAGCCGGGAGCCGCAGCCGGTGGCGGCGCAGTTCGGACATGGCGTACAATCCGTCGAAACTATCTGCCCCAAATGAGACCCTCGACACAGCGGCGAAACAATAATCCCGACGGGATTTACGGTGGCGAATGCGCCGCCACTACGAGTCGCCGTTCTACACTTCGATCGTCGCTGCGGGGGCGGTACTGGGGTCAGGATTGATCGCGCGTAGTCTGGCTGCGATTCGAACGGCCGCTTCATCGCGCGGTTCGAGCGCACTGGCGGGGATGTATTCGCAGCGCATGCGAATCCGGGAAAAAGGCTTCGGGAGATAAAAGCGGTCCCAGCTGTTCAACTGCCAGGCCGACGAAAACTCCGCGCCGATCAGCAGGAGCGGGGTCTGGGTGCGGCGGGCGACGATCAATGCGCCCGCTTTGAAATCGTAGCGCGGCCCGCGCGGCCCATCGGGGGTGATGCCCACGTCATGGCCGGCGCGCAGGACGTCCACCAAGGCCGTCGCCGCTTCGCGGCCGAGTCGGCTGCTCGAACCGCGGACCGCGTGCATGCCCATTAAGTCGAAGAAGGCATCGAGCCAGGCGCCATCGCGGCTGGCGCTGATGAGGGCGTAGGCGGGCCGGCCCTGGCGGTAGCGGCGAAAAATCTCGGACGATAAGAACAGCCGGTTGTGCCAAAGGACGAGTGCCACCGGTTCGTCGCGCTTGGTATAATGGCGGTAATCCTCGGGCGAAGTTTCAAACCGCAGGGTGCGTCCCCACAAATGAAGCAAACCGCCGATCGGCCAGAGCAGCACGCGTCGCCAGCCGGAGATGCGATGCACGGACTCCGGGTTGGCGGTGCCGGTTGGGGCGGGGACGATGGGCGCAGGCGTTGATTTCAGGCGGATGGTTCTCGCGCATCCCCTGCGCCGCGCCAAGCGAAAGTTAACCGCGCCGCGCGTTGACGGGCGATACAATCGGCGTCACCAAGCCCGGTCATGTCATCGCCGCTTCCGTCCTGTCCGCATCTGCCGTCGCCGCGCGCGGGACTGGACTGGCGCTCGCTGCATGCATACCGGGATAGGGAGCGAGGCGCGGATTTTTATTTCGGCTGTCTCGAATACGGCCATGCGCTGTGGCAGCGCGGTTTCGCCGCCCGGGCGTTGCTGTGCCTCGATCGTGCGTTTGCGGCGGAGTTGCAGGGCGACGAGGCGGTATTGGGTGAGTGGCCGCTCCCTTATGGGGCCACGGCGTGGATGATTCGGAACGCTCCGCCGGACGTTTTTATCGGCAACCCGCGCGTGCATTTTCAGCACTATGCGGATCGCATGAACGAGCCGCGTCGCGAGCAGCGCCGCTGGCGCGCGTGGGCGTGTTGGGCGCTGACCCGCGCGGTGCGGCCCGAGTTTCCCGCCGACCCGAAGCACGTGGTGGCGGAGCCGATACGGGAGGAGATTGAAGCGGCGCTGCAGGAATATGGAGTTCCGGGCGAGGCGGTGCTCTGGCGACTCGAGTTGGGGAAATGGAGCCCAAGGTAGGATCGGACCGAAGCCGACGGGGTCAGCCGCTCATGTTTGTGGTCACTGTTTCCACAATCCTGACGCTCCCACCCGTTCGCCGCGTCTGACCTTGCGCCACTCGCTCCGATACCACCAGCGCTTGAATCTACCACAAACATTAGGGCTGCCCCCGTCCGGCTGCCCCCGAGCTGGCGCGGCTCGCGGCGTTCCGCGTGGACGGTGAGCCGGCATTCGTGCTCGCCGAGCGCCCGGTCGACGTTTCCATTTTCCCGCTCGTGCGCCTCTATCGATTTTCCCCATGAATCCAGTTAACGACACGCCGGTCTGGCTTATCACCGGCTGCTCGAGCGGCCTCGGGCGCGCGCTCGCCTCGCGCGTGCTGGCCCGGGGGCATCGCCTCATCGCGACCGCCCGCCAAACGGAAACGCTCGCCGAATTGGTCGCCGTGGATCCAAGCCGGTGTCTGGCGCTCGCGCTCGACGTCACGGACGCGCCCCAAGTCGCGGCCGTGGTGGCCGGGGCCGCGGCGGCCTTTGGCCGGCTCGACGTGGTGGTGAACAACGCCGGCTACGGCCTGGTCGGGGCGGTCGAGGAGTACGACGAGGCGCAAATTATGCGCAATTTTGAGACGAATTTTTTCGGCGCGCTGCGGGTGATTCGCGCCGCCCTGCCGATCTTGCGCGCCCAGCGGCGCGGACATTTTGTGAACGTGAGCGCGGCGGCCGTCATCGCCAACTACCCCGGCTTTTCCATTTACGGCGCGACCAAGTGGGCGCTCGAGGGCGTTTCGGAATCACTCGCGGCGGAAGTCCGCCCGTTGGGATTGAAGGTGACAATGGTGCAACCCGGTCCCTTTCGCACGGATTTCATTGCGCGGTCGCTCGAACGCGCGACTGGGTCGATCGCAGACTACGATCCGTCGAGCGGAAAGTTTCGGCGCTTCCTCGAAACGATGAACGGCCGGCAACCGGGTGATCCCACGAAGGCCGCCGATGCCATCATCGACGCCGTGATCTCAGAGAATCCGCCGCTGCGTCTCGTGCTCGGCAAATACGCGATCGACAAAGCCCGCCGGAAGCTCGCGGCGGCGGCACGGGAACTCGACGCGGGCGGCGCCGCCGGCCTGGCGACGGATTTCTCACTGGACGGCGATGCGGAGGCGACGCGCTGAGCGTGGCAATGCCAGTGCGTGCGCTCGTGGTCGTGCTCGGGGATCAGCTGGATGCGGAGTCGTCGGCGCTCGACGGCTTTGATCCCCAACGGGACGTGATCTGGATGGCGGAGGTGGCGGAGGAATCGGAGCACGTCTGGACGAGCAAACCGCGGATCGCGGTGTTTTTAGCGGCGATGCGGCACTTTCGCGACGCGCAAAAAACACTGGGTCGGCGGGTCAACTACACGGAGCTCGACGCGGCGGGGAACACGCAGACGCTGGCGGCCGAGTTGGCGCGGGCGGTGGCCGAGTTGAAGCCGGAACGGTTGATCATGACGGAGGCGGGCGAATGGCGCGTGCAGGCAATGATCACCGCGGCGGCGAAAACGGCGAAGCTGCCCCTGGAGGTGCGGGACGACCGGCACTTTTTTCAGACGAGAGCGGATTTTGCCGCCCACGCCGCCGGTCGAAAAATGTTACGCATGGAATTTTTCTACCGCGAAGTGCGGCGCAAGCACCGCGTGCTGCTCGACGAAAAAGGCGAGCCCGAGGGCGGGGAGTGGAATTACGACCACGACAATCGCGGGAGTTTCAAAAAGGGCGGGCCGAAGGCGGAGAAACTGCACGCGCCGGCCCTGACCAAGCCCGATGCGATCACGCGGGCGGTGCTGGTGCTGGTCGCGCAGCGTTTCGCCAGCCATCCGGGAGAACTCAAGGAGTTCGCGTGGCCAGTGACGCCGGAGGACGCGCGGGCGACGCTGCGGGATTTTATCGCGGAGCGCCTGCCGAATTTCGGCCAATTTCAGGACGCGATGTGGACGGATGAGCCGTGGCTGTTTCATTCCCGCATCTCGGCGGCGCTGAATTTGAAATTACTCAACCCGCGCGAAGTCGTGGCGGCGGCAGAGCAGGCGTACCGTGAAGGGAAAGTGCATCTCGCCAGTGCGGAGGGATTTATCCGCCAGATCCTCGGCTGGCGGGAGTATGTGCGGGGAATCTATTGGCATCACATGCCGCGCTACCTCGCCCTGAACGCGCTGGGAGCGAAGGAGCCCTTGCCCGAGTTTTACTGGACGGGAAAGTGTGAGATGAACTGTCTGCGGCAAAGCATCGGGCAGACCTTGGAACACGGCTACGCGCATCATATTCAGCGACTGATGGTGACGGGGCTCTATGCGCTGCTGCTCGGGATTGAACCGCAGCAAGTCCATGCGTGGTATCTGGCGGTCTATGTGGATGCGGTCGAGTGGGTGGAACTGCCTAACACCCTCGGGATGTCGCAGTATGGTGACGGCGGGATCATGGCCTCGAAGCCGTATGCGGCGACGGGCAAGTATATCGACCGGATGAGCAATTACTGTGCGGGTTGCCGGTTTGATCCGGCGAAGTCGGTGGGGGAGGACGCCTGCCCGTTTACGACGCTGTATTGGGATTTCCTGCGGCGGCACGAGACGTTGCTCGCGAAAAACCAGCGGATGGCGTTGCAGGTAAAAAATCTTGCCCGGCTCAAGCCGGAGGATCTTGCGGCGATTCAAGCGCGGGCCGGGGAAATCAAGAAAAACGGCGGGGCGCCGATGACGGCGGGTGGACTTTTGGCGCTCTAGCGGCGAGGAGTTGAACAATGCCGAAAATGCGCAAAAAATCCGATCTCCCGACGAAGCCGTGCGCGGTGTGCGGGCGACCATTCACGTGGCGCAAGAAATGGGCGAAAGTTTGGGAAGACGTGAAGTTCTGCTCGGATGCGTGCCGGATGCGGAAGCACGAAGGCGCGCGTGGCTGACGAAGTCTTCCGTTAGAGCGTGCGGATTGCGCGGCCGGCGGCGGAGGTGTTGCCTCGTACGAGATCGGGTCGATTTGGGCGAGGTGGGTGGGGCTGCCCCGTGCGGCTGCCGCCTGCTTCTCCGGCCGGGGCAAAATAGAATCGACGGGGGCCGGCGCAACTGGCCCCCTGCGGGCAACCCCCGTTTCGGATTTCGCCACATGCCACCCCGCCTGCTGTCTGCGTTGAGCCCGGTTCTCTCCCGTGCCACCGACGTGGCTTATTCCCGCACCCGCTCTTGGAACGGACACTTAACGGGCCGGGCGGACAACGCCATTGCTGCGGCGGATCGCCGGGGCCACGTCCGTCACCCGATTTAATCGCATGAAAAATCCCGAACTTCCAACGACCGGCCGGGCAACCGCGGCAGCCATCGAAGAGCTAGTCTACGCCAAGGTCTTCTGGCGCCTGATTCCGCTTCTCATGGGCTGTTATGTCGTCGCCTACCTCGACCGGGTAAATCTGGGCTTTGCCAAGCTGCAGATGGCCGGGGAACTCGGGTTCAGCGAAACCGTGTACGGGCTCGGGGCGGGCATTTTCTTTCTGGGGTATTTCCTTTTCGAGGTGCCCAGCAATCTGCTGCTGCACCGGGTCGGCGCGCGGCTGTGGATCGGCCGCATCATGATCACGTGGGGGCTGATCTCCGGCCTCTTTGCCTTCACCACGACGCCGCTCGTGTTCTATACGCTGCGGTTCCTGCTCGGCATCGCCGAGGCGGGGTTTTACCCCGGGATCATCCTCTATCTGACGTATTGGTATCCGACCGAACGTTTCGGCAAAGTGGTGGCGATTTTTGTCTCGGCGATTCCGATCTCGGGGATTTTCGGCAATCCAATCTCGGGCTGGATCCTGGATCACACCCACGGGGCTGTCGGGCTCCATGGCTGGCAATGGATGTTCATTCTCGAAGCACTACCCGCCCTCGTGCTGGGATGCGTGGTCCTCTTCTACCTCGACAATGGCATCCGCTCCGCCCGCTGGCTGACCGAGGAGGAAAAGCAGGTGCTCGAACGCAACATCGTCGCCAACGAGGCGGGAAAGGAAGGCCCGCGGTCGGTGGCGACTGCCTTTGCGGACCCCCGCCTGTGGCTGCTGTGCCTGATCTATTTCGCCTTCGTCGCGGGCCAATACGGTCTGACCTTCTGGATGCCGACGCTGATCAGCGCGGCCGGCATCAAGGGCAATCTCCTGGTGGGTTGCCTGAGCGCCATCCCGTATGTCGTGGCGGTGGCGACCATGAACTTTCTGGGCCGCCACGCCGATGCGCACCGGGAGCGACGGTGGCATCTGGTGGTTCCTGCGGTGGTCGGAGCGGTCGGGCTCGTCGGCGCCGCGCTCACGCCGCAAAATCCCGTGGCCGCGATCGCGTTCCTGTCGCTCGCCGCCGCCGGCGTCCTCTCCTGCACGCCGCTTTTCTGGTCGTTGCCCACCGCCTTTTTCACAGGCTACGGCGCCGCAGCGGGGATCGCAGGCATCAACGCCATCGGCAACCTGGCCGGCTTTGCCAGCCCGGTTTTGGTCGGCTACCTGAAGGATGCGACCCACGACAACCGCATCGGCATGTATGTGCTCGCCGGGACCGTGGTGTTGGGCGCCTTCGCCGTGCTGCGCCTGCCCGCCAAGCTCGTGAACCGCTGAACTGCGACGGCGACTCAACGCCGGCCGCTCCACACACTCACTTTCATCCCTCCCATGAAAATCATCATCACCGGCGGCGCCGGTTTCCTTGGTCAACGTCTCGCCAAGCGGCTGCTCCAACATTATCCCGACTCGATCCGCCTCCTGCTGGCCGACCGCGTCACGACCGACGCTTTCGCGGCCGACCGCCGGGTGCAGTCCGTGGTGTGCGACATCGCCCAAAACGCCGATGTCGAGCGACTGGTGACCCCGGACACCGCTGTGGTCTATCACTTGGCCGCGATCGTGAGCGGCCAGGCCGAGGCGGAGTTCGATCTCGGCATGACGATCAACCTCGACGCCACGCGGGCCCTGCTGGAGGCGAGCCGGCGGCTGCCGGCCCCACCTAAATTTGTCTTCACCAGCTCCCTCGCCGTTTTCGGCGGCGAGCTTCCAGCCACCGTCACGGACCCGACCGCCGTCCGCCCGCAATCATCCTACGGCGCGCAAAAAGCCATGGGCGAACTGCTCGTCAACGAGTACAGCCGGCGGGGCTTCGTCGACGGGCGCGTCGTGCGCCTGCCCACCATCTCGGTCCGGCCGGGCAAACCGAACCGCGCCGCCTCGTCGTTCGTGAGTGGCATCATCCGCGAGCCGCTGAACGGCGAACCCGCCGTCTGCCCCGTGACCCGCAACGTGCGCCTTTGGCTCTCGTCGCCCGCCACCGCCATCGAAAATCTGATGCACGCCCACCTCATCCCGGCCCAATCGCTCGGGACGAACCGCACGATCAATCTGCCGGGGCTTTCGGTCACGGTCGGCGAAATGATCGAGACGCTGGAACAGGTCGCCGGGCCCGAGATCGTCGCGCGGATCCGTTTTGAACGGGACGAAGTCGTGGAGCGTATCGTCAGCAGCTGGCCGGGACGCTTCGACACCGCGCGGGCCGCTGCGCTCGGTTTCCGAGGCGACCAGGACTTTGCCTCGATCATCCGGGGTTATCGGCAAGAGACATTCCCAACCCCCTCCGCTTCCCATGCGTGAATTGCCCAGCCCCGCCAAGATCGTCGTGTTGGACGACGATCCCACGGGCACCCAGACCGTCCACGGCATTCCGGTGCTCACGGAATGGAGCGTACCCTCGCTCGTCGCGGAACTCACGGCACCCGGACCGTGCTTTTATATCCTGACCAACAGCCGGGCGTTTCCCCAAAAACGCGCTTGCGCCATCAACCGCGAGATCGGCCTCAATCTCGTCAGCGCCGGCCGTTTATGCGGCCGGTCGTTCCAGGTCGTGAGCCGGAGCGATTCGACGCTCCGCGGCCACTATCCCGCGGAGACTGACGCGCTCGCCGAGGCGCTGGGCGGCGACTTCGACGCCACGCTGATTATCCCGGCGTTCTTCGACGGCGGTCGTCTCACGATGAACGACATCCACTACGTGGCGAACGCGGGCAACCTGGTGCCGGCCGGCGAGACGGAATTCGCCCGCGACGCCACCTTTGGCTACCGCGCCTCGAACCTGCGCGACTGGGTCGAGGAGAAAACCTCCGGCCGCGTGCGCGCCGGCAATGTCGTGTCGTTTTCCCTGGACGATCTGCGCGGCGATCGCGCCCGGCTGACCGCCAAGCTGGCCGCGCTCGCCGGCGGCGCCGTCGCGATCGTCAACGCCACCGAGCCGGCGGATCTGTCCGCCCTCGCGCAAGCTCTGGCGGTCGCTCAGGCCGGTGGGAAAAAATTCCTATTCCGCACCGCGGCCTCGTTTGTTGCCGCGCACGCCGGCATCGCGCCGCGACCGCTGCTGCGCGCGGAGGAAATCGCGTCGCCGGGGACGGGTTGTGGGCTCCTCGTCGTCGGTTCATACGTCGGGAAAACCTCCCTGCAACTGCAGGAACTATTGCAGAGCGGCCGGGTTTCGGCCGTCGAAATTGTGGTCGAGAAACTTCTGGTTCCGGCCGAACGGGCCGCGGAAGTGGCCCGCGCCGCCCGGCAGGTGGAGGCCTCGCTCGAACAGGGCGCGAACGTCGCGCTGTCAACGAGCCGCACGCTGGTGACCGGCCGCAACGCCGCGGAGAACCTGGCCATCGGCGAGACCGTTTCCCGCAGCTTGGTGGAGATTGTGGCCGCGCTTCGAAAGCGACCGCGCTGGTTGGTGGCGAAGGGCGGCATCACGTCGAGTGATGTGGCCACCGCCGCGCTCGGCGTACGGCGCGCGCTCATCCTCGGCCAGGCGCTGCCTGGCGTCCCAGTGTGGCAGCTCGGTCCGGAGACCCGCTGGCCCGGTCTGGCCTACGTGGTTTTCCCGGGAAACGTGGGCGGGACTGATGCGCTGGTTCAGCTCATCACGATGCTTGGCTAAAAGGGAGGTCAACTCCCTCCGCGCCCCGCGAGGGCAACTCCATCGCCGCGTTCTGGCCGCCGGGCTGGCCTCGTTCCCGTCCGGCTGCCGGCTGGATGTTTTTATCGGCAATTCGTGCGTGCGTTTCAGCACCGGACCGATCGCATGCCGGGGAAAGCGCACAAAAAATCCCGCCATTTTTTAAAAGGCGGGCGCCAAATTGGCGGGATGGACGGGACTCGAACCCGCGACCTTCTGCGTGACAGGCAGACGCTCTAACCAGCTGAGCTACCACCCCGTGAGGGAAGAGTTGGCGAACGTGCAAATCCGCCGCGGTCAAGTCAAGCGTCGGTTTTTAAACTGCCCGGGTTTTGAGCGTCTCACTTCGAAACGGAGCGATCCGAACCGAATCTTACCCTTCGCGATGGTATCGCCACGGTGGTGCGGTCAGGAGGGTTGGCCGACTCCTCATGGGCGAAACGTCGTCTGGGTCTTATCCCCCCCGTTCAATCCAGAAAAGTGGCCGGTGAAGCTGGAGGGATGGATCTACTGAGCCCTGACGTAGGGGAGTTAGGCGGTTTGAACCACCTTAGGGCTGGCTCACTTTCGTGGCCAGAAATGGCGCCAAGAAGTCCAGCGGCGGCGCGCTTCATGGGCGGCTTGGTTTGTTTTCCTCCCAACTCGCCTCAGCTTGGAGCCCTCCGGAAAGCGGCCACGGCAGGCGAAAAAGTTTACCTCGTTTTTCGGCCGCCGGGCTATTTATGTGAAAAGGAGAGAGCGGTGGTAGCTCAGCTGGATAGAGCATCGGTTTTCTAAACCGATCGTCGCGAGTTCGAGTCTCGCCCATCGCGCCACTTTCGTTCGGCGAAGCCGAACTGGGTTTGGAGTTCTAAGTCCCGGTTTCCGGGCTCCGGGTTGGCCCGGTCTTCGGCCGGATCAGGGCTTATTTCGCCGCCGGGACGAAGCGATAGGTCGTGTTGAAGATCAGCTGAATTTTTTTCGACACAAACACGCGCACTTTGATTTTTCCGTGCTCCGTATCAGTGGGGGTCGCGGTGCCTTCGATCCGTCGTTCCTCGCCGGCTGCATTGTGCCCTGCGCCCTTGAACTCGACGTGCTCGCCGCGGCCGAGCTGCGCTAGTTGCGCGTCCGAGAAATCGATCGCGAGCCGGCCGTGTTCGTTGTAAAAAAAATACGGAAAAATCGTGGCCACATAGCTTGATTCGTAGCGCGCTTCGATCCGCTGAAATGGCGGCATCGTCATCGTCACGCTACCGATGTAGATCGAGGTTTTCGCCGGCTCGATGATCACGGTCTGCTGGTTGGCCGGCGCGGCGCAGGCCACACCGCAACCGAATAAAAAGAGCAACCAGCGCAACGACATGACGCGAGCGTGGGAGCAACCTCGGCGTGAGCAAACGGGATTTTCCAAAAAAGTAGATCGCGGAAATCCAGCGCCAAGGACAAGGAGCCCGCGACGCCTTGGTTCGATGTAATCGTTGCGTTCTGGGTTTCTTCAGAGTGAGGGCGCCCCGTCCACATTTTCTTCAGGAGGAAATTCGGTTGCGCGCAGCGCGCGTGCATCGTCATCTCGGCGCCCACCATGGCCAAGTCTTCCCAAGTCACCTGGGGCGGGCGCTTCACCGCCGGT
>CAIXKG010000164.1 GCA_903919985.1 uncultured Opitutia bacterium | reverse complement strand
CGGAATGCTGGCCGACCGCCTCGAAGACCGAGACGATGTCGCACTCCTTTTTCGAGTCGGGATGGATGCCGGGGAGGATGGTGCCGCCGTAAACAAAGACCGATGGGCGGTTGAGCCGGGCCATCGCCATAACGCAGCCGGGCATGTTCTTGTCGCAGCCGCCGATGGCCACCAGTGCGTCAAAGCCCTCGGCCCCGACCACGGTCTCGATGGAATCCGCGATGACCTCGCGGGAAACGAGCGAGTAGCGCATGCCCGGCGTGCCCATGCTGATGCCGTCCGAGACGGTGATGGTGCCGAAGATGATCGCCTTGCCGCCCGCGGCGTTGGCTCCCGCTTCGGCTTCGCGGGAAAGCTGGTCCAAGTGCATGTTACACGGCGTGACCATGCTCCAAAGTGAGGCAATGCCGACGACCGGCTTCTTGAAGTCTTCGTCGGTGAAACCAACGGGGCGGAGCATCGAACGGGCGCCCGCGCGGCTGGGACCGTCGTGAACAATGGAAGAATGCGGGCGAAGATTTTCGAGGGATTTTGACATGGGTAAAGCGGTGCGCAGCAGACCAAGCGCTAGGCAGGCGGGCAAGCGCGTTCGCGTCCGGGCACCCAAAGCGCCGCGGAAATTCGTGCGGAACGGAAACCGCAACTTTTCAAGGTTGCGTGAGCCGCCGGCCGCGCGATTCACTCGCGGCGTTTTTCTCCGCATGGCGTTCAATCTCAAAAAAGTGCTCAAGGCCTTGCTGCTCTCCTCAAATCTGCCGCTGGCAGTAAAGGATGTGCAGGCGGTGTTCACGCGGTTTCATGAACAGCAGACGCTCCCTTTGCCGGGGATCGTCAGTGACGACGTTCCGACCGATGAACCGCCCGCGGCGGGCGAGGTGGTCCTTCCGCGGGTCGAGGTGCCGGTCGCCAGCGTCGCCGATGCGGGCGAAGTGACCGAGGTCGTTGCGGAGCTGCCGGGTGAGGCGGAGCTTTATCAAGACGTGCCTTCGCTCGTGACGACGGCCCAGATCCGGGAAGTGATGGACGAGATCGCGGCGGAGCTTCGGCTGGCCGACGAAGGCCTGCTGCTGATCGAGGGCTCGAGCGGTTATCGATTGGTTACCCAGCCGCAGTTCGCACGCTGGGTGCGGATTTTGCGTCAGGAGCCGCCGCCCGTGAAGTTGAGCCAGTCGTCGCTGGAAACGCTCGCGGTGGTGGCCTATCGCCAGCCCGTTACGCGGACCGAAATCGAGACCATCCGCGGCGTTTCGGCCGAGGCCGGCGTGAACAAACTGCTCGAGCGCGATCTCATTTATATCGTGGGCCGCGCAGATTTACCGGGCCGTCCGCTCCAATACGGCACAACCGACAAATTTCTCGAATACACCGGGATCAAGTCGCTCGACGAGTTGCCCGCGTCCGACGTGCTATCGTCGCGGCAAATCGACGAGTGGCTCAAAAACGCCACCACGCCGCACACTCCGGGCGATGCGGAGATGGGCTTGGAGACAGAACAACTCACGCTCGCAACGGAGAGTGGACCGACGGTGGCCGATGCGACCGCGGACGCGCCGCAAGAACCCGTCGTCCCGGACCCCACGCCCGCTTCCTGACCCATGGACCTCGGCCCTATTCGCGAAAAGATCGATACCCTCGATCGCCAACTCGTCGAGCTGATCAACCAGCGGCTCGCGCTGGCGGCCGAGATCGGCAAGGTGAAGCGTAGCACGGGCGGCGAGATCTATGTCGCGGAACGCGAGGACGCGGTCATGCGAAAAGTCTGCGGCCAGAATCAGGGGCCGATCAAAGATGACGCCTTGCGGGCGATCTATCGCGAGATCATGTCGGCGGCCATCGCGCTCGAGAAGCCGCTGATGATCGCTTATCTCGGGCCGGAAGCGACGAACACGCACGCTGCCGCGATGAAGAAATTCGGCGCCAGCGTGGACTATCACGCCATGGCATCGGTCGGTGATATTTTCACGGCGGTTGAAAAAGGTGAGGCCGACTATGCCGTGATCCCGATCGAAAACTCCACCGAGGGTTCGGTGCGCGAGGCGTTGGACAGCTTCGTCGACAGCGATCTGAAAATCGTGGCGCAAGTTTATCTGGAGATCACGCACGCTCTAATCTCCGCGACGCCGTTGGAAAAAATTCAAAAAGTTTTGTCCAAAGACCAAGCGCTCGCGCAGTGCCGGAACTGGCTGCAGCGCCACGTGCCGCATGCGCAGCTGGTTGACGCGACGAGCACCTCGCGCGCGGTGCAGATCGCGAAGGTCGAACCGGGCGTGGCCGCGGTGGCGAGTGAACTCGCGGCGGAATTTCACGGCGTACCGGTGCTCGCGCGAAATATTCAGGACAAGGCGGACAACACCACGCGCTTCTTCGTGCTGGGACGGCGATCCTCCGGCCCGGTGGGCGGCGGGAAAGATATCACGAGTCTGTTGGTGTCGCTCGGCGATGAAGCCGCGGCGCACTCGGGCGCGTTGCTCAAGATGCTCAATCCGCTCGCGAGCCGAGGCATTAATCTTTCGAAGATCGAGTCGCGGCCGAGCAAGAAGCGGCCGTGGGATTATTATTTTTTTCTCGATGTGAGCGGCCACCACGACGACCCAGCCATGAAAGCGGCCCTCGCCGACCTGCGGAGTTTCTGCCCGATGGTGAAATGGCTCGGGAGTTATCCCGCGGCCAACTAGTCGCTTTAACCAAAAGCGCAGTCGCTCACGACGTAGCGTAGCGGCAGGCGTCCCTGCCTGCCCGAAACGAGGACGTCCGAACCTGGCAGGCAGCGACGCCTGCCGTTACTCAAAGCCGCCACGGAAAACTTTCGCCGCTCCAGCTTTGCGCGGAAGACCTCAGCTTTTGCGCGACGCGCAGGCAGTCGCCGCCAAGGGGGCCGGGCATACGCCCATAAAAAAACGCAGTCCATGCGGACTGCGTTGAAATTTTGAAAGGACGGGAACGTTAGCCGACGACGACCTCGACGCTGCGGTGGACTTTGTCGTATTTCACGACGCCGTCCTTCAGCGCGAAGAGGGTCCAGTCGCGACCGGTGCCGACGTTCTTGCCGGCGTGGGTCTTGCTGCCGCGCTGGCGGATGATGATACCGCCAGCCCGAACGGCTTCGCTGCCGTAGAGTTTCACTCCGAGACGCTTTGCCTTGCTGGAGCGGCCGTTGGACGTGGAGCTTTGACCTGTTTTATGCGCCATGGTGGGTGGTTTCCTTTAGAATTAAAATCAGACGGTGATGCTCTTGATCTTGATGACCGAAAGCTCCTGACGATGGCCGCGCTTTTTCTCGAAGCCTTTGCGTTTCTTTTTCTTGAACGCGATGACCTTGTCGCCGCGCTTGTTTTCCAAGATCGTGACGGAGACGGAAGCACCCATCAAAGTGGGGCGGCCCACGCGGTAGTCGGCGCCTTCGCCAGCGGCCAGTACGTCGGTAATCTCAACCGTTTGACCGGCTTCCGTCTTGGGATAGCGGTTGACGATGAGGATGTCGCCTTCGGTCACAGTGAACTGCTGGCCTTGGGTTTTGATAGTGGCTTTCATGAATAAAAACGGAGAAAAAACGGTTTCGCGGGAGCTAACGCAAGGCTTTATTTGGCGAATCTCACTCTGGAAACCTCGAGGCTATCCGATTAACCCGGCGATTGTCCTTACTGGCTAGCGCTCCAAGCGCGCTGATCCACGGGCGACGCGTTATTCGGCTTGGCTGTAGGCTCTGCAAGCGCTGCTGCGGTTACCGCTTCATCGGCCCGCGGTAGAAAACGTAGTTGATGAGGAAATCCAACCCCAGCACGCCGCCTAACGTGCGGATGTTCCGCATCGCCCCGAAGACCATCGTGAGCGACCCGGCAGCGGGTTCATGGACGCTGAGAAGAATCGCCGCACTCGCGATGGCCAGAATGGGCTGAAGGAGAAATGTAGTATGGTAGACGGCGAGGCTATCGCTCCAGCGCCCGAGCCCCCAGGCGAGGACGGCGCCGCCGACGATGGGAGCGATGGCGGCCACCAGAGACGTGATCGCGAGGTTTAGCCCGATCGCGAGATTTTTGGCTTCGACGGGAAGTAATCGGAGCAAAAGCGTAAATTGACCGAGAACAAAACACGCGCTCGTGAGTCCGCCGAACACCCACATGCCATAAAGTAGATTCCGGTTCGCGGGCGTCACGAAGCACCACAGAAAATTTTGCAGCTGCCAGCAGATTAGCGCGAAGGTCATCACTGGCTTGTTGCCAAATCGATCTAGCAACCGACCCCAAGCCGGTAGCGCCAGCGCGCCGCCAAGCGCCGTGAGCGTGGAGAGTATGCCAACGTCGAACGCGGAAAACCGGAGCTGTTCAAACATGAACACGTGATAGAATGGTCCGAAACAGTTGGCGGCGAATGACCACACCGCGCCGAATGCGATGAACCGCAAAAACGAGGACGACCGCCGCAGGATCTGCACTTGCTCGCTGAACGATCGCGCCGGCACGTGCGCGTGCGGCAGCGCACGCGTCGGCGCAATCCCCTGCCAGTACAGCGAAAAACCCCGCGTGAGTACCGCGCCCGCGATGATCGCCTGGAACGCCGGGATCGCGTAGTCCCAGTGCGCCAGCACCCACCCGGTAATAAACAGGAACGTGAGCGTGGAAAACTGCAGGGATGCGTTGCGGCGGGAAAAGTATTTCCCCCGCAGTCGGGGCGGCACCCATTCTTGCACCCAGGAATTCCACGTCACGCCCGCGACGGCCGCGAAGCAGCTCGACATGAAAAACCAGAGAATCAGCCAGCGGGCTGCGGCATCGGGGTCGGCCCGCGGGATCAGCGGCATTAAAACGCCGAGCGCGACCCAGAGCGTGAGGTGGATCGTGGCCGCGATTACGCTGACGACGCGGGGTGGACGCCAGCGGGCGATGGCGGAGGCGGTGAAGATCTGGAGGAAATTCGCGAGGAAGGGCATCGCGCTCATCAGCCCGATCGCCGGTTTGGGCAGCACGAATGCCTTGGTCACCAGCGCGGTGATAAAAACATTTACCGGCAGCGACATCGTGACCACTGGCATCGCAACCAAGCCGTCGGCCGTGCACAGGCGAAAGCTGCGAAGAAGATCGGCCTTGCGGTGAGCGGCGGCTGAGCGCGCGGTGGTTGCGTTCACGAAAGAGTTGCGCGCAATCAAAGGCCGTGGGGCGGATAATCAAAGCGAAAGCGTGGGCCGAAAAGCGAACCGTGGCGCACGCGCGAGCGTTGCTGGGAAAATTTCTCGTGCGACGCTGGCCAGATGGGCGCGAAGCAGCGCGTATGATCACCGAAGTCGAAGCCTACGACGGCGAACGTGATCTGGCCTGCCACGCCCGCGCGGGGCGCACCCGGCGAACTCAAGTGCTTTATGCCGAAGGCGGACGTTGGTACGTTTATCTCTGCTACGGAATTCACGAAATGCTTAACCTCGTGGTCGGACCGAAAGACTGGCCGGCCGCCGTCTTGATCCGCGGTGTCGAAGGTACGAGCGGGCCGGGCCGGGTAACCAAAGCACTGGGCATCGACCGACAGTTCAATGCGAAGATAGCCGACACCTTGGATTCGCTTTGGATTGAAGATCGCGGTGTGACGGTGCCAAAGCGCAGGGTGAATACGACTCCGCGGATCGGGGTGGACTACGCGGGCCCGGTTTGGGCGGCGAAACGCTGGCGCTTTATTTTTGCGCCGCGAGCAGATGCGTCGCCATCGACTCCACATCAGAAACGGAAATCGCCAGCAGCGTCCCGCCTTGCCTGATCACACTGACGTGCGGTGCCGGCGGAGCCCATGTAGCCGGATCGGTCGGGCCAAAAAGTAACACGCTCGGCACGCCGCAGGCCGCCGCGAGATGGCTTACGCCGGAATCGTGGCCGAGGAATAATCGGCACGACGCGATCGCGACGATCAGTTCTTCCAACGGAAGAGCGTGAGCGGAGCGACCCAAGTGGGCGAACGCGTCGCGCGTCGCGGCTGGCTCGGCTTCGCCGGTGATGATCAGAAACTCCGCGTCATGGGAAGTTTTGAGCTGCGAGCAAAGCTTGAGCCACCGTTCGAGCGGCCAGTTTTTTGTGGGCGATCCACTGCCGGGATGAATTGCGATTTGCGGCGAGCCGGGCGCGTCAGTTCTGAACTGTCCTGGCTTCGGCAACGAAAACTGAAAGCAGAGCTGGTCTGGCGGCACCGCGAGGCCGAGTCCACGCAGCGGCGCGCAAAAATGCGCTGCGGCGGGCGCGGTCGCCGGCTGGGCGGTCTCGAAAAGAAAAGTCTGCGCCGGAGAGAAAGGAAAATGGCGCGCGAGATCGCCGGCGGGATCGGGCCAGAAGGCGAGCACGAGGTCAAAGCGCGCGAGCCACGCGGCGAAATCCGCAGGCAACGGGCGCCCGGAGTAGAGCGCGGCCCAGCGGGATTCATGTTGTGAGTGGATCGCGTCGAGCAAACCGCGCGTCAGCGCGAGCCGCGCAGCGATGGCGTTTCCCGCGAATTCGATCCGGGCGGCAGGCCACCGCGCGCGCAAGGCCGCGAGCGCTGGTAGCGTGACGATAAAATCGCCGAGCGCGCCGCCTCTAAGGATGAGGATTCGATCCATTCGGCTGCGGTCCGGCGCCGACCGGGCTAGCTGCCGGTTTTTTAGTGGAAGTGGCCGCCGCCAAGGGCGGCTGGTAATCGGTGAGCGTCGCCGTGCCGGCACCGAATCTGAAGTCGACTTTGAAACGCACCGGCAGGTGACGTTCGTCCTGGGAAATCCACACGCGTACGGTCGAGCCGCGTTTGAACATGCCCTTGAGCGGGCCCTTTTCCATTTTGGGCACGAGCACCAGCGTCTTGAACGTACCTAGCGGCGTGGTAATTTCGTCGTAGCTTTCCGCGTAGACCGTGAGCTCATAAAGCTCGTCATCGAAGACCGCGAGAACGTCGCGGTGCTCGCCCAGCGGAAGATTCCAGGTCCGGGTTTGCAGGAGGCAGTTGATGAGATCGAGCGGCTCGCCCGCGGGTAGGGGCAGCGTGAGCGAACGCGCGGGACGAAGTGTGTCGGTGTAGCGGAAGGTGCGCGCCTGATATTCGAACGTGAGCCGCGTTTCGGTCTGCTTGCTCTCCGTGGCAGATTTTTCGGCGATGCGGAGGAGGCGCCCGGTTTTCAGGTCAAAAATGGATTCCGACGCGGCGTCGAAAGCGTAGAGCGTGTGGGCAAACCCGCGCGTTCGGGTTGTGGTCGTAATCCGCAGTTGGTCAGGCTGGGTGGGCGGCTGGTCCGCGGCGATTTTGATTTCCCCGGCTCCACCGAAAATCCCCCAACCCACGCTATAGGTGAACACTTCACCCGGCTGGAGCGTGGCGGGCCGCTGCGCCCACGCGGCAAGGATGCTGAGGCCCAAGAAAGAAATTAACCGGAAAAAACGCATGCGAAGCGTCGAGAGGATGCGACGCCGAAGGGCGGGGCGAGCGGAAATTAAGCCGGCCGCGGAGACGTCGCAGGTAAACGCGAAGGATCATCCAAGACAGACAGAGAAATTCGTCGGGCTGGAGAGCATCCAGACTAAGATCCGATCCGAATCATCCTCCTCCCGTAGGTTTGCGCGGCTGCGCGCGCTCTTTAACCCGGAGCGCGGGCAAGCGGGTTGACCTACCCAGGAATATTTCCTGGGGCCGTTCGGATCGGCTCTTAATTCGGCCTGAAGCCCAGCGCCGCCAACTCGCTCAAGTGAAAAGGCGCGCTTTCCTGCAGCTCGCGCAATTTGGCCCAGGCTGACGCCAAATCGGGCGCGTCGAACAACGCCGCCCCGTCATCCGCGTCGTGT
>CAIXKG010000163.1 GCA_903919985.1 uncultured Opitutia bacterium | reverse complement strand
GGTTTTTTGGCGACGAGTTCGACCGCGACCCAGCCGGGTTCATCGGCCGTCTCGTCGGGAAACGCCGCGCGCGAAACTTCCGCCAGACCCAGCACAGCTTTCGGTCCGACGCTTTCGTAAAACAGGACCCGATCGCCCGGGCGCATGGCGTTGAGGTGGAGGCGAGCCTGATAATTGCGCACACCGGTCCAGGCGGTACGGCCGTCTTTTTGGAAGGTGGCCCAGCTGTAGGCTTCGGGTTCGGACTTCACGAGCCAGTGTTGCGTTTTCATGGTGGGAGGGTTGGGTGCGCACTGAAATGGATGCCGATGCCGCTGAAAAGGCCAAAGCCCGCCGGGTGCAACGCTGGCTCTACGCGATTATGGCGGGGCTCATCCTTACGCCGCTGGTGGTGGCTTATTTCTTCCAGTGACGCGGCGGTCCGTGCCGTTGCGGTCACCTCGTTACGCCTAAAACCTTTTTGCCCACGCGCAGCGTCTCTCATCTGCACTTATCGCGGGACCCTCATCGCGCGGCGCGGCAACGGCGAGTTCAATGCGTCCTGTGGTTAAACCGGAACTTTTTGGCGAAGTCCCTGCAGCCGGAGTTGGTTTTCGGATAACACGTCGATGGGGAGCTGCTCAAACCGAGCAAAAGAGGAGGGCGAGGCGGTGGGTTATTTGCCGGAGGGCGCGATGGTCGCGGTCATGAGTGGCCGGCCTTTAATGGGACGAAAGGGCAACGTGGAGATCGCGAGCGTGATTCCGTCTGTGGGCGGCAAGATGAACTTTGGGCGCCTGCCGGCGTCAGCCGATTCGATGAGTTGAGGTCGCAGCGCTCCGTCTGCGGGCGAAAATAGGTGTTTACTTGCCGGCGGGGTTTTTCCAATACCACACCCTCTTTGGGGCCTGTAGCTCAGTTGATAGAGCGCTTCGTTCGCAACGAAGAGGTCGTCGGTTTGATCCCGATCAGGTCCACCATCTCTGGGTTCGTCTTGCGGCTCGAAGCTCGGCGCCGGACAACGGGCGCCTCGAGATCGCGTAAAACGCGGTCGAGCCATTTTCCGCCTGCGGCTTTTTTCAGGGCCGTGACGCAATCGAAACCAAAGCTAACTTGCGCGTTGGCCCCGCTCTTGCTCATGGTCGGTCCCAGTTAGGGGTAAGTGAACTCATCCGTCATCCATTCATCACATGAAGAAGAACACCAAATCAGCCAAGTCGCCCGCCCCAGCGACGAAGTCCGTCACACGGGCCGCAGCTTCGAAAGCCGCGGCCAAACCCGTCGCCGCGGGCAAAACAGCCGCGGCCGTTAAGCCGGTCGCGCGAGCCAAACCGGTCGCGCGAGCCAAAGCCGCCAAACTCGCTCCGGCCAAAGTTCCGGTGCCTTCGGTGGTCAAATCCGTTGCGCTCAAACCGGTCGTCACGGTGATCACGGCGAAAATCGATATTGGCTTCGGCAACGCCCTCTACATCCGGGGCGAAGGCGCCGGATTGAGCTGGGATCATGGTTTGGTGCTGGCGTGCGTCGCCGATGACGAATGGTCCGTCACGCTCGCCGAATCGTCGCGCCCGATCATTTTCAAATTTCTGGTGAACGACCTCAGTTGGAGCGCCGGTGAAGACTATGTGGTGGCCGCGGGAAGCAGCACCACGTTCAAGCCGGCCTTCTAAGTCAGGCGAGTAATTGAGGATTCCGGTCGGTCAGCCCGCTCCATCGCGGGTTTGAGTGGTGCTCGATAGAATACGATAGTGGAGCGTTGCGCCGTCGCGCTGAATTCCCACGCTCCTTCCGGAATGAAGGTCGATCTCACCCTTGAACAAATCCACGCGATCGTTGAGCCACGGAGTACGCGCGGGACCACGACGGAGCCGTTTCGCGGCATCGCTTCGCTGACCGCGGCCGGGCCGGGCGATCTTTCGTTTCTGGGTAATCCCAAATACAAAGGGGAAGTGGCGACGTCTCGCGCCTCCATCGTTTTGCTTCCGCCGGACTTCGTCGCCGAGCCGCAGGCGAATCAGTGGTTGCTGTTCGTGGAAAATCCTTCGGTCGCGCTGGCCCGTATTTGTGCGCGGATCGAGCAACAGCTGTGGCCCAAACCCGCGCCGGGCATTCACGCGACGGCCCACGTTGCCGCCGGTGCAAAAGTGGCCCCGTCCGCCACGATCGGCCCGCTTTGCGTCATCGAGGCCGGGGCGACCGTGGGCGAGCGGACCCACCTTCAGGCGCAAGCTTTCGTCGGTCGGGATGCGATAATCGGCGATGACTGCTGGCTCATGCCGGGGGTGATTCTGGCCGCCGAGTGCGTGCTCAAAAATCGCGTGAGGTTGCAGCCGGGCGTCGTGATCGGCTCCGATGGATTTGGCTACGAGTTCGTCGGCGGTCGGCACTCGAAGGTGCCGCAAGTCGGCCAGGTTGTGATCGACGACGATGTCGAGATTGGCGCCAACAGCACCCTGGATCGCGCGCGGTTCAGCCGCACGTCGGTGGGCGAGGGGACGAAAATCGATAACCTCGTGCAGATCGCGCACAACGTCGTCATCGGTCGGCACTGCATGATTTGCGCGCAGGTTGGCATTTCCGGCAGCACTACGCTTGAGGATTACGTGGTCATCGGCGGACAGGCCGGGTTGGCGGGCCACATCACGGTGGGCCGCGGGTCGAAGATCGACGGTCAGTCCGCCGTGAACGCCGACTTGGAACCGGGCAGTTTCGTGAAAGGTTCGCCGTGTCTGCCGTATCAGCTCGAGCAGCGAGTTAATGTGCTGCGGCGAAAACTGCCGGATCTTTTCAAGCGCGTCGGCGCCATCGAGGAGCAAATTGCGGCCAATGCAAATTAGTCTTCCGCCCGGCCGGAGCCTCCGCAAGATGCGGGACTCATGAGTGAGTCGCGGCTAAAAATCTTCACAGGCAACTCCAACCGTCCTCTGGCGGAAGAGATTTGCAAATTTATCGGGATGCCTCTCGGCGAGGCCACCGTCACGAGTTTCCCCGACGGGGAATCGTTCGTGAAGATCAACGAGAACGTTCGCGGTCACGACGTGTACATCATTCAGTCCACGTGTCCGCCGACCAATCATCACATGATGGAGTTGCTCATCATGATCGATGCCGCGCGGCGGGCCTCGGCGCAGCGCATCACGGCGGTGCTGCCGTTTTACGGCTATGCGCGGCAGGATCGTAAGGACCAGCCCCGGGTGCCCATCACGGCCAAGCTCGTGGCTAATTTGCTCGTTTCTGCAGGCGCGAATCGCGTGCTCACGATGGATTTGCATAGCCAGCAAATCCAGGGGTTCTTCGATATTCCGGTCGATCATCTCTACGCGTCGCCCGTATTTTTTGAGCACCTGGCCAAATCCCGCAGCGACAAGCTGGTCGTCTGTTCGCCGGATGTCGGTGGGATGAAGATGGCCGCGGCCTACGCCGATGTGCTGGGCGCGGGCCTCGGCATGGTGGCTAAGAAGCGGAAGAACGCTACGACGGTCGAGGCCATGTTCGTGGTGGGTGAAGTTGAGGGCTGCGACGTGTTGCTGGTCGATGACATCACCGAAACCGCCGGCACGCTCACGGCTGCAGCGAAAATGTTGCGTGATCACGGGGCGCGCAGTGTGCGAGCCGCGGTCAGTCACTGCGTCCTGAGCGAGGGAGCGTTGGATCGACTCAGCACGGGTCTGATCGATGAACTCATCACGACCAATTCTACGCCGGTCAGTGTGCGACCCGGTCTGCCGATCACCGTACTGAGCATCGCCCCGCTGCTCGCCCAAGCGATCCAGCGCATTAACAGCAACGCAAGCGTCACGGGCCTTTTCCGGATCAAGGGCTTTTGATCGCGTTTGAGTTTGGACGAGGCTCGCGGGTGGTGACATCAGTCGAATCGTTCCACCTGGCGATTTCGCATATGCCACCCGATTCCGCCTGGTCATGCGGGACGGCGGGGAACGCACGATTTCGGCGGTGTTGGCGTCGTCGGGGGGAAGCCGATTGAAATTTTGCGGGGGTGAACGTGAGCGAACTGACGGAAGAAATTCGCCGTCGTGCCCGCTTGGATCCGAGGCTGCCCGCTGGTCTGGTCATTACCGACATCGACGCTAAATCGCCCTGCGCCGAAACCCTGCGCGAGGGCATGGGGATGCTTTCGATTAACAACGCCCCGGTTGCGGAAATCGCCTCAGCCAAGCGTGCCCTGATTTCGAATCCGGAAGAGGGTGATTTGCTGCGAGTATATTATCGCGGCGCCTGCGGACGGATTGTCGTGCCGGTGAAGTGAGTAGCCAACGCACCGCGTCGCCTTTCGGCCGTTTTGGGTAGCGGCAGGCGTCCCTGCCTGCCGGGTTCGGCGTCGTTGTTTCAGCCGGCAGGGAAGCCTGCCGCTCCATTGTTCGCGGCTCCGCTTTTGGTGAACCCACTCTAGAATTTGTTCGAAAACTTCAGCTTCCCGGCTTTTGCACCGGAATTTTTGCGAGCGATTCTGGCACGGCATCGGCGGGATAAGTCGGGAAACTCAGTTCCAACAACGACACCGTCGGCACCGAAAATTTGGTCGTGCCCGCACTGCGGTCCACGAGCATGCCGATGCCGGCCACGATCGCGCGCGTAGGCTGGATGATATCAAGGCACTCGACGACCCGGCCACCGCGCGTGACCACGTCTTCGACCACCAGCACGCGCTCACCCGGGGCCAGAGTGAAGCCGCGGCGCAGGACGAGGACGTTGTTTTCCTTTTCAACGAAGATGTAGCGGGCCTTTGCCTGTCGGGCGACTTCCTGCCCGATCACCAGTCCGCCCATGGCCGGAGCCAGCACGGTGTCGAACGCGATGCCCTGCGCGCGGATTTTCGCCAGGAGCAGTTCGGCGAGGCGCTCGACCGCATCCATGCGCTGACACACCTGGGCGCATTGAAAATAGTGTCCGCTGTGCAAGCCTGACCGTAGGACAAAGTGCCCCTCGAGCAGCGCGCGAGTGCGAACGAAAATATCGAGAACCTCTTTTTGTTCGGTAGCCATGGTCTACGACGCTGGGTGTCGCGGCCCAAAAAACAAAAAAAATCGCCGCAAGTTTTCCAGGCAAGGTGCGCTCCTGAAATGGCCGACAGCCAGTGAACCGCTGATGGGATCCGCCAGAGGGCGGATCTCCTCACCTGCTGACGGCTAATCGTCTTCGCGTTCTAGGACTGGGCCCCGTGCTCCCAGCCCACGCCACCGATCGACGATTTCCCCATGGGGAAAATCCCATCAGCGTTTCTTGCTCGGTTCTTGATTTAATTTCGAAGACTCGACCGGTGATCGGTGCGAGCACCGTGGCTCTCTGCGAGGGCTTTAAAAACCCGCTCGGAAAATGGTCGGGGCGGCGAGATTCGAACTCGCGACCTCTACGTCCCGAACGTAGCGCTCTACCAGGCTAAGCTACGCCCCGACAAAAAGCAGAAAGGGGCAGGAAGCGCGGGGACCGTTCGATCCGCAAGCAGAAAACCCGGGCGGATAAAATAGCGGCGGGAGCGCGTAAATAAGGTAGGGCCGGCCTTCTGCATCCGATCGATTTTCATCCACCGGACCGCGAACCAGTCGCGCCCGGAGCCACGCGAAGGCCCACGCTGAATGTCACTTATTAAGTGACATTCAGCGGGTCCGGCTTCGGTCCGCGCTGGGGCAAAAAATTCTGGACGGGAAATGCAGTCGATGAGGCGAGCTTTCTGGTTGCGGAACCGAGTTCGTCCCTGTGTTTACAAAAGGCTGTGTCTGCTCGCGTTTCCTTTTCCAAACTGGCCTGGCTGTGGCCGCTCACGATTGCGGCGCTGATTTTCCTGGCGTCGACGCGCTCCCACGTCGCCGGGCCGGCAGTGAAAGGCTCCGATAAGGTCGCGCATTTTTCAGTCTATGGTTTGCTTGGGACGTTGATTGTCCGATCGGGCCGTGGCCAGCGGGCGGCCATAATCGCGATGCTGCTGACGTCCGCGTACGGCGCGTCCGACGAATGGCACCAGAGTTTCACGCCGGGTCGCTCCGTGGAATTTGGCGACTGGCTGGCCGATACTTTGGGCGGTGCGCTGGCCATCGGGCTCTACACATTTTGGCCGCGCTACCGTGCGGTACTGGAGCGGCCACTGTTCGGTCGTGAACGACGGGTTGAAAACACGCCGTCGGTCGCGAATGTCTTCAGGTCATGACTCCGGCCGACGCCCAGCAACGCATCGCCCATTTGCGCGCCCAGGTCACGCATCACGATGAACGCTACTATCGTCAGGCGCAGCCCGAGATCAGCGATTTCGATTACGACCGACTGAAGCGGGAGCTCGCCGAGCTCGAGGAGGAATTTTTGCTCTTTGCCAGCGCCGATTCGCCAACCCGCCGGGTGGGTGACGATCGCGTGCAAGGCTTCGTCGAGGTCGCGCACCGGCAGAAGATGCTCAGCCTCGACAATACCTACAACGAGACCGAGCTGCGCGCGTTTCACACGCGCCTCGTGAAGCTGCTTGAGACAGATGATCTGCGTTACACCGTTGAACCGAAGATCGACGGGCTGGCGGTGAGCCTCACGTACGAGGAGGGGAAATTTGTCCGCGCAGTGACTCGGGGGCAGGGCGATCGCGGAGACGACGTGACGGCCAACGTCCGCACGATCGCCAGCCTGCCGCGTACGCTGCACGGTGCGGCGCCGCGGATCGTGGAGATTCGCGGCGAAATTTATCTCACGCAGGCGGAATTTGAGCGCATCAACGCCGAGCGCGCGAAAGAGGGCGAGGAGTTGTACGCCAATCCCCGCAACGTCGCCGCCGGCACGATCAAGCTCCTCGACGCGGCCGAAGTTGCGCGGCGCAAACTCGACATCGTGCTTTACGGTCTGGGTGCCTGCGAACCGGCGGTGGTCCATTCCCAGACCGAACTGCAGGAAAAAATCCGCGCGTGGGGCCTGCCGGTGGTGGAGCGCTATTGGAAGGTGCGGGGCATTGACGCAGCGTGGGCTGCGATTGGGGAGCTCGATCAGCTCCGGCGCACGTTCGCCTACGGGACCGACGGCGCGGTGGTGAAGCTCGACGACTTCGACCAGCAGCGCAACACAGGCACGACCGACAAATCGCCGCGCTGGGCTATCGCTTATAAATACAAGCCCGACTCCGCGCGCACGCGGTTGAAGTCCATCACGATTCAAGTCGGCAAGACCGGTATACTCAGCCCCGTCGCGGAACTTGAACCGGTTTTCCTTTCCCTCAGCACAATCAGCCGCGCCACGCTGCACAACGAGGACGAAATCCGCCGCAAGGACATCCGGGTGGGTGACCTGGTTGAGATTGAGCGGGCAGGGGAAGTGATCCCGGCGGTATTGCGCTCTTTTCCTGAAGAACGTCCCGCGGGTGCCACCGCGTTTAGTTTGTTCGACGCCGTGGGCGGTCATTGCCCGGTTTGCGGTGGAAAAATCGCGCGCGTCGAAGTCGACACCGAGAGCGGCCTCGGGGCGGCTTGGAAATGCGAGAACTACGACTGCCGTGCCCAGCGCGCGGGTCGGCTCGGATTTTTTTGCAGTCGCCGCGCGCTCGCGATCGACGGTGTGGGCGAAATCGTCGCGGCGAAGTTGGTCGAGCTCGACCTCGTGCGCGATCCGCCGGATCTCTACGACCTGCCGCTGGAAACCCTCGCGACGCTTAATCTTGGCACCGGCGAAGAGCCCCGGATTTTCGGCGAAAAAAATGCCACGAAGATCGTCGCCGCCCGGAAAGTCGCGCGCGGGCTGCCGCTGGAAAAATGGCTTTATGCCCTGAGCGTGCCGGACGTGGGCGAGACTACGGCGCGTGAACTCGGACGGCGGCATCGGAACTTGGCTGATCTCGCTGATTCCGCGTTGCTCCGGGCGGTGCTTGAGCGAGCGGCGCTGGAGGAAGAGAAAGACCGCGAGAGTCCTAATTCAAAAAAAAATCCGCCGAAGGATGAGGCGGAGCGTAGCCGGCGAAAGATGCGTCGCATCGCGATCGATGCCGAACTCACGACGCTTGAGGCGGGCGTGCTGGCAGGCGTGCCATCGGAGGTCGGCCCGTCGGTGGCGGCGAGTGCGCTGGCGTTTTTTGCGGGCGAACCAGGACGCCGTTTGCTCGCGAAATTACAGGCGCTCGGAATCGATCCGGCCGGGACGGTGATGACCGCGGGTGCGTTCACGGGAAAAACCTTTGTGCTCACGGGGACGCTGCCGACCTTGAAGCGCGAGGAAGCCGAGCAGAAAATTCTGGCGGCCGGTGGAAAGGTCAGTGGCAGCGTGAGCAAGAAGACGAGTTACGTCCTCGCTGGTGCGGAGGCGGGCTCGAAGTTGGAGAAGGCGCAGGCGCTCGGGGTGCCGGTGATCGACGAGACGGCCTTTCTTCAGTTGTTGGGGCCGGCGTAATTCATCCGTTCGGTGGCAACCCCACCGGACTTGACGCGAGGCCGGAACGCCAGCGGCGCAACATGGTCGATCATTCGCTGCCGGCGGTGCTCAGTTTTTCCGACCTGCTGGGGACGAGGGTCACGGACAAAGCAATGAAGCCTCATCTCGGACAGGTCGCGACGAGACTTGTCGGCGGCCGCAAATCGTGCCGCGTTTACTGGGTTTTACCCGCCAACGGCCGAACGAGCCGCGCCCGGTTGTTCGTGAACTCGCGCGCGCTCCGCAGCGTCGGCGAGCGGGCGATCTTCGGACGGACTTTTCTTTCTCAGCCGCCCGCGGGATTTGAGCACCGGCGGATTTTCCTGATCCGGGTGCTAACCCTCAGAATCCGCGCGACTGAAGCAGACGACTTAGCTCCTGCATGAAAGCTTGGGCGTCGGTCGGCGAAGGGCGGTAACCGGGCTGGCTGATCTCGGTGAAGCCGGGGCGGTATTGCTGGTCGATGACCCATTTGCCGGTCACGCCATCGCTAAAGGTTACGCTGCCGCCAGCGAGTGCGCCCGGAATGAGGGTAACTTTATCCACCGTCACGACCACCGAATTGGGTCCGGCGGGAGGGAGGGCCTCGCCTTCCACGGCAGGTTCGGCGTTCGAATCAAGCTCGGTCGGGAGCGCATCCAGATTTTCGCCGCCGCGGTCGGAGTGAGCGGCTCCGGATGGGGCCGCGTCTGGCGCGAGAGGCGCGGGCGCCGTGCCGGGTTGCTTCGGCGCGGGTGTTTTCGAGACGTCACGCGTATCCGCTTTGGGCAACGGGTCCTTCAGTGTCAGGTTGAGGTCGTCGACGAGGAAACGGACGTCCATGTAGGTCATGGAGACCTTGAACTCATCACGGAGTTTTTTCTGAACGGTCGAAAGATTATCGCCCGCGGCGATCCAGGTGGTGACGACGGACTTTTGTTCAGCAGTGAGGGCCATGAATGAAATGAAAGAGGTTTGTCCGAGAATGACGTGAAGAAATGCGAATGACGCAAGCTGAGCGTGCACGCTACTCGGCCCTGGCACCGGTGCGGAGCGCTGGTCGATGTGGGCCCTTCCCCTAAATTCCGGACCGAGGTCGCGGCGCCCGAATCAGCGCGAGAGTTGCGTCTTCAGGAATTCCACGCTGCTCCGGGTGGCGGCGTCCTGCTCCATCATGTTGTCCACGGCCTTGCAGGCGTGGATGACGGTGCCGTGATCGCGGCCGCCAAAGAGGTCGCCGATTTCCTGGAGGGAGTGCTTCGTGAGCGTGCGTGCGATGTACATCGCGATCTGCCGGGGAATCGCGATGTTGTTGGGCCGGCGCTTGCTCGTCATGTCGCTGTGCCGGATCTGAAAATGATCGGCCACGCGTTTCTGGATGGTCTCGATGGTGAGAACGGTCTGGGCCTGCTCCATCAACAAGTCGTGCAAAAGACGCTCGGCCGTCACGAGGTCGAGGGGCTTGCTGGTGAGGGCCGAATAACTGGCGACCTTGATCAACGCGCCCTCGAGCCGGCGGATGTTTTTGGTCACGTGCTGCGCGATAAAATTGATGATCGCCGGCGGCAGATCGCATTTGTGCGTGGCGGCCTTGGTGCGAAGGATGGCGACGCGGGTTTCGAAATCAGGCGCCTGGATGTCGGCGGGTAGACCCCATTCGAAACGCGAAACGAGGCGCGATTCGAGTTTCTGGATTTCGGAAGCGCGGCGGTCGCTGGAAAGAATGATTTGTTTCCCGGACTCGAAGAGATCGTTGAACGTGTGGAAAAATTCTTCCTGGATGCGTTCTTTGTTGGCGAGGAACTGGACGTCGTCGAGGAGCAGCACGTCGGCGTTACGGTAGCGCTGGCGGAATTTGGTGAGGCCGTTCTCCTGGAGCGCCTGGATGAATTCGTTGGTGAATTTCTCGGTCGAGAGGTAGGCGACGCGCGATTCGGGATTATTCCGCAGAATCGCATGCCCGATGGCGTGCATCAGGTGGGTTTTGCCGAGGCCGGTATCGCCGTAAAGGAAGAGCGGATTGTAGGCCTGCGCGGGCGCTTGGGCGACAGCCAGGGCGGCTGCGTGCGCCATCTGATTGTTGGACCCGACGATAAAGTTCTCGAACGTATTGCGGGGATTGAGCGTGCCTGAAGCGGGTCCGCGTTCGTCGTAGCGTGGGGCCCGTCGGGCCGGGGCGGTGGAACGTGAATGGCGGGTTGGGGCGTCGGCGCGGGTCGAGGCGGTCGAATGCGCGGTGTCCGCGGTGCGCAGCTTCACGTTCACGAGGCGCCCGGCGCTAAGCCGCAGGCGCTGGGTGATCAGGTCGAGGTAATTGTCGTGTATCCAGATCGAGGCGAATTCGTTGGGGACTCCGAGCGTAAGCGTGTCTTCGGTGGCTTCGAGGCACACCACGGGCTCGAACCACATGTGGAAAACTTCTTCGGGAAAGAGCGACTTTAGATCGCATTTCACCGTTTCCCAGAGACTGGGAGGCAGGGAGGTGGTGGGCATTTAGCGGGCGACAGGGACAGGTTTATTCACAGCGGGCCGTCCATGGGCATTTTCTCGCCTGCGTTCTGGGCTGAAACTTGGAGTCACCGACGAAACAAAATGGAAATGTCTGGTCATCGGCATGGAGGGGTAGGTGCGGCGAATGTAAAATGTTGATGAACAGAATGTAGCTTGAGCTACTGGATGCGGCTTTAAAGTTGAGCTAAAAACGAAGTGAGAAAGAACCTGGGAACGGATCGAAACAACGAACGAAGGGGGTAATAACTGCGAAGCCAAAATGCATGACAAGGCGAAGTTTTCACCAAGTTACTCACATCGAATATGGGCATAACTTTTTCGCTTTTTTCGTTGCCAGCGCGGGCCAAATTCAGGCGCGGGAAAAAACGCGGTCGCGAACGTATAACGTATGGAATTACGTCGCGCCGGAAGTGGCTTGGCAAGCCGCAGGCAAGGTTACAGCGGCGTTACGGAAAAGTGGCAGTGAGTGGAATCGGCGATACGCCCCGCGCGAAATTCTTCGTCGTCGGCACCGCCGCGGAGCGATGAATCGTCGCGCTCAAGCGATTTAAATTTCTCCGGAGCCGTTTTGCGTCGCGGCAGGCAGGGACGCCCGCCGCGACAACGTGAGTGGTTACGCCTTTCGCTCGACTGCGCTAGGTGACCGGTAGCGCCGGTTCCACCCATCGGCCGTGGGCCTTGATCAGGGCGATCAAACGTCCGTCGGCCTCGGCCTGTGGCAGGTTGTACTGCACGCAGGACTTCCCGACGTAGAGATTGATCTTCCCCGGCGCACCGCCGACATAGCCGAAATCCGCGTCGGCCATTTCGCCCGGGCCGTTCACGATGCAACCCATGATCGCGATCTTTACGCCTTTCAGATGGCCGGTCTGCGCGCGGATCCGCTGCGTCGTGCTCTGCAGATCGAAGAGTGTGCGTCCACAACTTGGACATGCGACGAACTCGGTTTTGGACGAGCGCGCCCCGGCGCCTTGGAGCACATTGTAGACGAGGGTCGTCGACCGCACCGCGTCGGGCTCGGTCTCGATGCTGACGAGATCGCCCAGCCCGTCGCACAGCAGCGAACCGGTGAGGAACGAGGCCTCGAGAAGACGGGAGAGAAAAGTATTTTCGCCGCGCACCGCGGTCTCCGATGTATTGCGGATCCAGAGCGGCGCCCGCGAGCCGGCCGTCGACAGAGCGGCGAGGAGCGCGCGATACGCTCCGATGCTGTGCCCTGAATCGGACGACGTTGACGGGACGGGCGAGTGGAGGGTGAAAATGAGATTGGCTTCTCCGAGGGCGCGCAGGGTCGGCGCCAGCGTGGCGAGATCGAGCGCGGTCGTGGCGATCGCGAGCGAGTGACCATGGCGTCGCGCCAGTGTGACAAACGCCGCGAGTGCGGCCGATTCGTCACCGCCGAAAGCGCGCACGAGAACCAAGGGGGTCCGGCTGGTTTCGGCGAATGGAGTGAGCGCTTCGGGGCTGAGCGTAGGGGAAAGTTCGAGCGCGAGGAAACGTCCCGCGGGCGACGAAGCCGAAGCCAGCGCGGCGAGGTCGGCGGGCGAAGTCACTGCGACGAGCAGGCCCTCGTGCGGGGTGTCGGCGTTTTTCGGTTGCTCGATTTTCGCGCCCGGAGCCGTCAGCGCAGCGAGCGAAACGCGGGTGAGGACCGTGGGCGGATGTTCGGCGTCGAGCGTGATATCTTTTCCAATCTGCAGCGGCGCGATGGCGCGCCGGGAAAAATGATAGGGATCGATCGCATCGGTGGCCGGGACGACCGCCGCTTCACGCCACCGTGACATCACCTTGTCGGCGATGGCGCGGGCGACGGGGACTTCGTAGACGCTGTCCTCGGTGAGAGAAACGCGAATGGTGTCGCCGAGACCGTCGAGGAGCAGGCTGCCGATCCCGATGGCGCTCTTAATCCGGCCGTCTTCGCCGTCGCCGGCCTCAGTGACGCCGAGATGGAGGGGATAGTGCATCTGCTCCTGCGCCATGCGTTGCACGAGGAGGCGGTAGGCCTGGATCATCACCTTCGGATTCGAGGCCTTCATCGAAAGGATGATCTGCTTGAACGAATGGCTTTCGGCGATACGGAGAAATTCGAGCGCGCTCTCGACCATGCCGAGCGGCGTGTCGCCATACCGATTCATGATCCGGTCGGAGAGTGAGCCATGGTTGGTGCCGATGCGCAGCGCACGACCGAGCGATTTCGCCCGCAGCACCAACGGCGAAAACGTCTCGTGCAGGCGGGAAAGCTCCCGGTCGTAGTCGGCTTCGGTGTAGTCCCGCACCGCGAATTTTTTCTTGTCGGCGTAGTTGCCCGGGTTGACGCGGATTTTTTCGACGTGCTCCACTGCTTCCATCGCGGCGCTCGGCAGAAAATGAATGTCGGCCACGAGCGGGATATGGCCAAAGCCGGCGGCCGTGAATTGCTCACGAATGGGTCGGAGGCACTGGGCGGCCGCGACGTTGGGCGCGGTGATGCGCACGATTTCGCAGCCGACCTCGGCCAGCGCGATGGACTGGCGCACCGTGGCGGCGATGTCCTGCGTGTCGCTGGTGGTCATCGACTGCAGACGCACGGGATGGTTGCCGCCGACGCCGACCGAGCCGACGAGGACTTCGTGGGTGGCCCGGCGGGCGGTTTGAAAGCGCGAGACGCAGTAGCTCATGAAAACATCAGGAAGGAGCGCGGACGCCGTCCGGCGGGCCTCCTTACTTAGCGGGCGCAGGTGGGCGCGCGGCCTCGGCGCGATCGGCCTGGACATCGCGCACGAGCCGGCGGACGTCGAAGAAGCTCACGTAAATCACCATCGAAAAGAGCAGCACCATGAAAACGCTCTGCGCCGCCATGATGAAGTTTATCGGCAGGGCACGTCCGCGAAGTTTGCCGATGGTTGCGAACAGGATCTGCCCTCCGTCGAGCACGGGGATCGGGAGGAGATTGAACACGGCGAGATTCACGTTGATGAGAATCGTGAAGAGCAGGATCGCGCGCGGGCCGATTTCGGCGGCGGTGTGAAAAATGCGCGCGATACCGATCGGGCCGGTAAGTTTTGAAATACCGACGTCGGAATGGGGATTGATCAGGCTCCACAGCGTGCGAAACGTCATCACGACCGGCGCATACACTTGGGCGAACGGCGAGGGATGCGTCAGGCGGGAGCCAACGATAAAGTCGACGCCGAGCGTGTTGGGTGCCGCCGCCGGTCCGCGGGCTGGCAGGGTGAGCGTGACTTCGGCGCCGGCCCGGCGGACCACCATGACGGAGGGCTTGGTGGGATCGGCGGAGATGATCTCGCTGAACGCCGGCAGGCTGATCACCGGGGTGCCATCGACTTTGAGCAATTCGTCGTCCTTGCGGAGACCGGCCGCATCCGCGGGCGTTTTGGGCGCGACTTTGTAGACGATCAGCTCGTAGCCGGGCGCGATGCCGACGCGGCGATCCTTTTCGACCCCGACGAGCCGCGGCCGGGCCGCGAGATCGATCAGCTGGCCGTTGCGATCAACCGTGAAAATGGTCTGGCGCTCGCCGTTGTCGTTCCGGCCCGCGCCGAGCAGCAACGCATTTTGCACCTCGCTCCAGTCGCGGACGGTGTGGCCGTCGATTGCGCGAATGACATCACCGATCTGAAGGCCGGCCTGCAAAGCGGGGCTGGTGATCTTGGTGCCATCGGGGAGCTCGAGCGTTTTGCTGATGTAACCGATGCGCGTGGTGGCGGACTCGCTGCTTTCTGGCAGGCCGATTGCGGAGAGGATGCACGCGAGTAGAAAGGCGAAGATCACGTTGAATGCGGCTCCGGCGATAAACACCATGACCTTGGTCACGTAGCCGATGGGCTGGAGCTTGGTGACATCTGCGGTGCTGGCCCCCTCGATGGCCCCGAGGTCCGCCAGTTGCGGCAGGAGCACGTAGCCGCCGAGCGGAAACCACGAGAGGCGATACTCCACCCCGTCGCGGCCGCGGCG
>CAIXKG010000162.1 GCA_903919985.1 uncultured Opitutia bacterium | reverse complement strand
CTCGCCGCGCACGACGAGGCCCGCAACGTTCGCGTCGCAAAATGGTTCACCGGCCTCTGGGGCCTTTTCGCGATCGGCTTCGCGCTCTTCGTGAGTTTCGCGGAAAACCTGATCGAGGCGCTGAATATCGTGGCTTCGATTTTCTATCCCACGTTGCTCGGGGTCTTCATGGTCGCGTTCTTCCTGAAACACGTGAAAGGCACCGCGGTTTTCTGGGCGGCAGTGGCCGCACAGGGAGTCGTCATCGCGATTTACTTTCTCGGCAAAGCGTACCCGGCCCACGAAATCGGCTACCTGTGGTTGAACCCGATCGGTTGTGCCGTCTGCGTGCTCTTCGCCCTCGCCCTCCAAGCCGCACTGCCGAAATCGGCCGACCTCAAACCGTGATGGCCGCAAAAAGGCGCCATATTATCTCCGGCTCCGACGCTCGTCTCCCGCGCGCCTATAGAAGCCTTCACGGTCCCGCCGCCGCCCCGGAAATTTTCGCGCGTTTTTGCGGCCAAATCTCCAATCCTTCCGCCCCGTCACCTGCTGGCCCCGGCCGCCGATGAGCACCAGCCCCGTCATCTGCTTCGGACAACAACCGTGCGGTTTTTTTCCGCGGCGTTTTCTCTTCGCCAAATTTCAAACCGCCCGGCGGCTCCAGGCCGAGATTGGCGGCGAGATCGTTTTCTTTTATCACGACAGCGACCACGACTGCCGCGAAACCCAGACCACCGTCCGTCACCGTAAAACCGACGCGCCGCTCACCCTGAACTTCGCGTTCGCAAACAAGCTGCAGCGGAAATTTTCCCCGCTCTACGCCAAACGCATTCCCGCGGGCTGGCCGGACAACACCGCGCGCCAGCTTCCCGCTTTCGTCGACGCGAAGTGGGTCGACGCTTTTAAGAAAGTCGCCGCCGACAACGTCGCGGATTTCTGCCTCGAGATGTACCGCGCCATGGGATTGCTCGAGGGCATCCGCGTCGCGCGCTCGGGCGATCCAGACTTCCGCCGGACCGCCTGCGCGATTTCGGATTTCTTTGTCGACGTCTCCTACGAGGGCGAAATCGTCCGCGCCCGCCACGTCGATGGTACGTTGCAGCTTCACGAAGGGGGCAATTCGTTTATCACGCTTCCTCCCGTGCCGTTCGACTCCGCTCAAATCAGCCCCTCGCGCGACAGCCGTTTGCGCTGGATGCAATCCGTGCTGCATTGCACGCACTACATCTCCGGCGCCGGCGAACAGGCCTATCTCAACAAAGCCGACGCACCCGAGATCGAATTCGTCATGCGTGAAACCATCGATCGTTCCGACGAAGCCTACACCGATGTCTGATACCAACACCCTGCTTGTTTTCGGCGCCCATCCCGACGACATCGAATTCGGAGCCGGCGGCATCATCGCCTGCGAAACCGCCGCGGGCCGGCCCACTCATTTCGTCGTCTGCTCCAAGGGCGAATCCGGGACCAACGGCACACCCGCCCAGCGCACCGTCGAAGCCGAGAAAGGGGCCCAACTTCTCGGCGCCTCGCTTGAATTTGCTGACCTCGGCGGCGATGCCCACTTCGTCCCGTCGCTCCCGTACACCCTCAAACTCGCGGCGATCATCCGCCGCATCCGCCCCGCCGTGGTGCTCGCGCCGACGTTGGTCGAAAACCAGCACCCCGATCACTACACGCTGGGAAACCTCGTCCGCAACGCGGCCCGCCTTGCCCGCTACGGCGGCGTCCCGGAATTGCGCGACACCCCGGCGCATGCCATCGGCGCACTGTTTTTCTACGCGATCACACCCGAGGCCGAACCGCGCAACCAAGCCGCCCTCGTCGTCAACGTCTCCGATTTCGTCGCCCCGTGGTCCGCGGCGATGAAAGCCCACGCCTCGCAAGCCGCCACGCGCGATTACGTCGAGCTCCAGCTGACGCGCGCCCATCTGCACGGTCTCAGCGCGGGCGTCGCTCACGCCATTCCGCTCTGGCCCGCCGATCCCCTTGTCGTCGATTCCCTCGCGCCGATGGTCCGCTCCGCCCGACGGTTCTAAAGATAGGCACGCCCAGCGGAGTCTTTCGTTTCTCCGCGGCTCATAAGCCCTACAAATTCCATAGGTCTTATCCATGACCCATTCTCTAAAAATCGGCATCACCTGCTATCCCAGCGTCGGCGGCAGCGGCATCCTCGCCTCCGCGCTCGGCGAGGAACTCGCACGCCGCGGCCACGAAGTTCACTTCATCAGCTACAAGCGCCCCTTTCGCCTGCCGCTCGACGCCCCGCGCATTCATTTCCATCCAGTCGAGATCAACGCCTACGAGCTGTTCAAATATCCGGACTACACGCTGCCGCTTTCCGTCAAACTCGCCGAGGTCGCCCGCGAACACGAACTCGACGTCCTCCACGCACACTATGCCGTGCCGCATGCAACCGCCGCCATTCTCGCGCGCGACATGCTGCCCGCCCACCGGCGGCCGAAGGTCGTGACTACGTTGCACGGCACGGATACCACGCTCCTCGGACGCGATGCCGGCTACGGTCCCGCCATCCGCCACGCCCTCGAACACGCCGATGGAATCACCACGGTCTCGGCATTTCTCCGGCGGGAAACCCAGCGCCTGATCGCCGTCAAACGACCGATCGAGGTGATCCACAATTTCTTCGAGCCGCGCGCGCCCACTCGCACGCGCGCCGAAGTCCGTCGGGAACTGGGGGTCGCGGACGACGAATTCCTCCTGCTGCACGCTTCCAATCTTCGACCCGTGAAACGGGTCGACAGCCTGATCGAGGCGTTTGCCCGGCTGCAGGCGCGCTCCACCTGCAAGCTGCTCATTCTAGCCGGTGGAGATTTTTCACCGTACGCAGCCAGCGTTGAACGCCTGGGCCTCCATGGCCGCGTGATCGTCCGCGAAAACGTCATTGCGATCGAAGATTACCTTCAAGCCGCGGATCTCGGCTTCTTCGCTTCGGAGAGCGAAAGTTTTTGTCTGAGCATTCTTGAGGCGATGGCGTTTGGCTGTCCGAGCGTCTCCACCAGCGTCGGGGGCGTGCCGGAAGTGATCGTCGACGGCGAAAGCGGCGTGCTCGTACCGCTCGGCGATACGGCTGCGCTCGCCCGCGCCGTCGATGCGTTGATCGCCGATCCCACCCGCCGAGCCGCGCTCGGCGCCGCGGCCCGGCTTCGGGCGAAAGAAATGTTTTCCGCCGAGCCGATCGTCTCGCACTACGTCGATTTTTACCGGCGCACCTGCTCAGCCGACACCCTCCGCGACGGCGCAGGGATGTAAGTGGCGGGCATTTAAAGGTAGGGCGGGTTATCCTTAACCCGCCGCTGCGACACTGCTCACCAGAAAAGCGGGCCATACCGGCGCGTTAAGGATAACGCGCCCTACCTCCACTCTCACTCCCGCGCCAACGTCGCGCTCATCAGGCCGATCACGACGTCGTTCGCGAGCGCACGCACCGTGAGCGATTGCAGCGTTTTTGCCGGATCCAACGTCAGCTCCAACACGGTCGCCGCGCCGCCTTTGATCGCGCCACCGCGGCCTTTAAATTTTTCGCGATCGAGCACCCGTACTTTTCCGCTCGCAAGGTCCACCCGCGCGGGCAACGGCCCATCCAACCGGAACTGATAGTCGTCGATAAAATAGTCCTGCTCAATCGGCCACCACGTCTCCGGATTGCTCAAAGCCAGACGCGCCGTCGATCCGTCGGTGTACGTTACGACCACTTCCCCATTGTCGATCCGGCTCTGCATATGATTCGTCGAGCCAGCCACCAGCAGGTGCAATCGCCGCGCCCGACCGGACAGCGCCACCGACGCGTCGCGCGGATAATTGTCCCATTGCGACGCAAAGATAATGTTCTTCGCATCCGCAGCCACGGG
>CAIXKG010000161.1 GCA_903919985.1 uncultured Opitutia bacterium | reverse complement strand
TTCGGTGATCATTCAAGTGGGTTATTTCAAGTACACGCGTCGCACCACCGGCACCGGTCAGCGTTATTTTCTCATGGCGCCGATCCACCATCATTTTCAAAAGCAGGGTTGGCCGGAAACCAAGGTCGTACTGCGCTTTTGGGTGCTATCGCTCATCTTCGCTCTCGCCGGCCTCGCGACGCTGAAACTCCGCTGAGTCGAAAACCACAAACTTCGCACTCCGTCTTCCCATGCGTCCCGCACCATCCGATTTTATCCGCCACCTGACACGGCGGCCGGTCGCGATTTTTGGCGGCGGTGTGAGCGGGCAGGGCGTGCGGGCTTTGCTCGCGAAACTTGGTTCGCCCGATGGCGTGACCTACGATGCGAAGACCGCGCCAACCCGGGAGTTTGATTCTGCCTTCGCCGCTCAGCACGGGCTGGTTGTGTTCTCACCGGGGTTTGCGCCGAATCATCCGTGGCTCGTCACGGCCCGCGCGGCGGGACTGGAATGCCTCAGTGAACTGGATTTTGCCTCGCTGTTCTGGCGCGGCCAAGTCGTCGCGATTACCGGCACTAACGGCAAAACGACGCTGACCGAATTCCTAGCCCACGCGCTCCGCGCCACCGGCCATGAGGCGAGGGCGGTCGGCAATATCGGCTATCCGTTTTCCCAATTTGTCGCTGACGCGGACGGCGTCACGCTCGGGGCTGCGGATAAAATCGCGGTGTGCGAAATCAGCTCGTTCCAGGCCGAGACACTCCGGCACCTGCGAGTTAAAGCGACTCTCTGGACCAATTTTGCCGAGGACCATCTGGAGCGGCACTTGGATCTTGAATCGTATTTCGCCGCGAAGTGGCCACTCGTGGCATGCACCGCGCCGGGGGCATTTTTTGCGGGAGATTCCGTCCAGCGCTTCGCGAAAACAATTGGCCGGCCGCTGCCGGAGCGAGCGGCGGTTGCGACCGAAAATCAACCAGGTGATCCCGGCCTTGTGGACACGATCTTTGCGACCTATCCCCAGCGTGAAAATTTCATTCTCGCCGCCGCTGGGTGGAAGGAGACGGGTTTGGTTGTAGCAGATCTTTATGCGGCGGCGCGCACATTTCGGCTGGGGCGCCATCGGTTAGCGAAGATCGCGGTGTGCGGCGGTGTGACGTATTGGAATGATTCCAAGGCCACCAACTTCCACGCGGTCGAAGCGGCGATCGCGGGATTCGACGCCCCTGTGATTCTTATTGCGGGCGGCAAGGCTAAGGGCGGCGACATCGGGGCTTTCGCCCGGCGGATTGCGCCGCGAGTCCGTCATGCGTGCTTGATCGGTGAGACCGCGCCGGATCTGGCGGGTGCACTCGCCCCGATCGCCGCGGCGCACACGCGCTGCGCTTCGCTGGCCGAGGCCGTGCGTCTCGCCACGAGTTTGGCCGTACCCGGCGGAAACGTTCTGCTGAGTCCGGGCTTTGCGAGTTTCGATCAGTTTCGCAACTACGAGGATCGGGGGGATCAGTTCGAGCGCCTCGTCGCGCAACTCAGTGAAGGGCGCGGCGCCGTAGCCATCCCGCGGTGAAGGCA
>CAIXKG010000160.1 GCA_903919985.1 uncultured Opitutia bacterium | reverse complement strand
GCGCGGCCCAGCGAGCGTCTTTTGGGTCGACTGCCTCAGTCCCAGCTTAGCCGGTTTTCCATGGTCCGCTGAGAAAATCCGGCGCTAGGGCTTACGGCGGACCTCGTCCAACGGATTCCCACGGCGAATTCACAGCGCAGACCACGCGAGAAGGAAACGATCGCGGCGGGTCAAATCCTGCCGGGATTCCACGCGGGGAAATCCGTTCGAAGCGGCCAGCTGAGCCAATTCCGCGTGATGCGTGATGCCGGTCTCAAGCGCGAGTAGACCGCCCGGCGCCATGTATTTCGCCGCTCCGAGAACAATGGCCCGCAGATCCGCGATGCCGCCGTCGCCAGAGATCAACGCGCTGGCGGGTTCATGGGCGCTCACTTCGGGCGCCGCCTCCGCCGTTTCCTCAGCCGAAAGATACGGCGGATTCGCGACAATAAGATCGTAGGGAGCCTCACCGTCCAAATTCGTGAACCAAGAAGAGCGAATCCAGCGAACTTTAGCACCGCCCGGAATACTCGCCGCATTTTCGGCGGCGAGCGCCAAGGCGTCGTCGCTCAGATCTACTCCGGTGACCTCAGCCGCGGGCAGGGCCACGCCCAGTGCGAGGGCGATCGCGCCACTGCCGGTCCCTAAATCGAGCACGCGCGCCGGAGGATTGGCCAAGACTAAGCCGATCACAATTTCGACCAGTAGCTCTGTTTCCGGACGCGGAATGAGCGCGCGGCGATCGACCTTTAATCGCAGTCCGTGAAAATCCGTTTGACCGAGAATATATTGCAACGGCTCGCGCGCGGCCCGCCGGCGGACCAAGGGCCGCACTTTTTCCAACTCCAGCTCGGTCAGCAGGCGCTCGAACTGAAGGTAAAGCTGCATGCGCTTTAAGCCGAGCGCATGACCGATGAGCAGCTCAGCGTTCAAGCGCGCGGACTCGACGCCCTTCGCGCTCAAAAAATCCGCCGTCTTCTGAATGATTTCGAGGACGGAGAGCATCTTAGTCCTCATCCGCATTCGCTCGCGGCGGGGTGTAACTTTGGCCGGTCAGCGCGGCAAACTTCTGTTCATAGTCCGCCTTCTGCAGCGCCTCGATGATCTCATCGATCCGCCCCTCCATAATCTGCGGCAGGCTATACAAGGTGAGCCCGATTCGGTGTTCCGTCACGCGGTTCTGCAGGAAGTGATACGTGCGGATGCGTTCGCTGCGGTCACCTGAACCGATCTGATTACGACGCACCGCAGCGTATTTCGCGTGCTCTTCGTCCTGCCGCCGCTGCAGCAGTCGTGAACGCAGCACGGTCATCGCCTTCGCTTTGTTTTTGATCTGCGAACGTTCGTCCGCACACGTCACGATCAAGCCCGTGGGCTTGTGCAAAATCTGGACCGCGGAATCCGTGGTGTTGACGCCCTGCCCACCCGGACCGCTGGCCCGCGCCACCGTGATTTCCAGTTCCTGCGGATCGATCACGACGTCGACCTCCTCCGCCTCCGGCAGCACAGCAACCGTGACCGTCGACGTGTGAATCCGCCCGTTCGCCTCGGTCACCGGCACGCGTTTCACGCGATGCACACCGCTTTCGAATTTAAACTGCTTATAGACGTCCGTGCCGGTGATGAGGAAAATCACCTCCTTGAAGCCACCGCGTTCCGACTGACTGCTGCTCATCGGCTGGATTTTCCAACCGCGGGCGTCGGCGTAGCGCGAGTAGAGGCGGAATAATTCCGCCGCGAACAGGCTCGCTTCGTCGCCGCCCGAGCCGGCGCGAATTTCCATGACGGTGTTACGCGAGTCGGTCGGGTCTGGTGGAATCATCGCGCTCAACACCGACTGCCGCAGGGCCTCGGCGCGTCGCACCAGCTGGGGGAGTTCATCGGCCGCGAGCTCGCGCATTTCCCGATCGGCCGTGCCATCCTTGGCCAACGCCGTGGCCTCGGAGAGCTCGCGCAGGAGCCGTTCGTGCAGCCGAAAATCCTCCACCAATTTTTGCAGTTTCTGATGCTCCCGCGTGACGTCGGCCGCGCGGCGGGAATTGGCGTAGAACGAGGGATCCGCCATCTGCGCATCGAGTTCGTCGAGGCGGCGTTGAAACGGGGAGATGTCGGGCAGAACTTCCATGAACGAAAAATAGAAAACGATAAAGGCGGGACCACGATTTGCGAATTGCGCGAGTCGCGCGCAGCGGCTTGAGTGCGACTCTGCGCCGCACGAGGCATGTCTGCCTAGCGGTGTTGATCAGCAATGGCCACGACGCTCTTCACTCAAAACACCATCGCCTGCATCTGGGATTTCGACAAGACCTTAATCCCCGATTACATGCAATCGCCGCTCTTCCGGCGCTACGGGATCGACGAGGCGACGTTCTGGGCCGAGACCAATCAGCTGGCGGCCCGCTACAAGGAACGCGGTTACCATCTCTCGCCCGAAATTGCCTACCTGAATCATCTGCTCACGTATGTGCACGAGGGCCCGCTGCGGGGCTTGAATAATAAAATCCTCTTCGAATGCGGCGCCGACATTAAGTTTTACGCCGGGCTGCCGGATTTCTTCGAGCGCTCAAAAGCTTATGTCCAGGACCGGCCTGAATATCAAAAGCACGAAATCTCCCTCGAGCACTACGTCGTCAGCACCGGCATCGCGCCGATGGTTCGAGGCAGCGCAATCGCACCACAGCTCGATGGCGTGTGGGCTTGCGAGTTCATCGAAAATCCACTGCAGCCTGGCTTTCTGAAGCAAAAGGAATTTCCGCTCGAGGCGTCGGCCGAAATCGCGCAGATCGGCATGGTCATCGACAACACAACCAAAACGCGCGCGATTTTTGAAATCAACAAGGGCACCAACAAAAATCCCGCGATCGACGTGAACTCACAGATGGCCGCGGAGGATCGCCGCATTCCGTTTCAGAACATGATCTACATCGCCGACGGCCCGAGCGATGTGCCCAGCTTTTCTGTGGTCAAGGGCAACGGCGGAAAAGCCTTTGCAGTCTACAACCCGGCGAAGCCCGAGGAGTTCGCTCAAAACGACCGCCTGCGCCAATCGGGCCGCATCGATCACTACGGTCCCGCGGACTACACGGAAGCAAGCAGCACGGCCCAATGGGTGCGCATGCACATCCACCAGATTTGCGATCGGATCGTGGCGGATCGCGAAACCGCGGTCTCACTGAAGGCATCCAAGCCGCCTCGCCATCTCAACGCCACGCCCGAGGAAGAAGCGCTAGGGCGCGCCAAAAAAATACCGAAGCAGGCGTCGTTTCTGGAATAATCGGAGCGGATTGACGCGCTCTCTGAAGTATTCTTCGCGGAGCGAAAACCCCTCCAGCCTTTCCGCGGTTTTCCCCGAAATGCACACGCGTTTCTTTCCACCGCGTACTCAATTCGACGTCAGCTACCGCCTGCTCAATTCCGAAGCTAGGTTATCGGCACGGGTCGCGTAGTTCCAACTCGCCGCGGGTGCCCGGCCCCTAATCACCGCGGTGAGGCCCGCGTTCCAAGCAAGCGCAATGTTGAAGGTGCTCGGCTCCAAACCCGCGTGAACCAATCGGCTTTTCAACCATTCATAATGAAGAATCGCGACCTCATCGGAGGCTTTGCGCTCGAGGGCCGCTCGAAACGGCCGGCGAGTGTGCATGGCCCAAGTACCGCTCCGAAATTGATAGGCTCCTAGTTCTCCGTGACGACCCGGGCGCGAGGTGTCCGACGGATTTTCCAAGGAATGGATCGACTGCAACACGTCCCATCGTGAAGCCGCTTGAAGCGGTGCCGTGCCAATCAGGGCCGCAAGGACCGATGCCTCCAAGACGATCCAAGCGCGGACGATCCGATGGTGAAAAATCCCGTTAAACGCTTTAACCGCACCAATGGCGGTGCGATCGATCCAGCCTGGCAACGCGCAGTCGTTGGTTTTCATGGCTCCTCCCGAGACTGAACTTTCCGCCGGCTGTTCTCTAAATTTTAGCAAAAATCGACCTTCAGCTGGGAACTTTCCGAGACGGCATCAACCGAGCAAACCGCTGCAGTTGGCGCGGGACTTAGCGGTCGCGCCTACCTCACTGATCCAGATTTGCGATCAATTGCGCGACGAGCGCGGTCCACCCCGTCTGATGGCTCGCACCGAGACCCTGTCCCGTATCGCCGTGGAAATACTCATGAAACCACAGCAGCTCCTGCCAGTGAGGATCGCTCACAAAGCGCGGCTCCATGCCCAAGGCCGGCCGCCGTCCTCCGCCATTTGGCAAAAATAATCCCACCAAACGCTGCCCTAATTCGCGCGCGATTTGCGCGAGATTCATCCGATTTCCCGAACCGGTCGGGAATTCCATCGTGAAGGTGTCCCCGTAAAAATGATGATATCGTTCCAACGACTCGATCAGCAGATAGTTCATCGGCAGCCACACCGGCCCGCGCCAGTTCGAGTTGCCGCCAAACAGCCAGGTGCGCGACTCGCCCGGCTCGTAGCCGACGCGGTACTCCGCCCCACCCGCGCTGAGCACAAACGGTCGTTCCGCGTAAGCCCGCGACAGTGATCGCACCCCGTGCGGCGACAGGAATTCCTTTTCGTCGAAAACATAGCGCAGCACGCGCTCCAGCCGCTCCCGCGACGGAATAGCCAGCAGACGTCGACCCGCGTCCCGCCCATCGCGGGCAAGATAGGATATCTGCGCCGAGAGTTCCTTGCGGTTTTCCAAAAACCAGCGCGTTCGTTTCGCAAACCCGGGCAAGCGGTCCAGCCGGCCCTCTTCGATATATTCCACCGCGAATAACGGCACGATCCCGACCAACGAGCGCAACCGCACTGGATGCGCCCGCCCTTCGAGCAGCAGCTGGTCGTAATAAAATCCGTCCTCCTCGTGCCACAGGCCTGTCCCGCCGAGATTGTTCATCGCATCGGCGATCGAGACGAAATGTTCAAAGAATTTTGAAGCGATGTCCTCGTAGCCGGGATCGCCCTCCGCCAGTTCGAGCGACATCGAGAGCATCGTGCCGCAGTAAAACGCCATCCACGCCGTGCCATCCGCCTGCTCGAGCGAGCCCCCCGTCGGTAGCGGCTTCGAACGATCGAACACCCCGATGTTATCCAGCCCCAGGAATCCGCCGCTGAAAATATGGCGACCGCCCGGGTCCTTCCGATTCACCCACCAGGTAAAATTGATCAGAAGTTTTTGAAACACACGCGCCAGCCAGACGCGGTCGCGCGCCCCGCGCGGTCCGGTCATTTTGTAAACCCGCCAGCAGGCCCACGCGTGCACCGGCGGATTGACGTCGGAAAAATTCCACTCGTACGCCGGCATCTGCCCGTTTGGGTGCATGTACCATTCACGCAGGAGTAAATTGAGCTGGCCCTTCGCGAATACCGGATCGATCCGCGCCATCGGGATCATGTGAAACGCCAAGTCCCAAGCGGCGAACCAAGGATACTCCCACTTGTCCGGCATCGAGATGACATCGCGCGCAAACAAATGCGGCCAGTCGCTGTTGCGGCCCGTCTTGCGCGCTTCCGACGGGCGCGGCTGCTCGGGATCGCCCTCCAACCAGTCTTTCACCACGTAATGATAAAACTGTTTCGACCAAAGCAATCCGGCGTAGGCCTGACGCGAAACCGGTTTCGCCGCGGGCACCTTGTTGGCCGCATCGCCTTCGACGACTGCGTAAAACTTGTCCGCCTCCCTCCGCCGCGTCGAAATCGTATCGTCGAAATTCCTCCCGAACGCCGCCCGCGGTGCCGCGCTTTCCGCGTACAGCCGCAAGCGCAACACCCGCTCCTCTCCTGGCGCGAGGGTGAGCTTTTGATGAGCCGCACACTTCGTCCCGACCCGTGCGGGATTCACGGCGTCGCTGCGCTGAGAAACCACGTAGTCGTGAAACGCATCCTTCGGGTACTTGGGCGACGTCTCCGACCCAAACAAGCGCCGCGCGTTGGTTTCGTTTTCCGCGAAGATCAGTTGCCCCGCCCCGGCCGCCGTCGGTTCCACCTCGAGGAAGAAGCGCCCCAGCGAAACGTGATCGCACTGCACCTTCACGTCACTCACCGCCCGCAGCTTCGGCTTGATCTCGCAGCCTTCGTGCCGGCAGCCCCACGACCAGGAATTCCGAAACCACAACGTCGGCAGCACATGAATTTCCGCCGGCTCCGATCCGCGATTGGCCACCGTGATTTGGATGCAGATGTCATCCGGACCCGCTTTCGCGTAGATCGCTTCAACGTCGAAGTAGCGCTCGCCGTCGAAAACCCCGGTGTCGAGTAATTCGTATTCGCCCTCATCCCGGCCGCGCCGCCGACTTTCTGCCCGCAACCGCTCGTAGGGAAACGCCGCCTGTGGATATTTGTAGAGCGCGCGCAACCATGAGCCCGTCGGCGTCGCATCGAGATAAAAATAGCACTCCTTTACGTCCTCGCCGTGATTTCCCTCGGGGCCGGTGAGACCAAACAGCCGTTCCTTCAAAAACGGATCCCGTCCGTTCCAGAGCGCGAGCGAGAAGCAGAGGCGGCACTCCCGGTCGGTTATGCCCAGCAGGCCGTCTTCTCCCCAGCGGTAAGCCCGGGCCATCGCCTGCTCGTGGGTGAAGTAGCCCCAGCTTTCGCCGTCAGGCGAATAATCCTCGCGCACCGTGCCCCACTGCCGCTCACCAAGGTAAGGCCCCCAGCGCTGCCAGTTTTTTTCCCGGCGGGCGTCTTCCTCGAGGCGAAGGTGTTCGGGCGTTTTCGCGGGACTCTTCGGCATTAGAGAGAGGCAGGATTCTACGTTCAGGCCGCTTAATCGAGCCGATTTCCCTAGCGTGTTAACCGTCTGCGCGACCCCGCTTACTCCGAACCGCCGGACGCCTAGCAGTTGGCGGCACGCGGGCCGAAAAATACCGGCTGCAATCGGCGCGCTGGAACGATCGTCGACGGCGAAAGGAATTTTCGCGCCTCATCACGGCCATCCCTTCCGAAGTTTCTTAGTCGCTTCGCACGCCTCAACCCAAACGCCGACCCGGCCACGTTTCCCCGCGGCGCCAAAACTCATCTAGCCGTCCGCCGTAGTAGCCGCTGAGCACCGTGTCCATCACCTGCGACGCGCGCGCACCCGACACCCCCGTGCTGGGGCAGACGCCTCGTCCCAGCAAATCGTCCACGACGCTCTGGATCAGTGGTTGCGCCACGTGCGGCGGGTTCGGGCGGTCAAACGTCTCAACACCCTGCGCCGTGGTGAGTCGCACCGGGTCGTGGCCGAAAACCGAAAAAGCCACTTCGCCCAGTGTGCCGGTGAGACGCATGGTGTCGTCGCGCGCGGCGCTGGTGAAATTCCATACGCCGGATCCGAACGTCCCGCCCATCACCTTGAAATTCGCCTCTACTACATCTTCTACCGCATAGTTCGACGCCAGATTCGCCGCCCGGCCGGTGACGTTTTCCAGCGGCCCGAGCAAATAGTCGAACAGGTCGATGACGTGTGATCCCATATCAAGAAAATGTCCGGCACCCGCCGTCGCGACGTTCACGCGCCAGCTGTCGCCCGAAAGATGATACGGCGCGGCGAAACGATAACTCACCCCCGTAAGCGTGCCCAGCCGCCCGCTTTTCAAAAACTCTTCCACCAACAAAAACCGCGCGAGCCGGCGACGATAATACGCGACAAACAGCGGTAGCTTCGCCGCCGCGAACGCCGCCACCATCCGCTCGCACTCCGGCGCGTGACGCGCCATCGGCTTTTCGACGTACGCCGGTTTACCCGCCGCTGCGACCTTCAGCGCGTAATCCGCATGAGAATCGGGCGGTGTCGCGATGTAAACCGCGTCGACCTCGGGATCAGCGATCAGCTCGTCCGCATTCGCATACCAACGGGCGACGCCGTGGCGCTGCGCGTAGTCAGCCGCCTTGGCGGCGTCGCGCCGCATCACCGCCACAAGTTTCGATCCGGTCGCTTTTTGAAAGCCCGGACCGCTTTTGACTTCAGTGACATCGCCGCAGCCGACGATACCCCAACGCACGACACTGCGACCGGAAAAAAAAGCGGGGTTACTCATTCCGGCACGGTGCAGGCCGGTCCGCGCCGCTCAAATATTAAAGTGCGTCAGCCAGTCCAAAAGAGATTTTACCTACCGCCGCGTTCCGCATCACAACATCGACCCGTCGGGCGCGAACCGCGTTCTACATGCGGGATGGGCTGCAGAATCCGGATGCCGGGAAACTATTCCCGGGCTTTGTTGCAATTTTGTCGTTGCGGGAAGTGCAAGCGCCGGAGCAATCCCTACCTTCCGACCGATGCTCCGCCTCAATCTGCCACCCAATCTGGCCGCCGCCATCGTGCGCGACGCCGTCCCGATCAAGGTGGAACTTGATCTAGCCACCGTGCCGGCGCCCGGCTTGCTGCCCGTGCTCGCCGTGCTGCAACGGCTGTGTGGCGCGACCCCGCCCGCGTTCATCCAGCTCACGCGCGCCCAACTCCGGGAAATCGCCACCGCCGCCGCCGACCAGCCGATTTTCCAGCACAACGGCCAGCTCGGCGTCTGGCGTCATGGCAATCTCCTCGGCGCGGACCCGGCGAAATCTGAAAACTCCAAAGCCCAATCTCCAAGCGCCAAACCCGGCGTTTCGTCCGCCCAACTTAAAACCCAAAACTCAAAACCCAAAACTGCGCCCAGTGGCGCCGCGCCGAGTCCACTGCTCGTCGACGGTTCTGAAAATTTTCTCGCCCTGACCCTGCCCTCGCCCGAGCACCCGCAATATGCCCGCGCCCTCGATCTGGTAAAATCCTCCGGCTTCGCCCTCGATCCGTCGTCACGCAAATGGTGGCTCCGCGACCGCCACAAGACGCTCAATTTTTTAGCGACCTACGGCGAACGTCTTCGCGTTGGTTTCGACGCGGACTTCACGCCCAACTTCGAGCAGAACACCGCCCGGCTTCGTCCGGCCGAAATTATCGCCGACGCCGCCGAGACGGCCGGTGGTTACGCTGTCACGCTGGGCCTGCGCGCGGGCTCGGCCGACGACGGGTTGCTGCGTGACGCGCTGGCAACCAACCGCCACTACCTCGAATCGAACGGCCACGTTTTCCTGCTCGAACCGGCGAAGCTCGCGCAGCTCGCCACCGCCCAACGCGCCCTCGCCGGCGATCCCACCGCGACAATCGCGCCGCGCCGTTCACAGCGGGTGAGCACCGCGCGCGTCGCCGAAGCGGAGGCGATCATCGAGGAACTGGCGCCTGGCTTTCAGCCGCCCGCGACCTGGCGGACGCGGAGCGCGGCCCTGCGCAACCTCACGTCGCTCGCGCCTGCCCCGATTCCCGCGCCGCTCGACGCCCAGCTGCGACCTTATCAGCGCCTCGGCGTCGCGTGGCTCTGGCACCTCCATCGCTCGGAGTTGGCTGGTATTCTCGCCGACGAGATGGGTCTCGGAAAAACCCTGCAAGCGCTCGCGCTGCTCAGCGCAGTGCAGGTAGGGCGGGTTATCCCTAACCCGCCGGTTGTGCTCAGCGCACCCAACAGCTCCGAGTCGCTCCGGCGGGTTAGGGATAACCCGCCCTACCTGCAACCCAACCCGCAACCCGAAACCCAAAACCCGAAACCGCGACCAGCGTCGCTGGTGGTCGCGCCCGCCTCGCTGCTCGAAAACTGGCGCCGCGAAACGCTGCGCTTTGCACCGTCGCTCCGCGTGTTTGTGCATCACGGCGAACACCGGCTCCTCAGCGTGGCCGATTTCGCCGCGCATGATCTCATTATCACGAGTTACGGCACGCTCACCCGCGATCAGGACCTTTTTGCGGCGGCCGAACTTACCGTGGTGATCGCCGACGAAGCCCAGCATATCAAAAACCGTCGCTCCCAAAACGCCGCTGCCCTGCGTTCGCTGCGGGCGCGCAGCCGTTTTCTACTGACGGGCACGCCGCTCGAAAACTCGCTCGACGATCTTCGTTCCCTCTTCGAATTCCTTTTGCCCGGTTACCTCACGCGGGTGCCGGCCGGCCTGCGCGGCGACGAACGCGCCTGGTACGATCAACGCCTGCGCGCCCAAACCGCGCCGTATATTCTCCGTCGCACTAAAGTGGCCGTCGCGCCGGAGCTGCCGGCTAAACTCGAGCAGATCATCTGGTGCGAATTCACGGCGGCGCAGGCCAAACTCTACCGTGAGACTCAGGAAGCGTCCGAGCGCCAGCTCCTGGACCTCGCCGCCGGGGGAGCGAGCGAAAGCCGGCTACAGTTCGCCGCCCTCACGCAACTCCTCCGCCTCCGCCAAATCTGCTGCGACCCGCGGTTGGTCGCGGCGGGACGCGCCGACTCCGAGGTAGGGCGCGTTATCCCTAACGCGCCGGTTGCGCTCAGCGGACCAGAAACTCTCGAATCGCCCCGGCGGGTTAAGGATAACCCGCCCTACCTCGGCTCCGCCAAATTGGAGGCTTTCCGCGAACTCCTCGCCGAGGCGATCGACGATGGCCATCGGATCCTCGTTTTTTCTCAATTCACTTCCCTCCTCGCGCTGCTGCGGGACGAACTGGCCGCGCAGGAAATCGCGCATTGTTACCTCGACGGTTCGATGACGCCCAAAGCGCGTCAGGCCGAGGTCGACCGTTTTCAAGCTTCCGACGAGGTCCCGCTCTTTCTGCTCTCGCTCAAAGCGGGCGGCACCGGACTCAATCTCACCGGCGCCGACACGGTGATCCATTTTGATCCCTGGTGGAATCCGGCCGCGGAGGCCCAAGCGACGGATCGAGCGCACCGCATCGGCCAGACGCGCGCCGTGACGAGTTACAAGCTCATCTGTGCCGGTTCCGTGGAGGAAAAAGTACTCGCGCTCCAAACCGAAAAACGCGCTTTGCTCGCCGATGTGTTCGAGGCCAGCGACGCCATCGCCGGGAAACTCTCCCTTGGCGATCTCCGCGAGCTACTGCGGACCTAAAACCAATTTTCTTTCGGACCTCGGAACCTTTCGCAGTCGCCAGCGTTGTCCGCTGCCGACGATAAAACCGGCGCAGCGTTTACTTCCACATCGGCACGGGTGCAGCCGCCATTCCTTGAAGCTGAAACCATAGTCAAAGGTGAGCTCCTCGCCGGCTCCGATTTCTCGCCGGGCCAAGATCCAGATTCGGCCGCGGATCACCTCGACGCGACAGTTGGGTGTGCAGGAATGGTTGATCCACCGCGCCACATTCTGCCGCGAACGCCCATCGATATCGTAGCGCCGCGTTAGGTCGAAAATATAGACGGAGCCATCGCCGCCCCTGCGCTGCCGTTCCAATCGCCGTGCTTCCCGCCGCATGGCTTCTGCCTTCGTGATGCGCTCGCCGGTGTATTCGATCACTTTCGTCGCATCGGGAATCGCCAGCCGGGCGTATACGCCGCGTCCGTGAATCAGGGAACGCTGGGCCACGACCCATCGGGATTTCGCCGCTGGCCGTGTCGCTGGAGTTCGAATGGTTTTCAGACCCGATACGGAGCGCCCATTCCCGCGGCGCTCAATCCTCATCTCCAGCACGCCAAATCTTTCGCTCGGTCCCGTCAGACCGTGGCCCGCTAAACACGCCAAAATGCGCTAAACATAAAACCGAGTTCTCGGCCGGTCCGAATTTAGCGTTAATTTGCGAGTTTCGCGGGCACCGACCGGATTCCGTGCCCGTCCGAGATTCCCGTTGACGCCGGAGAAGCGCATCCTTTTCTCTGACCGCTCACGTGACGGCAAGATAGCTCAGTTGGTAGAGCAGTTGACTGAAAATCAACGTGTCCTCGGTTCGATTCCGAGTCTTGCCACCACTTCCGCCTAGAGAGGGGAATAGCCCGCTAGAAAACCTAGCGGCATCAGAATTGTCGCTTCAGAGCCATACGCTCCGCGACACGTTCAGCTCGATGTCGGCACTCGCTTGCGACGCGGAATCTTTGCGACGCCATGCCGACGGCGCCGACACTGGCCCGTTTTTTATGCAGCCCGACCGCGGCGTTGAAAACCCCGGCACGAGGAACTGGCGAGCCCGCTGCTTCGCACTAGCCATTATCTGCGCGCCCAATTCCTTCGGCCCCGCGGGGCATTTGCTCTCGTCAACGGCAGGAAGAATACTGCCTGGGTTCGTCACGCTCGATCGAGGTGCGTACGCTGCACGAGTGAACGATCTTCGGCGGAGCGAGCGGCGTCAGCTTGCTGGCGACTTACAGGGCGCCGGGAGTGCGGACCAGAGAAGCCGCCCGAATAAAGTGTCCCGCAGGTCAGCGTGCTGGCGCACTCACGATAGCGTGCTCAGAAAATAAAAAACCCGCCGCTTTTTAGGCGGCGGGTGGCGTGAATCGAAAGCTAAGCGCGCGGATTATTTAACCGGCATCGCCATCGCCGGAGCGGCGGGCGTCGGCTTGATGTCGAGCATCTCGACGTCGAAAATCAACGTGGATGATGGCGGAATGTTGCCGCGGGCGTCGTCGCCATAAGCGAGCGAAGGGGGAACGTAGAGTTTGATCTTACCACCCTTGCTGATCTTTTGCAGACCCTCGGTCCAGCCGGGGATCACGCCGTCGAGCGGGAATTCCGCGGGCTCATTGCGCTGCACGGAGCTATCGAACACGGAGCCGTCGATCAACGTACCGGTGTAGTGCACCTTCACGGTCTCGGTCGGCTTCGGCGCCGGGCCATCGCCCGCCTTGACGATTTCGTAGCGCAGGCCGCTCGGCAGCTCGACGACGTTCTTGTTTTCCTTGAGCTTGGTGAAGAACGCCACGTTCTGCGCCTGGCTCTCCGCTTTCAATTTGGCGAGATAGGTGTCCTGCTTTTTCTTCATGAAATCGTCCATGGCCGGACCGATTTTGGGCAGATCGAAAGGCGAATCTTTACCAGCGACGGCGGTTCCCATTCCCTTCAACAGGGACTCGATCTCCGCGGCGCTGAAGTTCAGCTCGGAGAGGCCGATGCGCTTACCCATGAACCAGCCGAATTCCTCGAGCAGTTGGGCGTCGGTGAACGTCACGGCAGCGGCGGCCGGGGCGGCAGCTGGGGCGGCGGCCGCAGGGGCGCCGGGAATGTTCAGTTTAACCTCCTGGGCTTGAGTCGCGGCGGTCGTGCCGAGCGCGAGCAGGGAAAGCGTAAGGGCTGATTTCAGTTTCATGCGTGGTTGTTGATGGAGACGTGAATGGAAACGGCGGAGGCTGAATTGTGCCGTAAAACTTTTGGATGTGCCCTTGCCGTGCCGGGAATGCAATCCCTATTAGGCAGGCGATCTGCCACGCGCTCGGTCGGCCGCCCCGACGGACTACATCGGCCTCGTCGGCTTCGCGCGCGAGATCGAGGCACCTTTTCCTGTCCCCGCGCGCTTGTGTTGGCGAGCGGCGCCCTTCAATGCTTCCCGTCCTCACCATGAGCCCCGATCAATTTTGGACCAGCCAGGACGGACAGATTCTGACTGTTAAGAACAAGGACGAGCGTTGCGTCACGTTGACCCTGGCGTTCTGGCCGCGCAATCCGCTCGAGTTCGATTTCATCAAAGCCCAGATCGCATGCCTCAAGTTTACCGAACGCAGCTCGCTCGCCCGTATCGGCATCGAGATGATCCTCCAAGGTCCACCCGCGCTAGAAAATAACCGTGTCGTGCTCGTCGCCGAGGCCTTCATCTACGACCAGAGTTTTCCCAACGCCCCGTTCTGGAAAAAACTTCTGCGGCCCGGCGTCCCCGTCGGCCGGCTTTTCCTCGCACCCACCGCCGCGAAACTTTCCACCGGAGAAATCTGGGATGCCATCAAGGGCAACGAAATCAAGCTGCCCAACACGATCTCGATCGACTCGCGCGGGCGCGTTTTTCTTACCCCGCACCAGGTCAGTTATACGCTCTCGAACAAACTTTCGCGGATCAATTTCGAGCACATCGTCAGCGGCAACGCCGGCCGCGCCTTCATCGACAAGATTCAGGTGCGCCGCGACGCCTCGCCCCTCACGATCTCGCCGCACTCCGGCATCCTCACGAGCTGCTCGATGTTCCTGAAGGAGCACTTCGTCGTCCTCAATCAAGGCGAGGGCAACTTCGGGCTGCACACCAGCGCCATCCTCCTCGATCCAATCAAGACTTTCGGCACGAACATCATGCTGGAAATCTACAACACCGGCGACCAGCCCGTGGTGAATCCGATGGTGTCGGTCGATATTTTCCGCGCGCCACCGTTCACCGACCCCGAGTTCAAAACGCTCGCGAAAAAGCGCCAGCGCCTCCTCGGCACCGCGTCCGGAATTTTCAAGTGCCTCGACGACAACCCGCCACGCGAAACCGCCGAAGCCCATCCGAAAACCAAGATCACCGTCCGCGGCCAGAGCGGCTCGATGGAAAACCGCAGCCTGATCGTCCGCGCCAACGAGGACCTCAGGAAATTCCTCGAAGGCGAAGCGTGCCCAATCGGCAGCCGCACCATGATCCAGGCGCTCGACGCGGCCCCGGCCGACGCCGACACGCTCATCGTCGACTATTTTCCTGATCTGCTCGAGCACATCGAACTGCTTACGCGCATCGGCGACGTGAAGCTCAAGCGGATCATTTTCCGCAAGGCCTCGCGCACCCATGGTTATTTTCTTTCCAGCAATGCCCACGCGCGTCTCGACACCTTCGACGCCATCGGCGTGCAGGTTTACTGGTACGACGAGACCACCAAGGAACTCTACGCCCACGTCTATAAGAAGGACCATGGCTTCTTCGTGCGCGAGGAGCTCGCGCGAAAATTCCAGGAGACCACCATCGTCGCATTTTACGGCTCGGCCATCGGCCTCGAAAAAGCCGACACCGATCGCATCACCGGCCTGGTCGAGCAGCTGCACGGCTTCATCGGCTCAAACATCGGCGTGCTCACGGGCGGCGGCGGCGGCGTCATGCGGCTCGCCACCGACCTCGCCCGCACGAAAGGGGCCCTCACAGGGGCGTGCTTCCTCGAACTCGAGGCGCAACCTCCGGAGCTCGGCGTGGATTTTTTCAACACGTTCCAGGAAGCGTCGCGGCACTTTCGCCAAAAATGGTTTGAGGCGGCGGATTTCTGCATCTTCAACGTCGGTGGCGTCGGCACACTCGAGGAAATCGGCTTCGAGATGTGCAACCTGAAGCTCGGCATCCGTCCGCGCACGCCCTACGTATTTTTCAACGCGCGCTTCTGGGGCGACCTGCGGAAGCAAATCAAAGAAATGATCCGCACCAAACGCGCGCCCGCGTGGATCGCCGACTACATCTTGTTCACCGACGACCCCGCCGAAGTCATCGCATTCTACCGGAAAAAATTACAGGTGCTGTAGGAGCCGTTCCGAATTACCCTCCGCCCGAAGATCAGCGCACGGACCGACACGGATGCGCTCCTCAGAAAATAGGTGACAGGACTAGTCCTTGCTTCTTGAGCCTACGTCTGAATTTTTTCGAAGCGTGAGAGAACCACTACCTGCCTCCATCCTCGTCGTCGGCGCGGGCGGACGTGAACACACCCTCGTTCGCTGCCTCGTCGCCTCGCCCGGCAAACCGCGCGTGATCTGCGCCCCCGGCAATGCCGGCATCGCTGCGGAGGTGGCGTGTTTTCCCGTCGCTGCCGATGACATTCTCGGACTCGTCGCCCTCGCCCAGCAGGAAAAAATTCAGTTTGTCGTCATCGGACCAGAGGCCCCGCTCGCGCTCGGGCTGGCCGACCTGCTCATCGCCGCCGGCATTCCCGTTTACGGCCCGACCGCCGATGGCGCGCGACTGGAGGCTTCCAAGGTTTTCACCAAGCAGCTACTGCTCAAATACCATATTCCCACCGCACCGGCGGCGGTTTTCAACGACCGGGAAATCATCCAGGCCGTCCTCTACCTGCGATCGCGGATGTTGCCGATCGTGATCAAGGCCGATGGCCTTGCCGCGGGCAAAGGTGTGGTCATCTCCCGGGACCTCCGGGAGGCCGAGAGCATCGTGCGCGATATGCTTTACGGCACGCGCTTCGGCGATGCGGGCCGCAAAGTTCTCATCGAGGACTGGATGTACGGGGAGGAAACCTCGATCCTCGTCGTTGTCTCGGGCCGCGACTACATCATCCTCCCAACCTCGCAGGATCACAAACGTATCGGCGACGGCGATGCCGGACCGAACACAGGCGGTATGGGCACGTACTCGCCCGCCGAGGTCGTCACACCGGAAATGCTCGAGCGCATCGACCGCGAAATCGTCCGTCCGTCGGTCGAGGCCATCGCCAAGGAGGGGATGGTCTTTCGCGGCACGCTCTTCATCGGCGTCATGCTGACGGACAAAGGTCCAAGCGTAATCGAATACAACACCCGCTTCGGCGATCCCGAGACCCAGGTCGTGCTGCCCCGCCTCGAAACGGATTTGCTGAAGCTATTGTGGGCGGCGGCGACCGATCACCTCCGAGAAATTGAATTGGCCGTCCGTCCCGACCACGGGTTGTGCGTGGTGATCGCGGCGCGCGGTTATCCCGATACCTATCCAAAGGGCGACGTCATCACCCTACCCGACTCCGCTGCCTTACCGGCCGGCACCACGATTTACCACGCGGGCACGACGAAAAATGCCGCGGGTGAAATCGTCACCAACGGTGGCCGCGTGCTCGGGGTCACTGCCTTCGCTTCCACGTTGCGCGTTGCCGCCGATCGCGCTTACGCCGCGTGCGAACAGGTCCAGTGTGCCTCCAAATATTTTCGGCGCGACATCGGCGCGCGACAGCTGAAGCGTATCGCGCCGTGACGAGACCGCGCAAATCCTGGGGTAGAAAAAAAGCACCCTCGAAGGGACGCTCGAAAGTCGTGGTGATCGACGCGGTCAACGCTGCGAGTCCCGTCACCGTCGGTATTTTCGCGTGGATCGCCTCGCCCGCCGCGAGCGAAGCCGACCGGAGCGCCGAACCCCAAATCCAAGCGCGGCACCTCCGCTCAACGCAAACCCCGCACCGCAGAGCGGCGCCGCATCGCGCCCCGCCGCAAACGTTGTTTTATCGCTGACGACGAGTCGGCCCTTTTCGAACCATGATACGCCTCCTATTTCTTGTCCTCATTATCAGCGCCGGACACGCCGCGCCTTTCACGGGCGATCTCGGTTCCGGCCTCTTATATTATCGGGCCCACGAACTGCCGGGCGACCTTCCCGCACCCGCGGCCCAAGCTGGCCAGTCCTGCGTGCTAGATCTTCGTTTTACCCGCGCTGACGCCGCGGCCGCGACCGCGCTCTCGGGCTGGATAAAATTTCACGCCGCTCCGCGCTCGCCCGTTTTCATCCTCGCCAACGCCGAGACAAGCGCAGCGGTTCTGGCCGTCCTCTCCCGCCGTGATGCGTCACCCGGAATCATCCTGCTTGGCGCGGCGGCCGCCGGCTTCGCGCCCGACATTGCCGTCGCGGTGGAAGCCGCCGTGGAACGCACCGCGTACGACGCGGCCGAAAGTGGGATTGCGCTGGACCGGCTGGTTTATGCACCGGTGGAAAAAGTGCGCAACGACGAGGCCAAACTCGCCCGCGAGCGAAAATCCGAGACATCATCGGATAATCCTCCGCGGCCCAGCCCGGCGGTGCGCGAAAACGCCGAACCCGCCGCTGCGCCAGCCGCTCAACCCAGTCCGCCACCGTTGACCGATCCGGTATTGCAGCGGGCGGTGCATCTCCACCGGGCCCTTCTGGCGCTCAAACGGATTTGAATTTCACCCGGATTGCATTTCCGGACAAATCGCTTCTTGTCCTACTCGCAGATGCCCGAGTTCGATTACATCCTCGTTGTTTGCACGGCCAACATTTGCCGCAGTCCAATGGCGGCGGCGCTTCTTCAACACGCTCTTTCTGCCCAGCCGCCGCCGCTTCGTTCCCTGAAGGTTCTGTCGGCTTCGGTCGCCGGCGGCAAAGGCGATACGGTCAGCCAGAATTCCGTCACCGCGCTGAAAAAAGTGGGCCTTGATATTTCTGGATACCGGAGTCGTCCGGCAACCGAAGACCTCGTGAAAAACGCGCGCCTTGTCCTAGGCATGACGGAGTCGCACCGGACCATGCTGCAGGCAGGTCTCAGTCCCACGCCACGCCACGTTTATCTTTTTCGTGAGTTCATGCCGCCGCCGGCCGACATTGAAATCGCGGATCCCTTCGGCGGATCGCTTAAGCATTACGAAACAGCGCGCGACGAAATGGTCGAAGCCATCCCAAGTCTGGTGGAATTTATCCGCAAGCAGATGAAGTAAAGGCATCGGATTTCGACCCCACGGCGGTCCAAAATCCCACCGGGGCCGACGCCGGAGACGAATTCCCTGGGCCTCGTTGTGGCCAAAAGTCCGACGACTTTCTCCCCCGCCCAACGATATCGGCCGGATCGATTCCGTCTTGCGAACGTGGCGCGCAGGCCGGGCTTCAGGCCTCGATTGGTCAGCAGCGAATTTGGCCCACGGGGTGCAATCGAGCGGCTGCACCGCAACCGTTCACCGGCCAAAAAAATCTTTGCGTCGGCCCGCGTTTGCGTGAGCGTGACTGCTTTCCCGCCATGCTGAACTCCTCGCCGCTTACCGCGCTCGATCCAGAAATTTATTCGGCCATCGCGGCCGAGTTCGCCCGCCAGCAGAGCCACATCGAGCTCATTGCCTCGGAAAATTTCACCTATCCGGCCGTCATGCAGGCCCAAGGTAGCGTGCTCACGAACAAATACGCCGAAGGCTACCCCGGCAAACGCTGGTATGGCGGCTGCGAATTCGTCGACAAAGTCGAACAGCTCGCCATCGACCGCGCGAAAAAACTTTTCGGCGCCGATCACGCCAACGTTCAGCCCCACTCGGGCTCGCAAGCGAACTTTGCCGTTTACACGTCTTGTCTTCAGCCCGGCGACAAGATTCTGGGCATGAACCTGAGCCACGGCGGGCACCTCACGCACGGCAATCCCGCGAATTTCTCCGGCAAACTCTATAACTTCGTCCAATACGGCGTGCGCGCGGACACCGGCTTGATCGACTACGATGAACTCGCGGCGACCGCGGAGCGCGAGCGTCCGAAGATGATCACCGTCGGCGCCAGCGCCTATTCCCGCGTCATCGATTTCGCGCGTATGGGCGAGATCGCCCGGAGCGTCGGTGCACTGCTCTTCGCCGATATCGCGCACATCGCCGGACTGGTTGCCGCCGGCGAACATCCCTCCCCCGTGCCGCACGCCGATTTCGTCACCACCACCACACACAAAACTCTGCGTGGTCCGCGTGGCGGACTGGTGCTCTGCAAATCGGCGCACGCCAAGTCCATCGATTCCGCGGTCTTCCCCGGTGCGCAGGGCGGACCGTTGATGCACGTGATCGCCGCGAAGGCGGTCTGTTTCGCCGAGTGCCTGAAGCCCGAATTCAAAACCTACTCGGCACAGGTCATCAAAAACTCCCGCGCCCTAGCTGCGGCGATGACCGGGCGCGGCTATAAAATTCTCACGGGCGGCACCGACAACCACCTGTTCCTCGTCGATCTGCGCGGGAATCTGCCCGAACTCACGGCCAAGAAGGCGCAGGAGACGCTCGATCTCGCCCATATCACCTGCAACAAGAACACGGTCCCCTACGAAACGCGCTCGCCGTTTCAGGCTTCCGGAATCCGTCTCGGCACGCCCGCCGTCACGACCCGAGGTTTGCTTGAAGCCGACATGGACGAAATCGCCGCGTGCATCCATCTCGTGCTACCTGCGATCGGCACACCGGGCGAAGCCGCCGCGTTGGACGCCGCCACGAAACGCGCGGAGGCACTCATGCGCCGTTTCCCTTTGCCGTACGTACTTTGAGCTCTTCGGAGCACCACACGAACGGGCTTGGGATCCGCCTTTTCGAGCGGGGGTGGCGAGGCAACGGGAACCCCGCTCTTTCGTACGCACGTAGCTTTGAGTTACTCTGAGTAATTCGGTTTCGCCGTGTGACCAAGAAACGATTCCGCCCGGTCCGCGCCGCACTCTCGCTCAACGCGCCGACCACGCCCGACATCGACACGAAAATTTCGCCTCCGGCTGCCAGCGATCAAGTCGGTGACCGCCACGCCGTGGCGCACCACCGCGAGCGGTCTTTTCATCGACGGCGTCGGGGCGGTGCGCGAACTCGACGGCGAAGCGATCCTGCGTTGGTGAACGTTTTAAAATTTGGTTGAGAGCACGCCAGCTCGCTCGTGCGCCAACGCGCCACATTCGTCCGCAATCCAGGAACCTCCTTTGCGCCTTGGCGTCGGGCCGGATAGCGTTTTCCGTCTTTACTTCATCGTGTCCAAATCTCCCGCCGCCCCCCTACCCGCCGCTTCGCCCCGACCGCTGTCACTCGGCGTCATTTTCCTCACGCTTTACATCGATCTCATCGGGTTCTCGATCATCTTCCCGCTCGGGCCCGACTTGCTCGCGTACTACCTGAACATCGACGGCCACAGCGGCGCCCTGGGGTGGTTGCTCAGCCAGACCGATGCCGCGGCCCACGCCCTCGGTCGCGACAACGCTTTCGCTGCGGTTCTTTTCGGCGGAGTGCTCAGTTCCTTTTTTTCCATCCTGCAATTTATCTTCGCGCCATTTTGGGGCGCGATTTCCGACAAACGGGGTCGCCGGGGCGTGCTGCTCATGACCGTCGCTGGCACGGCAGGCGGCTACCTGGTGTGGGTGTTAAGCGGCTCATTCTGGCTCTTCCTACTCTCGCGCATCGTCACCGGCGGCTTCAGCGGAAATCTTTCGGTTGCCACCGCGGCCGTCGCTGACGTCACCACGCGCGCCGAGCGTTCGAAAGCGATGGGCATTGTCGGCGCGGCGTTCGGCCTGGGCCTCGTCACGGGTCCGGCGCTCGGCGCGCTCACCGCGCACATCAATCTCCTCGACGCGTATCCCTCGCTCGCGCGGTTCGGGATCAATCCGTTTTCCGTACCCGCCCTGATCGCGCTCGGCATGTGTGTCGTTAATCTTTTTTGGATTCAGCGACGCTTCAAGGAAACCCTCACGCCCGCGGCGCAGGCTGAGGCGCGCGACCCACGCATTCGCAATCCCATCAGCGCGATCTTCGGTCTCTCAAACCCCGCCGTGCGCCGCGCCAATCTCGTCGCTTTCGTGTACGCGGTCGCATTTGTCGCGATGGAATCGTCGCTCACGTTTTTGGCCGCGCAGCGCTTCGGCTACACCGCGCGGCAAAACGGCTGGCTGCTCGGCTTTCTCGGGCTCTGCTCGATTGTGACTCAAGGTTATATCGTCCGGAAACTGCTCACGCGCATCGAAGAAACCCGCATACTGAGCGCCGGGCTCGTGTGCTCCGCCCTCGGTCTGTTGCTCATCGGGATCGCGACCCAACCCTGGCTGCTCTACGTCGGTCTCGCGTTGCTCGCGGTCGGCTCCGGCCTCGTGAATCCCGCCACCACCGGTCTGATCTCGCTCTACAGCGGGCCGGAGGAACAGGGCCGCGTGCTGGGAATTTTCCGCTCCTTGGGTTCGCTCGCGCGTGCCATCACTCCGATCGCCGCTGGGATCGCATTCTGGCTGCTCGGGTCACGCAGCGTGTTCGTGGGTGGCGCAGTGTTTGCCGCGATCGCGTTCGGCTTGAGCGCGGCCCTGCCCAAACCGGTGAAATGAAAATCGGGCGCACCATCGCTCTCGCCCTCGCGAGCACCGCATGCGTGTGGCTCGCCGGCTGTATTTCTTTTCATCGCGAGCGGCCCCGCCCCGGCCGCACCACGCTGAGCTCACCGCTAGTCGTGCTGCCCGCACAAAAACTGGGTTCCTATCTCGTGATCGAGGCCAAATGGGATCGCGCCGGCCCGTGGCATTTTCTCGTCGATACCGGCTCGACCGTCACCCACGTATCCCCGGAATTCGCCAAACGCTACGGGGTGAAAAATCCCGCGACCGACGGCGCCACCGATATCCACGTCAAGTCCGCGACCGGCGCCACTCTCGTCCTCGCTCCGATTACCCTCCGGCGTGTCCAACTTGGCGAAGCCGCGTTTGAGGACGTCCGCGCCGTCATCAACGCCACTTCCTGCGAGCAGCTGTCCGCGCACTTGGGCGTGAAGATCGACGGCATCCTCGGTTTCCCGCTTTTCCGGGAGACGTTGCTGACCTTCGACTATCCGCACGAACGCATCCTACTCGCTCCGGCCAGCAGCCGCGCACTGCTGCCGGGCATCGCGATCCCATTCAGCAATTCGAGCAAGTCGCCCATCATCCCGGTCCGCATCGCCGACCGCACTTTTATCGCGCTGCTCGATTCCGGCAGCGACTGCGCACTGAGCATAAATCCCATCGGGCTGAGGCCGCTCTTCGGATTTGGCCCACGCGAGGGAAACATCGTGAGCACCTTGACGGGCGATCACACGCAACAGATCGGCCGGCTCGACGAACCTCTCGCGATCGGCAACTACGTCGTCTCGAAACCGATCGCGCATCTTTCCGACGATCTCTCCGCCATCGGCGGCGCCATCCTCGAAAATTTCACGGTCACTTTCGATCAGGAGCACGATCGCGTCACGTTTCACCGCGAGACCACGGCGCCGATAGCGCCCGTGCCGCGTCGCAGTGCAGGCATCAGTTTTGCCAAGAGTCCCGCCTACTGGCGGGTCGCGGGCGTCGTGCCCGACTCTCCAGCGGCCACGGCGGAAGTCGAGACGGGCGATCTGGTCACGCGCATTAACGGCGAGCCCGTCGAGCGCTGGGATTTTCGCCGCTACGAGGAACTTGTCGCGCACGCGCCGACGATCACGTTCACTTTTCTGTACGGCACGCGCGAAACGGAGAAATCGCTGCGCGTGTTCGAACTGGTCCCGTGAGGATTTTTTCGGTGCGGCCGAGAGACGTCCGGAATCCCGTTCTACGATTGATCCATCCGCCCCAACTGCGCTTCACTGCGGCCATGCCTGTCCCTGCTTCCAACGATCCGCTTCACGGTGTCACGCTTGAGACCATCGTAACGCGGCTCGTCGCGCACTATGGATGGAGCGAACTCGGCCAGCGCATCGACATCCGCTGCTTCAATTTCGATCCCAGCGTAAAATCCAGTTTACAGTTTCTGCGCCGCACGCCGTGGGCCCGCACCAAGGTCGAGCAACTTTACGTCCGCTCGAATCTAACCGCGGATATTGAAAAACCCGAGGCTACGTAGTGGGCGATCTGACGGCTGCGGAGCCATGACTCTGATTAGAGTTTCTTTCCCACTCCCACCAGAACTCCGGCAGAAGATTGCCGCGCGCTCACTTTTTCTTGGCTAGCGGCCAGTATGACCTGGCGCGAAACATCGGCGGGCCGAACGCGGAAACGCTCGACGCGATCGGGCACCCCGAAGCGACCACCGCGATGGTGAGTAACCCGATTCTAGCCTCGGGACGCGGCCGCACTCACCGCCGGCGAGTTCCTAACCGACCACGCCTACGATCACACCCCCTTTTTCAAAAAAGCCTTCCCTCCTCCCGCGCCAGCCGTCTCAATCCGCCGCCGTGGGCCCAGCCAAAACCATAGGTGCCGGCGAAATCCAGGCCGCCATCACTCACCTCGCCTCCGCCATCGCCACCCGTCACGGGACCGAAGGCAAATTGATCCTTCTCGGGATCGCCAACGGCGGAATTCCCCTCAGCCGCCGGCTCGCCTTGAGCCTGTCAAAGGCCTCGCCCGCGATCACCGCCAAATGTGGCACGCTCGATATTTCGTTTCATCGCGACGACATCGGGCGCCATCCCATTCCAAAAGAGTTCACGCCCACGTTGCTCCCAGCCGACGTCAACGGCGCCACCGTGATTCTCGTCGACGATGTCCTATTTTCCGGTCGCACCGTCAAAGCCGCGCTCGACGAACTCTTCGATCACGGTCGTCCCGCCAAGGTCGAACTCGCTGTTCTCGTCGACCGCGGCCATCACCGCCTGCCCGTCACCGCCGACTACGTGGGACTTCAGCTCGCGACCACCGCCGCCGAAAAGGTAATCGTTACTCTCGACGAAAAAAATCCCGCCCGCGACGCGATCGAGATCCGCCCCGCCCCTCGGCCGGCCGGCAACGCGAAACGCTAATCCGAAACCCGAAACCTATTTTCATGCCCTGGACCCGCCGCCATCTCCTGACCATCGAGGAACTCAATCTCCATGAGATCGAGCAGATCCACACCACCGCGACCGCCTTCAAAAAAATTCTCGGCCGCAGCGTCAAAAAAGTTCCCGCCCTCCGCGGCAAGACTATCGTCAATCTCTTCCTCGAGCCCAGCACTCGCACGCGCATGGCTTTCGACATGGCGGCCAAGCGCCTCAGCGCCGACGTGATCGCCTTCGATGCCGCCAGCTCCAGCACGACGAAAGGCGAAACCCTGCGCGACACCGCGGAAAACATCCGCGCGCTCGGCGCCGACATGATCGTCATCCGGCACGCCGCGGCCGGCTCGCCGCTTTACCTTTCGCGCCTCCTCGACATCCCGATCATCAACGCGGGCGACGGCGCACATGAGCATCCGACGCAGGGTCTCCTCGACACGTTTACCATGATCGAGCACCTCGGCAGCCTGCGGGGCCGCAAGATCGTCATCCTTGGCGACATTCTTTTCAGCCGCGTGGCGCGCTCGAACATTCACGCGCTCACCAAGCTCGGCGCCGCGGTCACTCTGGTCGGACCCTCGACCCTCGTCCCGGAATGGTTCACCGCGCTCGGCGTGAAAGTTTCGCACGATCTGCGCAGCGCGCTCGCCGACGCCGAGGTCGTGATGCTGCTTCGCATCCAGCATGAACGGCAGTCGAGCGGTCATTTTCCGTCGCTGGGCGAATACACCAGTATGTTCGGTTTGAACAAAACCCGCGCGGGCTGGCTGAATCCCAAGGCGATCATCATGCATCCCGGCCCGATCAACCGTGGGGTGGAAATCGACAGCGAACTCGCCGACGGCCCGCGCAGTGTGATCCTGGAACAAGTGACCAACGGGATCGCCGTTCGCATGGCGGTGCTTTACCTCTGCTCCGGCGGCCAACCCGAACACGTTATGCCAGCAGAATGAATGGCCACGAGGAGGCACGAGAAAGCACACCAAGGGCATGACCCCATATTCCATCAACCCACGGTGCGACGTCCTTCGCGAAACCCGTTTCGCCATTCACCGCTTCCATCGCCACGGCCACGTCGAAAAGATCGATGAAAACGCTCTGGCTCATCGACTGCGGAAGGCCGGGCTTTCCGTTCAACAGAAATTTCCAGTGAACGTTTTGGATAAAGATGGCACGCCGCTGGGAGAGTTTTTCGCCGACCTTGTTGTCGAGAATCGTCTCATCGTTGAGCTCAAGGCCGCACGGAGTGTCGTCGACCAGCATATCGCACAATTGCTGGGCTATCTCCGGTTGTCTCGCCCCGAAACCGGCCGGCTCATTAATTTCGGGGCACCGGCCCTCTTTGTTGAAAAATATCTCATGTCCCACCCGCTCTGATTTTTGTGCCTTCTCGTGCCTCTTCGTGGCCATTCCTCCGACTTCCGATGCCTAACCTCTGGATTCAAAACGCCCGCGTAATTGACCCCGCCGCCAAACGCGACGGGGTCGGCGATCTCTTCGTTCGCGATGGCAAACTCGTCCCTTCCCTTTCGGCAGCCGATAAGAAGCGCGCGAAAAAAATCGACGGCACCGGTCTCGTCGCCTGTCCCGGCCTTGTCGATATCCACGTCCACTTCCGCGAGCCCGGCCAGACGCACAAGGAAACCATCGCCACCGGTTCCCGTGCCGCCGCCGCCGGCGGTTTCACCACGGTCGTCTGCATGCCCAACACCGCACCCGTCGCGGACAACGCCGGCACGATTCAGTTCATCAATGATGCCGTCCGCCGCGATGCCGTCGTGCGCGTCCTCCCCACCGGCTGTATCACCGCCGGCATGAAGGGCACCGCGCTCGCGCCGATCGGTTCGCTCAAGCGCGCCGGTGTCGTTGCGATCACCGACGACGGCGACTGCGTGCAGTCCAACGAACTCATGCGGCGCGCCTGCGAGTACGCAAAGATGTTCGACCTGCCGATCATGGATCACTGTCAGGACCATTCCATGACGGTGGGCTCGGTCATGAACGAGGGCATCATGTCCACCCGCCTCGGTCTCCGTGGCTGGCCCAACGCCGCCGAAGATCTGATCGTCGCCCGCAACGTCGTGCTCTCCGAGTACACGGGCGCGCACATCCATCTCCAACACATCTCGTCGAAATTTTCGGTCGATGTCATTCGCCGCGCGAAAAATCGCGGCGCGAAAATCACCGCTGAAGCGACGCCCCATCACATCGCACTCACCGACGCATCGCTCGCGACCTACGACACCAATTTCAAAATGAATCCTCCGCTGCGCACCGAGGAGGATCGCCTGGCAATCATCGCCGGCCTGCGCGATGGCGCGATCGATATCGTCGCGACGGATCACGCGCCGCACACCGACTACGAAAAAGACAAGGAGTTCGATTTCGCGCCCAACGGTATTCTCGGTCTTGAGACGGCCCTGCCTGTTACGCTCGAAATCCTCGTCCGCCAAAACAAGTTCAAGCTCCCGTTCGTGATCGACCTCATGACCCGCCGGCCCGCGGATATCCTCAAACTCCCTTCCGGCACACTCGGTGATGGCGCTGCGGCCGATATCACTCTTTTCGATCCGACGGAAAAATGGCACTACGACGCCAAGAACGGGCAGAGCAAATCGAGCAATTCACCGTGGCATGGCCAGACCCTGACCGGTCGCGTGAAGGTCACCATCGTAGCCGGCCGCGTCGTGTTCGCCGACGGCAGGATTCAGTGACCACGCCCCTTCATTGCAGTCGCTGCAGCTTCTGAGCGTTGGCCACGAAAAGGCCCTGAAAGTTGGACGGCTCCGGCGAATTCTCCATGCGGCTGAAAGCGCGCCACGCGACGTGGACATAGGATAAGAAATTTTTGTGTCTCCTCGCCGGCCAAGCTCTGGAGAATTCAGTTCCGCTCTCTCTAACGTCCGAGCCTTACGCCAACTTCGATCGGCTTCCGCGCGCTTGCGCGGCCGCGCGGTTTCCGCCGGACTCGGCGTTTTATTTCATGTCTGTCCTCTCCACCCAGATCGCGATCGGCTTCGAACTCTCACTCCTGCTTAGCGGCGCGTGGATCCTCTGGCGTCTCGTGCTGAGCCCAGCCGCGCGGACCGCCCGTAAACCGTCCCGTCTGGCCGCGTGGGATATCGCAGCCTCCGATTTCCTCCTCTTTGTTTGGCTCGTGATCATCGGTGGTCTTGTGGTGCAAATTGGCGCCGGCCATTTGCTCAAGCGCGCAGATATCGACGCCAATTGGCGGATCATTTTTGTGGGCGGGTCTGTTCACATTGGCATGCTGGCCGGCATGGTCGCTTTTCGGCTTTTCGTGCGGCGGCCGCCGCCCAGTGAACCACTCGTTACGCTGCATCCGGCCATTTCCGGGGTTGCGACTTTTTTGATTTCAATCCCCGTCCTGACCGTGGTCAGCCTCGCGTGGCAGGGCTTGCTCCAGCTCTGCGGTATTCCGGCGGAGAAGCAGGATCTCATCGATCTTTTCGCCAAAGCCAAATCGCCCGGCTTACTTCTGTTCCTGACCTCGTTCGCCGTTGTGGTCGCTCCCATCAGCGAGGAAATGTTGTTTCGCGCGGGTATCTTTCGCTACGCCCGCACGCGCCTTCCGCGCTGGGCCGCACTCTTTTTGCCCGCCTGCCTCTTCGGCGCGCTACATTTCAACCTTGCCAGCTTTGCGCCGCTCGTCGCCCTCGGGATTATTTTTTCCCTCGCCTACGAACGCACCGGACGGATCGGCACCACGATGGTCGCCCATGCCCTTTTTAACTTAAACACCGTGGTGCTTATCCTCTCGGGGATCGATCGCTGACGTGATGACCATCACGACAAAATCTCAAACGCCGGGGGCTAGAGCTTTGGGCAGGGTGCCCTCACCCCGTCGCTTGGCGTGTAATGGCCCCCGCCCCACCGCAGGCGGCGTAATGGTCTCACGCGGGCTTTGACCCCTGGCGCTTCATGTCCCCCTTCACGTCACGCACCGCCGATTCCGTTTCCGCCCTCGGTGAGGAAAAGCTCGTCGGGGCCATCCGCCGTTGGCTGGGTTCTGCTTCTCCGGGGGCACCGTTTGGGATTGGAGACGACTGCGCCGTCCTGCCCGCCGCCCGCGGCCGCCAACTCATCACGGTTGATCCCGTGATCTATGGCCGCCACTTCGACAATGATGTCGCGCCCCGGGCAGTCGGCGAAAAATTACTCAAGCGCAACCTGAGCGATCTCGCCGCGATGGGTGGGCGGCCCACGACGGCCGTACTCGCGCTGACACTCGATGGGCGTACGAGTTTAGCCTGGCTGGAAAACTTTTATCGCGGCCTCGCCGCGTGTGCCCGCCGTTACCGCGTTGCGATCGTCGGTGGCGATATCGCCCAAGCCGACGGCATCGTCGCCGCCAGTCTAACTCTGCTGGGCCGCCCTTCCGGGCGCCGCATCGTGATGCGTACCGGTGCGCGCGCGGGGGATGCGCTCTACGTCACCGGCCTGCTCGGAGGCAGCCTGCGCTCAGGCCATCATTTCAAATTTACTCCGCGCCTGGACGAAGGGGCCTGGCTGGCGAATCGAACTGAGGTTCGCGCCATGATGGATATCAGCGATGGGCTCGCGAAGGATCTCCACGCCCTCACGCCGCGCGGGACGAAAGCCGCGCTCACCGCCACAGCACTGCCGATTCGACCGGGCAGCGATGTGCGCGCGGCCCTCACCGACGGCGAGGATTACGAACTGCTATTCGCCGTCGCGGCCGGGACGGATCACGCCGCCTTCACACGCGCATGGCGAAAAAAATTTCCGCGTACCCGTCTGGCACGCATCGGAGATTTTGTCCGGACGCTTCCGCCCGCAGCGCTCGATCTGCGCGAGTTTCATGGCTACGAGCATTTGAAGATGTAAGTGCGAAATTTAAAGGTAGGGCGCGCTATCATTCACGAGTCGCTGAGACTTCGACCACCTGGGCCACGGCGCCAAACCATCGGGATGGGAATAACGCGGCCTAACTTCGAGCCGCTGCTTTATCGCCATCCTGATCAACTTGCGCGGCGCCTGAATTCTTTTGCTCCGACAGCCTCTTTTTGCGGCCATCACGGTCGTGTCCATTTTCGATCAACTTCGCGCCGGTGTGTGCACTTCGTCGGCCAACGAGACGCAGGTCATTGCCGCCGCGTTCGCCGCGGCTTTACCCGCGGTCGCCACGCTCGCGTTGCACGGCGACCTGGGCGTGGGCAAGACGACGTTTGCGCAAGGGCTCGCCCGCGGCTTCGGCATCGCCGGGCACGTCACCAGCCCGACGTTTAATATTTATTCGGTCTACCGGGGCCCCACTCGCACGCTGGTCCACCTCGACGCGTACCGGCTGGAGTCCGCGGCGCAGATCGAGGCCTTGTTGGTGGAGGATTTCCTGAATCCGCCTTGGTGTCTGGCGATCGAATGGCCGGAGAAAATCGCGGACTGGCTCCCGTCGGACGCGCTGCATCTCGAATTCGGCATCGCCGCCGACGAGCGCCACACGCTGCGCCTGCGGTAGGGGGCGCTCGGCACGAGTGCGTGCGTAGGCCGTCCGCTCGAGGGCCCTCCGGCGCGCTCAAGCGAGCTGACCTAGCTCGAATCCGGCCGACTCGAGCGGATTGAGTTTTTTCGCGGCCGTTTTGTGTAGCGGCAGGCGTCTCTGCCTGCCGGGCTTCCGCGTCGTCGTTTCGGCAGGCAGGGACGCCTGCCGCTACGTTTTTTGCGGCTACGCGTTTCGTTAAACTTTTCTAGCGCTTCGCCCAGGATTCTCCTCAGCCGCTCTGCGGAAAACAAATCCGTCCCACCGCTTCGTCGAAGTCAGCCGCGCCCCGGATGATGTCGATTTCCAGCCGCAAATAATAAAGCGGCAGCGGACAGGTGTGGTTGTCCACGATCCGAACCGCATCTTTTTCCGTGGTGATGAGACACTCTGCCCCCGCGCGCTGGGCGGCCGCGAAGAGTTCACCGATGTCCTCTTCCTCGTAGCGATAGTGATCCATGAAACGCTCGCGTTCCATGATGAGTGCACCGAGGTCACGCAGAAATTTCTCGAAGCTTTCGGGCGTAGCAATCCCGCAAAACGCGAACACGCGCCGACCTTTCAACCACGCCAACGGTTCGCGGGCGCCCGGCGCGTCCGGCGCGACGCCGAATCGTTGCAGATACTGCGGACGGTGGGCGCACTCGATGATGTCGACCGACGGATTGTATTCGCGAATCGTCGCCTCGAGCTCGGTGTCGCGCTGGCCGTTCGACTTCGTTAGAAAAACGTAGCTCGCGCGCTTCAGATGTTTGATCGGCTCACGCAGTATGCCACGCGGCAGGAGGTGGCCGTTGCCGAACGGGTTGGTTTTGTCGATGAGCAGCAGATTAAGCCGGCCCTTGAGCGGCATGTACTGAAATCCGTCGTCGAGAATCAGGGTGTCGCACCCGAAGCGTTTGATCGCGTACGCGCCAGATTTGACGCGATTTTTGTCCACGAGCACGACGACGCCGGGAAGGTTGCGCGCGAGCATGTACGGCTCGTCGCCCGCCTGCTCGCTGTCGAGGAGGACCTTCTCGCCGTCGCTCACCACGCGCGGCGGTGGCTCGGCGGTGTGAGTGAGTTGGAACCACCAGCGCTGCCAAAGCGGCGCGGTCTTGCTTTTGTAGCCACGACTAAGAATGGCGACCTTGCGTCCGCGATCGCGCAGTGCCCGCGCAAATTTTTCCACGACCGGGGTCTTGCCCGTACCGCCGGCGGTGAGGTTGCCGACCACGACGACGAGACAGCCGAGCGGTTGATCGCGCAAGATCCGGTGGCGATAAAGCCAGAGCTTTAACTGCGCCCCGCCGTTCCACAGCCAGGAGAGCGACTGCAAAAACGCGGCGTACAAACTCGCCCCGGCATCGGCGCGGCGGTCGAGCACGATGTCGACCGTGTAAAGTTCGAACGCCCGAAATTTTTTCTTCAGCCAGGAAAGCGCCATGAATAGGTGTCCGCGATGAAGGTTGACGCGCTCCGCCGCGTAAACTGTTTTTCAGCCCTCACCGCGCTAACTATGAGCTATAAACTTTTCATTCCCGGTCCTATCGCCGTCTCGGAAAAAACGCTTCGCGCCATGGCCCAGCCCATGATCGGCCACCGCAGCACCGACTTCGTCGCACTCTACAACTCGATCCAGCCCGATTTGCAGGCCCTCGCTTCCACGAAGGATCCCGTTTATATTTCGACCAGTTCGGCCTGGGGCGTGATGGAAGGCGCCCTGCGCAACGTCACCCAAAAGAAGGTGTTGAACTGCATGAACGGCGCGTTCTCGGACAAGTGGAACGACGTCGCTCTCCGTTGCGGTAAACCGGCCACCGCGCTCAAGTTCGACTGGGGCCAGCCCATCGATCCCGAGGCCATCCGCCGCGAACTCGCCACGGGCGCCTACGATTCAATCACGCTGATCCACAACGAAACCTCCTGCGGTTGCATGAGCGATCTGCCGGCGATCATGGCGGTGCTGCGCGAGTTCCCCGACGTGATCTCAATCGTGGACACCGTCAGCTCGTTCAGCGGCATGCCGATTAAGAAGGATGAACTCGGCATCGACATCCTCATCACCGGTTCCCAAAAGGCGCTCGCGCTCCCGCCTGGCCTCTCCCTCATCTCGGCGTCGAAACGCGCGCTCGACCGCGCCGCCAAATCGCCCGAACGCGGTTACTATTTCGACCTGATCGAGTTTCAGAAAAATCATGAGAACGGCATGACGCCCAGCACGCCAGTCATCCCGCTGATTTACGCGCTCAAATCGAAACTCGAAGACATCAAGGCCGAGGGCTACGAAACGCGCTACGCCCGCCACGCGCGATTGAACAAAACCGTGCGCGACTTCATTTTCTCAAAAGGTTTCACGCTGTTTCCGAAGGAAGGCTACGGTTCGGTCACGCTGAACTGTTTCGCCAACACGCAAAACATCGACCTCGGCGCGCTGAACAAAATCCTGAAGTCGAAGCACAAGCTCGTGATCGATGGCGGCTACGGCAAACTCAAGGGCAAGACCTTCCGTATTTCGAACATGGGCGACGAAACCGACGAGACGATCGCATCGCTCATAAAATCGCTCGACGCCGCCCTTGCTGAGACCCCGAAGGCTGTGGCGGTCTGATTGCACCGGGCGCGCGGGCGCCGCAAAACGCCGCCTCGTTCTGGCAGAGCACCAAGGCCGCCGTCGCCGCGGCGTTGGTTAGTCACTTATCCGCCGTTGGCGCCAGCGCCGGAGCACCAGACCAAATCTCCCCGCTCCTTCGCGACCAACTCTAAAGTGCGGGTCATGGGCGACAGGCAATTGCTCGCGCTTTCCCGGATCGCCCGGTCGCTTTGATCCGTCCGCCCTGGCATCAAACGTTGGTATTTTTCAACCCGCCGGACGGCGCAAAGAAGCACGAGACGCCGCACTCGCTGAAAACAATTTCTTGCACTTCGTCGCGACGCAGCTAACGGCTCGCGTCAATAAATGAAGACTCTGATCATCGCCGAGAAGCCGTCCGTCGCGGCGGATTTGGCCAAGGCGCTCGGGAAAATTCCAAAATCCGGCGATCATTATGAGAATGATGAGTATGTGATCTCCTCCGCGGTCGGTCACCTCGTGGAACTCGAGATGCCCGAGGATATCGACAACAAAAAATACGGTTTCTGGCGCCTGGAAATGCTCCCGATCGTTCCGGAAAAATTTGGCCTCAAACCGATCGAGGCCTCCAAGGAACGCTTCAGTCATCTCAAAAAGCTCCTCGCCCGCAAAGACATCGATCTGCTCATCAACGCCTGCGACGCCGGCCGCGAAGGCGAATTGATCTTCACGTACATCTACCAGCTCACAAAGAGCAAAATCCCGTTTAAGCGCGCGTGGATGCAGACGATGACCACGGGCGGCATCGAGACGGCCTTCAAGAATCTACGCGGTGCCTCGGAAATGGCCGGCCTCGCCGACGCCGCGCGCTGTCGCAGCGAAAGCGACTGGCTCATCGGTATCAACGGCACGCGCGCTCTCACCAAGCGTATGTTCGGCTCCCGCGCCGGCAACGTCGCCTCCGTCGGCCGTGTGCAAACCCCCACCCTCGCCATCATCTTCGCGCGCGAACTCGAAATCCGTAATTTCAAACCTCGCGCATTCTGGCGCGTGACCGCCCAATTCACGATCGCGAAGGGCAGCTACGAAGGCGTTTACCAGCGCGCCAATTTCAAAAAGTCCGCCGATGACGAACACGACCGCATCGACCGCATTTGGGAACAGGCGCTGGGCGAGGCCGTCCTCGCCGCCTGTCAGGGCCAGCCACTGGCACGCGTCACCGACGAAAAAAAATCGGCCACGCAAACCGCGCCTCGCCTTTACGATCTGACCACGCTCCAGCGCGAGGCCAACGGCCGCTTCGGTCTGCCGGCGCGTCGCACGCTCCAAGTGGCGCAGGCCCTCTACGAGCGCCACAAGGTCATCACTTATCCCCGCACCGATTCGCGCGCGCTGCCCGAGGACTACATTCCCACCTGCCGCGAAACGCTCGGGAACCTGCAGGGCGATCTCGGCAAGCACGCCGCGCACGTCCTGGAGGCCGGCTGGCTGCGGCCCAACAAGCGCATCTTTAATAATGCTCAGATCTCGGATCACTTCGCGATCATTCCGACCACCACCGAGCCCAAGAATCTCGATGAGATGGAGGCCAAGGTCTACGATATGATCGCCCGGCGTTTCGTCGCCACATTTTATCCATCGGCCGAGTTCGACGTGACCACGCGGACCAGCACCGTTGCGCCCGGTCACGACTTCAAAACCGAGGGTAAAGTCCTTACAGCCCCCGGCTGGCTCGCGGTCTACGGCAAGAATACCGTCGACGAAGATTCGCCCGATTCCAAGGCGCTGCCCGCGCTCACCGCCGAGGATAAGGCCAAAGCCCCGACGACCGACGCCAAGCTCCACGCCGAATTCACGAAGCCGCCGCCACGCTACACCGAGGCAACGCTGCTCTCCGCCATGGAAGGCGCGGGCAAACTGGTCGACGACGAAGACATGGCCGAAGCGATGAAAGAGCGCGGGCTCGGCACCCCCGCGACGCGCGCCGACACGGTCGAAGGTCTCATCAATCAGAAATACATGGAGCGCGCTCAACGCGAACTCGTGCCGACGCCCAAGGCGGAGTCCCTCCTGCAGTTTCTCACAGCGGTCAAAGCCGATGCCCTCACGAAACCCGACATGACCGGCGAGTGGGAACAGAAACTCCGCCTCATGGAGCAGGGAAAATTTCCGCGCGACAAATTCATGGCCGAGATCGTCGAGGTGACCAAAGGCATCGTCGATCGCACGAAGACGTTCGAGGAGGACGATTCCGCTGCGCGCGTGACGGATATCATTTCGCCGACCGACGGCAAACCGATGCTCGAAACCCTCCGCGGCTACAAATCGCAGGACGCGATCCTGATGGTGTACAAAGTTGTCACCGGTCGAAAGCTGGAGGAGGCCGAGGTTAAACAGCTCGTCACAAACGGTGAAATCGGACCGCTCGACGGCTTCGTCTCCCCGCGTACGGGCAATCGTTTCCCGGCGAAACTCGTGCTGGCCGACGATCCCAAGCACGAAGGCAAACGCCGCGTCGACCTCGATTTTGGCAACAAGTTCGTGATCTCCGAGCTCACGGCGTTCTGGACTGACCCCAAGACTGGCGCGGAACTCTGCGAAGCGCCGACCAGCTACGTGCTCCGCGAAAAGAACGGCGATGTTTACGAACAGACCTTCAGCGTGGGCCGACTCATGTGCCAAAAGCCGATCACCCGCGAAATCGCCATCCAGCTCGTTTCACAGTCGAAGACAGATCTTATTCAGAGCTTCATTTCGAAAAAGGGCCGCCCCTTCGACGCGTTCCTTGTTCGCTCCGGCGCAAAATTTTCCTGGGAGTTCCCGCCGCGCAAACCGCGCGTCGGCAAAGACGGCAAAACCATCGAACGGAAAGCCAAGGTGCCGGTCGATTTCTCGAAGGCGCAAAAACTCATCGAGAGCAAACTTCACGACGGACAGCTTTGGCTGACGGCGGATGCATTTCTCGTCACGAAGCCGCAGGCGGACGGCAGTCTGCGCCCGGTGTTCGAGGTGAAGCGCGTCCTTTGTCAGAAGGAGCTGCCCGTCGAGGAAATCGAGCGGCTCGTGACCGACGGTCGCACCGGCCTGATCGACGATCTCGTTTCGAAACGCGGTTCGACCTTCAGCGCTTATCTTGTGCTTTCGAAAGACAAGAAAAAGGCCGAATTCGAATTTCCGCCGCGGTAGGTTCGCTTGGGAATACCCAGCCCTCTGGTGGGCCCTTCCTGTTCAGCGTGAGTCGGTCGACCCGACCTTTGGCCGGGTTCCGAAAACCCGCCAAAGGTCCGTTCTATACCGACGATGAACTAACGCGTCCGAGTGAGGCCTCGCGCGCCCGGAGTCGAAAACCGCTGGCCCAGCTATCCCGCCACAGCGAACTCACCGTTTCAGAGGCCCTCGTACATTTCCGTCCGTCAGGCACAGAATCCGCTTGTCGGTGCAATCCGCAGCTAACTACCGTCCCTCGCTCTCTCAACGCCTCCTGTTACCATGATCGTCACGACCGCGCAGCTCTTCAAACACGCCTACGGCAAATACGCCATCGGCGCCTATAACATCAATAACGCCGAGCAGGCGATGGGCCTCTTTAAAGGCGCCATCGATTCCAAGGCTCCGTTTATCATCCAAATCTCGAAGGGCGCGCGGAAATACACCGACAAGCGCATGCTCGAGGCCATCATTCGCTCGGCGGGCGAGATTTTCCCCGAAGCCATTTTCGCCGTCCACCTCGATCACGGCGACGAACAGACCTGCTACGAATGCATCGATTCCGGCTTTTTTAGCTCCGTCATGATCGACGCCTCCCACGATCCGTTCGATGAGAACGTCGCGATCACCAAGCGCGTCGTGGAGAAGGCGCACGCGAAGGGCATTTCCGTCGAGGCCGAACTCGGTATGCTCGGCGGCGTCGAGGAAGATATCAAAGTCGAGGAAGGTAACGCCTGCCTCACCGACCCGCTCGAGGCCGAGGATTTCGTGAAGAAGACCGGCTGCGACTCACTAGCCTGCGCCATCGGCACGAGCCACGGCGCCTTCAAATTCAAGGGTAAACAGTCCCTCCACTTCGACGTGCTCGAGAAAATCAAGGCGCGGCTGCCCGGCTTCCCACTCGTCATGCACGGCTCCTCCTCGGTACCGCAGGACGAAGTCGCCCGCATCAACGCCGCCGGCGGTAAAATCGCCGGCTCGATGGGCGTAGACGTCAACGAATACCTTCCCGCCGCCACGCGCGGTGTGACCAAGGTCAACATCGACACCGACGGTCGCCTCGTGTGGACCCGCGTCCACCGCGAGTATTTCCGCGATAAGCCCGGCGATTTCGATTTCCGTCCGCCCGGCAAAATCTTCATCGAGGAATACGCGAAGTTTATCGCGAGTCGCAACGTCCTCCTCGGCAGCGCGGGCCAGCTCGACGATCTCAGGAAGAGCCTCGGGAAGTAATTTATACTGGAGCAGCGCGGTGCTTCGGCCCGCGTCGTGCCTCTCAGCGCGCGGACTAAGGCGGTTTAACCAAATACTTAGTCGCTAACGAAATTTCGGCAGGCGTCGCTACCTGCCCAAACGAAGACCCCGAACCCGGCAGACAAAGACGCCTGCCGATACCTTCAACGACCACGGAAAAAGTTAAACCGCTCTCAAGCCTCGTGCCGCCATGTCCCCGCGTTACCCCGCCGCCGATCTGATCGCGTTCGCCGCCGCCCTGCTGGAAAAAAGCGGCCTCGATGCCGACAAAGCGCAGACGGTCGCGGGGATTCTGGTCGAGGGCGATTTACTCGGACACCAGACGCATGGCTTGCAACTGCTGCCCGGTTATCTCGGCGAACTCGCAAAAGGGGCGATGACGAAAACCGGCGAACCCCGCGTGCTCGCCGATTTCCCCGCGGCCGTCACCTGGGATGGCCAGCGACTCCCCGGGCCGTGGCTCACCGTGCGTGCGCTCGACCTCGCGATGGCCCGGGCGAAAATTAACGGCACCTGCACGGTGGTGATTCGGCGCAGTCATCACATTGCCTGCCTCGCCGCGTACCTTAAGCGCGTCGCGGACCTCGGCTTTCTCGTAATCCTCACCTGCTCCGATCCGGCCCTGAGCAGCGTCGCTCCGTACGGCGGGCGGCGCAGCGTTTACACGCCGAACCCGCTCGCGGCCGCCTGGCCGACGGGTGACGGCGATCCCGTGATCCTCGATGTTTCAATGTCGGTCACGACGAACGGACTCAGCAACCGGCTATTCAAGGAGGGCAAAAAATTTCCCGGTCCTTGGGCGGTCGATGCGGCCGGCCGCGTTTCCGACGATCCCGCGGTTTTATTTTCCACGCCGCCAGGAACGCTCCTGCCGATCGGCGGCGCCGACCACGGACACAAGGGCTATGCGCTCGGACTGCTCGTCGAAACCATGACCAGCGCGCTCGCGGGTTTTGGCCGCGCCGACCCGCCTGAAGGTTGGGGCGCCGCCGTGTGCGTGCAGGTTTTCGACCCTCGGCTCTTCGGCGGGGAAGCTGATTTTCAGCGGCAAACGGCTGCGCTCGCCGAGCGTTGTCGCTCCACGCCTCCGCGCGAGGGATTCGAGCGCGTGCGCTTGCCGGGCGAATCGGGTCTACGGCGCCGCGCGACGCAGCTCGCGCAGGGAGTGGAACTCTATCCCACAATCATGCCCGGCCTCGCTCCGTGGGCGGAAAAACTCAGTGTACCGTTTCCCGCGTAATAACGCGAAAACAGGGCCCATGATCAATCATCCGCCGCTGCGACTTCCGAGCGGTCTAAGTTTTTTCGCCGCCGCATGGTGTAGCGGCGGGCGTCTCGGCCCGCCGGGTTCGGCGTCCTCGTCGCCGGCCACGCCTTTGCTTAAATCGGTCTAGCCACTGCGCGCGCGGCATCCAGCCGGCGCGTTAAACTTAACGCGGCCTGCCCTTTTCGAAATCCCTTTACGGTAACCAGGGAAATTTCCGGGCCTCAGGCTTTCGCTTCTCGCGCTGCGCGGAGTGAAACTCCTTCGCCTCCTCGCTCATATAATAAAGTAGCGTCGCGTTACCGGCGAGTTCTTGGATACCGGACTGGCCATCGAGCTCGGCGTTGAACGCGCTTTTGAGGCAGCGAATCGCAAGTGGACTGTGTTGCAGAATCTGTTGCGCCCATTTGACGCCCTCGTTTTCGAGTTCGGCCACGGGCACCACGGTGTTGACCAAGCCCATTTCCAATGCCTCGGCTGCGCTGTATTGGCGGCAGAGAAACCAGATCTCTCGGGCTTTCTTTTGTCCGACGATCCGCGCCAGATAACTCGAACCGAATCCGCCGTCGAAGCTGCCCATTTTGGGGCCAACCTGCCCGAAAATGCCATTGTCGGCCGCGATGGTCAGATCGCAAACCAGGTGCAGCACGTGCCCGCCGCCGATCGCGTAGCCGGCGACGAGGGCAATCACGACCTTCGGCATCGAGCGGATCAGTTTCTGCAGATCGAGCACGTTGAGCCGGGGTACGCCATCGCCCCCCACATACCCCGCGTGACCACGGACGCTTTGGTCGCCGCCGGCGCAGAAGGCGAATTTCCCGTCGGTGTGCGGGCCCGCGCCTGTGAGCAAAACCACGCCCACGCTCAGATCCTCGCGCGCGTCGATGAACGCGTCGTGCATCTCCATGATCGTCTCCGGGCGAAAGGCGTTCCGCTTGGCGGGCCGGTTGATCGTCACCTTCGCGATGCCGTCGGCTTTGTGATAAAGGATGTCCTTGTAGGTCTTCGCGACCTTCCAGTCTAAACTCATCGCGCGAAAGTACGTGCCGCCGTCGTTTTGTCGAGGGCGACCGATTGAACACTCACGTCTCCTCGCGCTTTCATCGCGGCGAACCAAGTCGGCGCGATTTATTTTTTCCGCGGCGGTCTCATAGGGCGGCCGGGCGTCCCGGCCCGCCGGGATTGGCGTCCCCATTTTGGCCGCAGGGACGCCTGCCGCTACGCCGCTCGCGGCTGCGCTTTTGGCTAAATCGCCCTAAAAGCTAATGGAGGCGAGTGAGACGAAAACTTTTCGACTTCCGATGGATTTCGCCGGCATCAAACGGATGCCGCTGACGGACGCGCGCCGGTGACCGCTTCCGCGATGTTCTGCGAGTACACTTCAGGTTCACCACGCTCCGGATTGAACTTCATCGAGACCGTCCGCGACACACCCCGCTCTTCCATCGTCACGCCGTAAATCGCGCTCGCCGCCGAAACGGTGCGCTTGTTGTGCGTGATAATAATGAACTGCGACTCGCCCACGAATTTTTTCAACAGCTCCGTGAAGCGGCCAATGTTCGATTCGTCGAGCGGAGCATCCAACTCGTCGAGCAAACAAAACGGCGAAGGCTTCACCATGTAGAGTGCGAAGAGCAGCGCGACCGCGGTGAGCGTTTTCTGTCCGCCCGACAACAGCGTGATGCTTTTCAGTTTCGTACCGGGCGGCTGCGCCACGATCTCGATGCCGCTCTCCAGAATATCGTCGGTGAGAATCAGCTCGAGCGCCGCGCGCCCCCCGCCGAACAACGTTTGGAACGTATACTCGAAGTTCTTTTTGATCTGCTCGAACGTCACCGCGAACTGTTGCTGCGAGGTCTGGTTGATCTCGTCGATCGCCTTGATGAGTTCCGTCTTTGCGTTGGTGAGATCGTCGACTTGGGCGCGCAGGAAATCGTGCCGCTGCTTCAGCTCGGCGTATTCCTCGATCGCCACAAGGTTGACCGCGCCCATGCCGTTCAGGCGCGCGCGCAACGCGTCGATCTCGGCCTTGGTCCCGTCCCACTGAGTGCTATCAAGCGCGGCCAGATCCTCGGCCGTCGGCTCGGGCTTGGGTCCTTTGGGTTTCCGGCGGCGTTTCACGGCGCTGGCGTCTTCGCCCGCGGCCTCGGTCTTGTTTTCCGTCTCATCATCTTCTTCGTCGAGGTCGAGCGGCTGCACCCCCTCCGGCTCGTCATCCGAGCGCCACAGCAAAAGTTTCCAATCGAGACTCGCGATGTCGGCTTGAAATTCCCGGGTAACTTCCTCGGCGATGAACAACGCGCGCTGACGGTCCCCGGCGAGCTTGATTTCGTTGGTGGCGAGTTGGCCCGTGGCCGACTCTGATTCCGCGCGCAGCGAATGCTGCGCCGACTCGAGCCGGTTAATTTCAATTTCCAGTGCGGCGAGTTCGCCCCGGATTTTCTCAACCTGTTCCTGCGCGACAACCAAGGTTTCCGCCAACTGAATGGAACGGCTGCGCTGGGTGTCGGAATCGACGGCGAGTTCGCCAACTTGCTCGGTCCACGTCTCGATCTCCTGCTGACGCTGCACTAACAACTCGCCGAGTTGCTGCCGACGGCGTTCCATTTCGCCGAGACCGCGGTCGAGCACCTCCACTTTTTGGCGGCGTTCCGCGAGTTCGAGGCGCGCTTGGGCGAGCGAATCGCGTTTCACGTCGCGCTCGGTGCGGAGTTCGCCGATGCGACGCTCGCATTGGGCGATGCGCTCCCGCTGTTCAGCCGCGGCCGTTTCCGCCACGGTGAGTCCCGCCTGCGCTTTTTCCCAGCGCGCGTGAGCTTCGTTGCGCGCGTGCTCGAGCGAAACTAATTCACCCTCCATCCGCCGCAGCCGGTTGGCCACGTCGTCGACGTTTTTCTGCGCGTTACGCTGCTCGGCCTGCACCGCGGCGAGGGTTTGCGTCGCGGTGAGCACGTCGGCGCGACATCTTTCAATCGTCTGCTCCGCTTCAGCCAGGCGCGTGTTAATCGCGTCGATGACCGATTTTTGTTCGTCGTGCGCCTTTTGCTCCTCGGCTAGGGCCCGGGCCGTTTCGCGCAGGTCGATTTCACGTTGCACGATGCTATTGGACGATTTCTTCGCACCGTGATGTCCGCCGTAGATTAAGCCCCGCCGGTCCACGAGATCGCCTTTACGCGTCGCGACCGCGAGAAACGCAAAGCCCGGATTGGCCCGCCAGAATTCGAGAAACGCTCCGAGATCGTCCGCGATGTAACAACTTCCGAACAGGGCGAGCGCCGCGTGTCCGCTCTCGTCGGAGCCCACCGCCACCGACGCCGGCACTAGGCCCGCGGGCAATTCGTAGGCCGCTTCCTGACGAACGCCGAAATCCGTGACGCGCAAGATGGCCGAACCAATCTGCTCGCCTTCGAGTTGCGCGAGGATCCGCTGGGCCGTGCCGAGATCGGTCACACTGATCGCCTCCGCGGCGGCTCCGAGGATCGCTTCAATCGCTTTGCCGAATTCGGGTTTTACCTCGAGCCCGTGCGTGATCGGCCAGGCTTTCGCGCCCGCGAGTGCGCCATCGAGCCGGCCTTGCAACACGGCCTTGGCGCCCTCGCCGAAACCCTCCCAGCGCTCTTGCAGCTGCTGGAGAAGCTTCAAGCGGGCGGCGCGCTGCGCGAGCTGCCGGTCGATTTCCGAAAGTTTTCGCTGGGCCTCGCGAAATTCGTGCGTGAGATCGGTAATCGCCTGCTGCGCCGCGGCCGATTCGTTGTTCGCCCGCGATTTTTCGGCGAGCGATTCCTCGGCGCGAACATCCAATTCGGCCGCGACCTGCGCCGCGCCAGTCTGCTCCTGACGCACACCTTCGAGTGCTTGCGCCAACGCTTCGTGGCGATGTGCGCTGGTCTTTTGGTCGACCTCGTAGCCGGAGCAATCGGTGCGGAGGCGGGCCACGGTGCTCTCGAATTGGAGCAGCTGAAACTTCAGCTGCTGCATCTCCTGCTCAAGATGGGTCAATTCCCCCTCGACCACCGTTTGATCGCGGTTGCGCTGCTGAAACACCGCGTCGCTGCTGCCGAGCAGCCCGAGCTGCATCTGTTTGTCCTGAGCGCCGGAATCGACCTGCGCGGCTACTTCCCGCAACTGCATTTCAAGTTCACCCAAATTAGCGCGGGACGAACCGAGCCGGTCCTCGATGCCGTTGCGTCGGATCGTGGCCAGATTGGCGGCGTTTTCCGCGGCCTCTTTCTGGGAACGGACATCGTAGACGGCTTGCTGCGCGTCCTGGACGCGTTGATTGAGCCGGCTGCGCTGGAGCTTCTTTTCGTCGAGCGCAGCTTCTTCCGTTTCGCGATGGGCACGGCGGGAGTCGGCCTCGGCGCGCAGCGCGGCGACTTTGCTTTCGAGGGCGCCGAGCGTGGCGGTGAGTTGCGTGTGGTGAAAACCGCTCCACGCCAGACTGAGATGGCGGAGGCGGTGGTTAATGCGTTTGTAGCGCATGGCCTTGGCGGCCTGGCGGCGCAGGCTGCCGATCTGGCGGCTCACTTCGCCGACCACGTCGGCCACACGCGCGAGATTCTGATCGGTCAACGCGAGTTTTCCGAGCGCTTCGCGGCGCTGGCTTTTATACTTCGTGATACCAGCCGCTTCCTCGAATACCGCGCGACGCTCCTCGGGTTTCGAGGAAAGGATCTGGTCGATCTGACCCTGCGCCATGATCGAGTAGCTCGTCCGGCCCACCCCGGTGTCCATGAACAGTTTTTGAATATCCTTCAACCGGCAGGCCTGCCCGTTGAACGCGTACTCGCTCTGGCCGTCGCGGTACACCCGCCGCGTGATTTCGATTTCGTGAAACTCGCTGCCAAGCTGGGCCTCGCACTCGGTCAAAAGCAGCGACACCTCGCACATCTGGGCCGGCTTGCGCGTGTCCGCGCCCTCGAAGATCACGTCCTGCATTTTTCCACCGCGCAGGGCCTTGGCGCTCTGTTCGCCCAGCACCCAGCGGATCGCGTCGGCAATGTTAGATTTGCCGCAGCCATTGGGGCCGACGACCGCGGTGACCCCGGGCTCGAAACGAAGCGTGGAAGGATCGGCGAAGGACTTGAACCCGTGCAATTTTAGGGCCTTGAGATACATGAAAGAGTCATTGTGTGCGGCCGGCGCGAACGCGGGCAAACGGAAAAATTTGCGCCAGGCAACGTCTGCAAATTGGGTTTTGCCAGGTCAGCTCGCTCGCGAGTGCTCCGAAGCCCCCGCCGTGGGCTGGCTTAGAGCCCGCGCCTCATCCATCCAGGCGAATTTAACCACGCGCGTCAGTGCGCGGCGCCCGGACGCAGCCCGCGCACCAGATAATAGCTACACGTCGAGCTGTTGTAGGTGTGGAGGGTGCAACCCGGGACATCGGCAAACTTGCTCGGGTCTACCGCTATCAGCTCAGCTTCGAAGCGTTCGCGGAAAATCGAGCTCATATGCGCCGTCCATTCGTCGTGATAGTTGATCTGGCAAAGCAGGATCGGCGCGCCCCCCGCTTTAAAATGCGCCGCCATTCGTTCGATCGGCTCGGAGTTGAGCAACGCTTCCGTCCACCACGCGGCGCCGGGAAACCGCGCCTTGATGTCGGCTTCGAACGCCTCGTGCTGCACCGCGCCCCGTTGCGAAAATTCGATCCACAACAACCGCCGGGTGAGCTCCGCGGGACGGGCGACCATCGCCAGGCCCAAACCGATTGCCACCCACGTGACGGCTTGTGGCCGGTACCGGCCGACGCCTTCGATGAGGGCGGCCGCGCCCATCCCGGCGAGCACGAAAAACAGCGGAAGCACGTGGCTGAGGTTGCGCTCAAAGAAGACCGACCTCGTCGCAAAATAGCCGGCGAAAAGTACCACCGGCCCAGCGAGCACCAACCATTCCGCCCACTTGCGTCGCACGAGCAAGATCGCGGCGCCGCCGAGTCCCGCCAACACGGTTGGCCAACCGAGCGTTGAGCGGAAATATCCCGCCATCATGTCGGCCACGGGCCCGCCCGCCCAATGACTGTAAGGTGGGTGCAGCCCCGCGTACTGATGGGTGAGGCGCTCGACTCCGTTCCAGAAGGCCGCGGGGTGCAGCACGGCCCCCGGCGCACCCAAGCAAAATCCTAGGCTCGCGCCACCGAGGGTCGCCAGCCCGGCCCAAGCGGCGCGCGCTCCGAACTTTCCCGGCGGCCCATCGCCGAACGTCGCCGCTACGGACACGAGCGGGAGCCAGATCAGGGCCAACATCGAGATTTTGCAGGCCACGAGCACGCCCACGAGCACGGCGGCTCCGAAGATTTCAGCGAAGCGCAGCTGCCGCCGCGTTGGCAGACATAAACTCACAGCCGCGAGCGTGAGGACGGTCACAAAGGACTCCGCCCTCATGTAGTGGGCGTCCTGGATCATCAAGAGCGAGAAAACCATGGGTATCGCGGCCATCCACGCCGCAAGTTCACCCCCCACCCGCCGGGCCAGACGCCACGTTTGCCAGACGGCAACCGTGGCCAGCAGCACGGAGAAAAAGCGGCAAACCCAAAAACCCTCGTTGAGCGAACGCCAGTCCGCGAGGCCCGGGATCAGTTTTACGCAACGATAGAAAAAATAGGTAGCGTAGAGGTGGGACGAAAAATTGTACTGATCGTAGCGCAGTCCCGGCTCGAGATTGGCCTTGGCCCAATTGGTGTCCAAGTCCCCCGTGCGGCGCATGGCGTTGACGACTTCAAACGTGATCGTCTCATCCGGGTGCCCGTAGTTTTCGTGGTAATAAGCCGCGCGCAGAAAAAATCCGATCGCGACAAGCAGCAACGGCGCCCACCAGCTTCGCTGCTTAAAAATCTTCGGGGAAAATATCACGCGTCGAATCGCGAGTCCCCCCGCTTGCGGCAAGGGTAGCAACCCGAAAAAGATATTTAGTACCGCGAACGCTGCCGGCCTGCGACTCAGCGCAGACGTTATAACCGACCGGCGCCTTAGGACCCGGCCTACTTATGATCCCAGGGTAACTTCACGTCCATGCGGGCGTGCTTCCAGACTTCGAACACCTCGAACATTTTCCCCGGATTGAAGATCCCGTTCGGATCGAGCGCGTGCTTCACCGCCTGCATGGCCTTCACCTGCGCTGGCGAATGCTGCAGCCGCAAGAACGGCGTCTTCGCGAGCCCGATACCGTGCTCGCCCGAGATCGCTCCGCCGAGCGCCACCACCGTCTCCATCAATTTCTGCACCGCCTTTTCCGCCGCGCGGACCTCGATCGGGTTCGCTTTGTGATACATGATGTTCACGTGAAGATTTCCGTCGCCGAGATGCCCAAACGTCGGAATCGAAAGCTTCGATTCTTTCCGCAATGCCTCGAGAAACCGCGCGAATTTTTCGTAGTTCCGCAGCGGCACCACGATGTCTTCGTTCAACTTCGCGTCGCCCAGTTCAAACATCGCGCCTGAACATTTCCGGCGAACCGTCCAGAGCGCCTCGGCTTCATCGCGATTTTTAGCCGCCCGGTGCGCCAGCGCATGCTTCGCCGCCCAGGCCAGCACGGTTTTTTTCACCTCGCGCACTTCACTCGCCGCTCCGGCGAGTTCGATCAACAGCACCGGCCGCCCCGGCTGTCCTTCAAAAATCGTCACGCCCGTCGCCCGCTCCGCACACTGCACGGAATATCGATCGAGAAATTCACAGATCGCCGGCTGCACCCGCTCGCGAAAGAGCGCGCGCACCGCGCGAAACGCATCGGGCTCCGTCTTGAATGCCGCCAGCAACGTCCAGCGCGCCGCCGGCAAAGGAATCAGTTT
>CAIXKG010000159.1 GCA_903919985.1 uncultured Opitutia bacterium | reverse complement strand
GGGCGCGAACCAGAAGCCGTTGTAAACGAGCTCGGCGTATTTCGGGATAAAACCGTCGCGCAAATGCAGCACCTCGCGGTCGAGTGTGAGCGACTCCACTTGCCGGTGCGCCTGCATGAGGATCGTCCCACCCGGAGTCTCATACACGCCTCGCGACTTCATGCCGACGAACCGGTTTTCGACGAGATCGACGCGGCCGATGCCGTGTTTGCCGCCGAGTTTATTGAGCACCTTGAGTACGCCGCCGGGGGTGAGCGCTTTGCCGTTAACTGCCACGGCATCGCCCTTCACGAAATCGATTTCAACGTACTCTGGCTTATCGGGCGCGTCTTCGGGGGAGACGGAAAGTTTGAACATGCCCTTGTTCGCCTCTGTCGTGGGATCGAACCAAGGATCTTCGAGAATTCCGGCCTCGTAGGAAATGTGGAGGAGATTTCGGTCCATCGAATACGGCTTCTTCAGCGAAGCCTCGACCGGAATTTTGTGCTTCGCGCAGTAGGCGATCATCTCGGCGCGGCCGGGGAAAAGCTCGCGGTACGCCTCGATCTTCCACGGCGCAATGATCTGCAACTGCGGCGCGAGCGCCATGTAGGTGAGCTCGAAGCGGCATTGGTCGTTGCCCTTCCCGGTGGCGCCGTGCGCGACCGTGTCCGCTTTTTCCTTCTTCGCGATGTCGACCTGCGCCTTGGCGATCAGCGGGCGCGCGATCGAAGTTCCGAGGTAGTACTGGCCCTCGTAAATCGCGTTGGCACGAATCATCGGATAGATGAAGTCCCGCGCGAATTCCTCCACCAGATCGAGCGTGTAATGTTTCGAAGCGCCGGTCTTCAGCGCTTTTTTATCGAGGCCCTTGAGCTCTTCTTCCTGGCCGACATCCGCGGCGAACGTGACGATTTCGGCGTCATATGTTTCCTTGAGCCATTTGACGATGACGGACGTGTCGAGACCGCCAGAGTATGCGAGGACGATTTTCATGGAGAGAAGGTACGGAAGGGAAACCGCGAATGGACGCGAATCAACGCGAATGATCGGAGCGTGCGACGCATTCCCGCCCGGGGTTGCGGGCTTCGTTCACGTCTCGTCGCGTCCATGCTCGGTCCAAAAAATTATTGCCGCCGCGCCGATTGCGCCAGCACGGCCATGATCGCCTTCTGCATGTGCAGCCGGTTCTCCGCCTGGTCGAAAATAATGGAACGCGGATTATCGAGTACGGCCTGTTCGACTTCCTCGCCCGGATGGGCCGGCAGACAATGCATGAACAGCGCGTCCGGCTTGGCGGCCGCAAATAATTTCGCGGTGACGGCGAAGGGCGACATCTGCCGGATGCGTTCCGCCTTTTCTTCTTCTTTGCCCATGCTGACCCAAACATCGGTATAAACCACGTCCGCATCACGCACGGCCTCGTACGGATCGGTCGTGAATTGGTAAGAGTTCGCCGGGAAACCTTCTTTTTTTAGCTGAGCCTGGATTTCCGCCCCCGGCGCGAATGCGGGCGGACCGGAGAGCGCGATTTTCATCCCGAATAGATTCGCCCCTAGAATCCACGAGTTCGGCATATTGCAGGCCGTGTCACCGAGGAAAGCGATTTTCCGTCCGCGCAACGAGGCCACCAAATCGCCGCCAGGAGGCGCCCAACGCTCGGCCATGGTGAAGGCATCCGTGTAAATCTGGCAGGGATGCAGAAAATCCGTGAGTGCGTTAATCACCGGCAAAGAGCCCGCCGCGGCCAACCGCTCTACTTCGCTGTGATCGAAGGTTCGCACGATCAACCCATGGACGAAACGCGACAACACCTTCGCGGTGTCCTCCAGCGATTCCCCGCGGCCCAATTGAATGTCGTTTTTGTTGAGAAAAAGAGGGTTGCCGCCGAGCTCGTGAATCCCGACCTCAAATGAAACCCGGGTGCGCGTGCTCGATTTGGAAAAAATCATCGCCCACGTCTGCCCCGCGAGGACGGATGATGCCTGCTGGCCGCGCTGCGCCTTGAATTTGCGGGCGAGCGCGAAAACTTCACCGAGTTCATGCGGCTTGAAGTCCGTCTCCTTAAGGAAGTGTTTCATGGCGGAAAAACGATCCACTAAACCCGGCTAGTCCAACTGCACGAGTGAAAAGTGGCGTCACCCGCCCGAGCGCATCGCTCACTCCCGAATCGAATTCGCGTGCAACGTAACGATCTCGCGCCCGCGAATCCGCGGCACCGCCTTCGAATCATGCCGGCCCAGCCTTGGCCGACAAAACAGCACGGAAAATCTCCACCGATTTCGACAATTCGTCCGCCGTTGCCGTCAGCGGCGGCAGCAGGCGGATGACGTTTCCGCCGGAAGGCGTCGCCAGCAAACCACGCTCGCGCAGCGCCGTGACGTATGGCGCGACGTCGTTCGCCATTTGTACGCCGACCAAAAATCCACGGCCGCGGACGGCGACCATCTGCGCCGGGAAATCCTGCATGAGTTGTCCGAGCTGTTGCATCCACGTCGCACCCGCCTGCGAAACATGCGCGAGTAGTTGCTCGCGCTCGATGACGTCCAGCACGGCGAGTCCGGCGGCGCACGCGAGAGGCGTGCCGCCAAACGTCGTGCCGTGCGAACCAGGCTGAAACAGATCAGCGCCGCGTTCGCCCGCCCAAATGGCACCGATCGGGAAACCGCCGCCCAGCCCTTTGGCCATCGCGATGGCGTCGGGTCGGACACCGGCGTGTTCGAAGGCGTAAAATTTTCCGGTGCGACCGAGCCCGCACTGTACCTCGTCGAGCAGCAGCAGGAGATTGTGCTGATCGCACAGACGGCGCAGACCGAGCAGGAACTCCGGCGTGCAGGGATTCACACCACTCTCGCCTTGGATGGATTCGACGAATATCGCCGCGGTAGCGTCATCGATTAAATCGGCGAAGCTCTGGAGATTGTTCAGCTCGCCAAACGAAAATCCGGGCACCAGCGGACGAAACCCTTTCTGAATTTTTTCCTGCGGCGTCGCGCTCATGCCGCCGAACATGCGGCCGTGAAATGCATTTTTCGCGCCGATGATTTTGTAGCACTTCAATTCTTCGCCGCCGGCTTTGCGCATGCCATGCAAGCGCGCGAGTTTGATGAGGGCCTCATCGGCCTCGGCTCCGCTGTTGCAGAAAAAAATTCGCCCTGGGCCCGCATACCCGACCAGCCGCCGTGCGAGTTCCGCCTGATTGGGATGACGAAAAAGATTACTGGTATGAATCAGCTCGGCGGCCTGCCGCTGGATGGCGGCCACCCAATGCGGGTGGCAATGACCCAGCGCGCTGACGGCGATACCCGAGGTGAAATCGAGATAGCTCTGGCCCGCGTCGTCCCACACCCGCGTGCCGCTGCCGCGCGTTAGCGTCAGCGCGGCGCGCGCGTAATTTTTCATCACGTGGGCATCGTACAGGTCCGCGGTGCTGGTGCGGATAAGGGAGGGAGTGCTCATTTTTCGATGATTGATTCTCGATTTTTGATTTCCGGCCGTGGTCTCCGATTAAATCGAAAATCCGGATTCGAAGTTCAAAAATTAAGAAATCAGCCGTGCACAATTTCAGTGCCCGTGCCCTCGTGGGTGAAAATCTCGAGCAACAGCGAATGCGGCAGACGGCCATCGATGAAGTGCACGCGCTGCACACCTTCTTCAAGGGCGCGCACCGCACTGCCAACTTTCGGGCGCATGCCTTTGTCGATGACGCCCTTTTCTTTTAATCCGTCGACCTGGCTAATTTTCAGCGTGGAAATAAGCGAGGCGGGATCAGGTGGAGCGGAAAGCAGGCCGGGGACGTCGCTCATGTACACCAGGCGCCGCGCGCGGAGCGCACTGGCCACGCGGCCCGCGACCAGATCCGCGTTCACGTTGTAGGGCTTGCCGTCGTAGCCTTCGGCGACCGGCGAAATTACCGGGATGAAGCCGTCGGCGATTTCCTTCTTTATTAATTTCACCTTCACCTCGGTGACTTCACCGACGAAGCCGAGATCGACGGGATTGCCGTCATCATCCACCGTAAGTTTCTGGCACACGAGGACGCTGTCGCCGGGCAGGCCTTTGGGCTTTCCGCCGGCGGACACGATGGCGTCGCAGACATCCTTGTTCACGATTTCATCCAGCGTTTTTTTCACGATGGCGATCGTGGCCTCGTCGGTCACGCGCAAGCCGTTAACGAAATCAGCCTTCAGGCCCGAGCCTTCCATGGCCTTCGTGATCGCCTTGCCGCCGCCGTGCACGACGACGACGTTGATCCCGACCGCGGCGAGAAAGGCGATGTCGTAGGCCACGCGCGTGCGCGCGACCGGATCAGGATCATCCATGAAACTTCCGCCGTATTTGACGACGAAAGTTGAACCGCGAAAATCCTGGATGTAGGGCAGTGCTTCGAGCAGCACCTTCGCCTTGGCCGTGATTTCTGCGACGTTCATGCGCGAACAAGCCCGCGACAATCGAGCGAACGAGACGAATAAAAAAGAGAAGAGGCGTGCACGTTTTCCGAGGGAATAAATTTAGTAACGCAGAGCGCGCGACCATTTCCATCACATTTTCACGGCCACGACATATTTCCATCGATGGAAGCCGGCCCATAAAATCGGCTTCACTCGGCCGCGTCGCGCCACCACTCCTTGGCCGTGGCCAGCACTCAATTAATTTTCACCGACCGCGCGGCGCATCGCGCGTGGCTCGCACGCCAGGCAAAATTGCCCGCCGGTTTTCGCGTGGGTACCGCCCGATTTGAATTTGTCCCGCGTGAAGCACCCAAGCCCGCGAAGATGACCCTCACGCTCATCGCACTGGACCGGCCGACGCCGGACTTCGCCGCGATGTTTACGCGCAACGCGCTGCCGGGCGCGCCGATCATCGTCGGCCGGCAACGGCTGGACGCGCCCACGCTCGGAGCGATCATCGTGAACAACAAAATCTCCAACGTCTGCGCGCCTGGTGGGGTCGCCACTGCCGAACGCATTTGCAGGGACGCCGGCGGCCTACTCGGACTCGCCGCCACGCAGGTGCTGCCCAGTTCCACCGGCGTGATCGGCTGGAGCTTGCCCGAGGCCGAGATCGTCCTCGCATTGCCCCAAGCCGTGGCGGCGCTGGCCGGCGATTCGATTTTGCCGGCCGCGGAAGGAATCGTGACGACCGATCTTTATCCGAAAATTCGCCGGGCCGACGTGGGCGCAGGCAGCATCGTTGGGATCGCCAAAGGCGCCGGAATGATCGAACCCAACCTGGCGACGATGCTCGTCTACCTGTTAACCGATTTAGCGGTGCCGCGCGTGGAATTGCGCGCCGCGCTGCAGCGCGCCGTGGAAACGAGTTTCAACACCATCAGCATCGATAGCGACACGAGTACGTCGGACACGGTTGCGCTCCTTTCTTCGGGCCGCGTGCCGTGTGACGATCTCGCAGCGTTCGAGCGTGGGTTAACTCAAGTGTGCCGCGATCTGGCCGAGGATGTCGTGCGCAATGGTGAAGGCGTCCGCCACGTGATTCGCGTGACGGTGCGCGATGCCGCGACCCCGGAACTCGCGCGCGCCTTGGGCAAAGCGATCGTGAACGCGCCGTTATTCAAATGCGCGGTGGCGGGAAATGATCCCAACGTGGGCCGGCTCATACAGGCCATCGGCAAGCACGTGGGCGCCCATGCACCGACCACGGATTTGTCGCGGTTGAGGCTGCGCCTCGGTGGCGTGGAGATTTTCGCGGACGGCGTCTTCCAGTTGAATCCCGAGAAGGAACTCGCCCTGGTCGCTCATCTCCGCGCGGCGGAACTCTACGCCAGCGCCCCACCGGTCGCCGGCGTGTTTACCGCGGCGGTCGATTTTCCCCCGCACGAACGCTGCGTCGAGATCGAGGTTTCGCCCGGCAACGGACACGCGGCTGCGACCGTGCTCGGGGGCGATCTCACCCACGAATACGTGAGTGAAAACGCCGACTACCGGAGCTGAACGAAGGCGACTTAACGACGGATAAATCAAACGAGCCCGGCGGTCTCGGGAAATCCGAACCAGAGGTTCATGATTTGCACCGCCTGCCCACTGGCACCCTTAACCAGATTATCTTCGGCCGAGGTGAGCACGAAGTTACCGGTCCGCGGATCGTGCACCGCGGAGATATCGATGCGGTTCGTGCCCACGACATGCGCGGTGTCGGGAGTTTCACCGGCCGGCAGCAGTTGAACAAACGGCGATTCGCTGAACGCTCCACGCCACGCATCGTAGAGCGCTTCGATGGTCGCGCCGGGCGCGGCCGGAACCGTGATGGTGGTCGCAATACCGCGCCGCATCGGCGCGAGATGGGGATTAAACTGAATGACGACTTTGCCCCCCCCGGTGTGGAGCGTCAGTTGCTCCTCGATCTCGGCCAGGTGACGGTGCTTGACGAGCCCATAGGCCTTGGCGCTCTCGGCGCGTTCCACAAAAAGATAGGCTTCATCCAATTTCCGCCCCGCCCCGCTGACTCCGCTGAAAGAGTTGACGACGATATGATCGCGGGCGACGACGCCGGCTTTTAGCAACGGGACCAGAGGAATTAAAATACTGGTTGGGTAACATCCCGGCGCCGCGACCAGTTTCGCTTCGGTCTTCCAATTTACCGGCGTCAGTTCGGGCAGCACGAAGCGGGCGGACGCCAGCAATTCGGGCGCATGATGCTCGCCATAGTATTTTTGGTAGGTGGCCAGCTCCGAGATGCGAAAATCCGCGCTCAGATCGATCACGCGTTTGCCGGCCGCCACCAACGCCCGCGCATAGATCGCGGCGGCGCCATGAGGCAGGGCCAGGAAAAAGAGTCCGATGTCGGACTTGGCCAAAGCGGGGGCGTCGGAGTCGACGAATTTCAAACCATGATCGGCACCACGAACCGACGGAATGACGCTCCCTAAGTTTTTCCCCGCATGGGTGCGCGAAGTAACCGCCGAAAGTTCAACCTGAGGATGATTCAGGAGTAGCTTGACCAGTACTTCGCCGGAATAGCCCGATGCGCCAACGATACCAACTTTCATAGAAGAGGAGTGTGCCTTTTCCGACGCGGATAAATCGAGCCGGAATTTCCAGAAACGACTAGACCGCCTGCCATTAAAAACAAAACAGCCCGCGCCAGTGAAGGCGCGGGCCGAGAAGCGATGCGCTCGAAGCGCACGACGAAAACGCTTAGGCTAGATCAATTAGAATGAGTAAGCGTAGCTGATCGTCACCACGCCGCGGCCAACCGCGCTCGAGATGGAGCTCTTGGGAAACGAACCCTGCTTCGCGAAGGCATTGCTGCCTTTGGTGTACGCGAAGCCCACCGTCAGCTTGGATTCCTTGGTCAGTTGGAACGGAGCGGCCGCGCTGAGAAGCCAGTAATTGCCCCACGCCTTCACCGCCGGAGAAAAATTCCGGCTGGCATCATTCACCAGGTACGTTCCGCCCACTGCCGAGAAATCGAGCTCCGTGCCGATTTCCTTCAACGGAACAGCATACGCGGCCGTGAATTCATACGTGGGACCCTTGAGCATGAAATCCCAGTACAATTTCGGCGTCAGCTTCAAACCCGCCAACGTGTAGTTAAAGGCGATGTTGGGTTCAAAGGTCGAGCGGTAGAGCCCCGCGTTGAGGTCAGCGCGCGGATAATAGTAGTAAGTGAATCCAACCACGATGCTTGAAGCAGGATTCAGCGTGACCGTGTCCGAGCCGTAAAAATCGAACTCAGGATCGGAGACTCCGGGGACTTTGTCCGCTAGGGGGAAATTGCTCCAGACGCCGGCGACGACATCGCCGTAGCCCAGCTCGACCGCGGGCTGGAAGGACGGGCCGCCTAGACGCTGGCCACGAAACATGTACTGCGAGACAATCGACGGCGTGGCGGTGACGGACACCGTGGGCACCGCGGACGCGGGGGCCGGAACTGACTGCGCCTGCGCGGAAAACGCGCCGACGACAAGTGCACTGATAAGTGCGAGGGATTTCTTATTCATAGTTTGGTTTGTTTGTTTGGTAGTCTGACTGAACCCGCGCCGACCCTTTGATCGTGCGGGAGGTTCCAAGGTAAACGCTAATACCTCGAGAGACAACAACCTGAAAATGCACCGAGGTGACGTCCTTGGTGGCTCTCGGCCATAAATTTATTTTCAGGCCTTAAATGCGGAAAATTATCTCATTATTTATTTCCCATGCACCAAGCCCCAGTAAAGTCAGGCAAATGGTGGTGGCGCCGGGATGCGCCGCGAGATGGCGGAAATCCCAAATTAGCTCGTGGCCGTCGTCATGTCCCGGATGCGCCTGCGCGAGCGACGTAAGCGTCAGCAGGCAAGATCCCAGAAACCCGGTCCGAACGAATGAATTTCTCATCGCGCAGCAAGTAAGCAGTTCGTGTGCCATTTCGCCAATCCGAATTTGCGCGGGCGAGGTGTCGGCGAGCGTAGCGCGCGACTTGAGCGCGCGCACTCGGTGCCAGCGCGTCCAACTCGGAACGCGGGCTGAAGCCTCGCGCGCCCAACAAAAAAGCCGCCTCGAACGAGGCGGCTTTTGAAAAACGAAAACGACGAAGCGACTTAGCGCTTCGAGAACTGGAAGCGCTTGCGCGCGCCCGGCTGACCGGCCTTCTTGCGCTCTTTGGCGCGGGGATCGCGCTTCATGTGGCCTGCCTTCTTGAGGGCGGGACGAAGTTCGGCGTTCATCTTCTGCAGGGCCCGGGCAATGCCGTGGGCGACCGCACCAGCCTGGCCGGCGAGTCCGCCGCCCGAGACATTGGCGATGACATCGTATTTTTCCCGCAGCGCGACCGTGACCAACGGCAACGCGGCGGCCTTGGCGAAACTCTCCGGGACGAAATAGGAATCGAAGCTGCGGCCATTGGCGGTCAGCTTACCGGTGCCGTCGACGAGACGGATGCGGGCCGTGGAGGTCTTGCGACGGCCGGTGGCGGTGAAAACGTTCGCGGGTGTGCTCATGGGCGGAATCAAACGGAAATTTTGACGGGGTTGTTCATCTCGTGCGTGTGGGTCGGACCGGCGAACACCCGGAGCTTGGTCAGCATCTTGCGGGCAATCCGGTTCTTGGGCAGCATACCTTTGACGGCGTGCTCGATAATGAACTCGGGGTGGCGTTCCCGCATCAGCTTCATGCTGCGGTAGCTTTCGCCACCGACGAAGCCCGAGAAAAACATGAACTCGTTCTGGTCTTCCTTCTTACCGGTAAGAACCACCTTCTCAGCGTTGATGACTACGACGAAATCGCCGATATCGACGGTCGGGGTGTAGGAAGCTTTATTGCGACCGCGAATGATATTGGCGGCTTTCACGGCGAGACGACCGAGCACTTGTCCCTCGGCATCGATCAGATACCACTTGGGCTGCACTGTCTCCTTCTTGGCGAGGAACGTTTTCATGGGAAAAGGGGTTGATAGCTAGGGTTTCAGAGGAGTGTGTCAATGCCTCTTTTCGCTCGGAGCCATCGGAAAGGCGGATCGGTGCATTTGCCGTCAACCCAAACTTGTTTTGCCGCGTGATTATGCGAGCGTTTTGCCCATGACCTCTCGTTTTCCACTGCTCGCCGCCGGCCTGCTTGGCCTGACTGGGGTTGCGCTCGGAGCCTTTGGCGCTCATGCGCTGCGCGAAACGCTCATGGCGCAAGGCGCCCGTGGATCCTGGGATACCGCGGTGCACTATCATTTGTTTCACACCGCGGCGGTTTTCGGCGCCGCGATCTGGTCCAGCCAAGGCGTCGCGCGCAAGGCCGCGCGCCGGATCCTCTCCGCAACGTATTGCTGGACGGCAGGAGTCATCCTTTTTTCCGGATCGCTCTACGGATTAGCGCTCCAAGGTCCGCGCTGGCTCGGACCGATTACGCCCATCGGCGGCCTCGCGTTTCTCGCCGGCTGGGCCTGTGTCGCCGCCGCCGGATTAGCTAAACACGAAGCATGAACGGAGCGCCGCCGATTCCGGCCGAATTACGCGCAATGCTGGACGTCACGCGCCGGATTGGCCGGCCACGGCTGGTCGGCGGAGGCGTCCGCGACTGGCTGCTTGAGCTCGAACCGAAGGACTTCGATATCGAGGTCGCGGGCGTCGATTTTGAAACGCTGCGGCGCGCCCTTTCGCCGTTTGGCGTGACCGATGTGGTTGGCCGAAATTTCGGGGTCCTCAAAGTTCGCGGTGCAACCAGCGGCGTCGAATACGATTTCAGTTTACCGCGGCGCGAATCGAAAACCGGGGCGGGCCATCGGGGATTTACGGTCGCGCCCGATCCGGATCTCAGCGACGCCGAAGCCGCCGCGCGGCGGGACTTCACGGTGAACGCGATCTCGTGCGATCCTTTCACGGGTGAAGTGATCGATCCGCACGGCGGCGTGGCCGACTTGCGGGCGCGCGTCCTGCGGCATACGAGCGCGGCATTTCTGGAAGATCCGCTGCGCGTGCTGCGGGCGTTTCAGCTGGCGGCCCGCTTCAATTTCTCACTTGCGCCGGAAACGGCCGCCATCAGCCGGAGTATCGCCGGCACGTTTGCCGAACTGCCCGTTGAGCGCATCTGGGGCGAATGGGAAAAATGGGCGGTGAAAGCAATCAAGCCTTCGCGCGGTCTGGCCGTGCTCGAGGAAACCGGCTGGCTCGCTCATTTTCCCGAAATCGCCGCGTTGCGGGGCACGCCGCAGGAGCCCGACTGGCATCCGGAAGGCGACGTGTTCACCCACACGCAATATTGTCTCGATGCCCTCGTTGTCCTCGACGAGTGGCCGTCGTCGTCACCGGCCCACCGGCGCTTGCTCATGTTCGCCGTGCTCGCGCACGACTTCGGCAAACCGGGTACCACCGCTCGCGTGGAAAAGCGCGGAGTGCTGCGGTGGACGAGTCTCGGGCACGAAGCGGCCGGCGCTCCGATCGCGGAAAATTTCCTGCGCCGCATCGGCGCGCCGCTCGAACTCGATGCCCCGGTCAAAGCGCTCGTAGCTCACCATCTCGCGCACCATCATCACGGGGACGACGGCGAGTTTTCCGACTCCCACGTTCGCCGCCTCGCGCGCAAGCTGGCGCCGGCGACGATCGGTGATCTGGCGCTGGTCATGACGGCCGATGTTCGAGGCCGCCCTCCCTTGGAATCCCCGCACGTCATGGCGCTGATCGACCAACTGCGCGGCCGGGCTCACGCCCTCGAATTACAAAGCAAGGCGCCCCAGCCTCTCGTCCTTGGCCGGCATCTGCTTGCCCTCGGCCACCGGCCCGGCCCGGAATTTAAGCCCGTGCTAGACGCCGCGTTTGAGGCCCAACTCGACGGCGCGTTTGCCGACGAAGCGGGCGGTGCGATTTGGCTGCGCGCTTTTCTCGAGCACAACTAACTCGGCGGACCCAAGCGTCAGCACACCATCGGTCAAAATCCGCGCCCGCAAACCCCCGCGTCCTTTCAGCCACTCTTCCGCTCCGGGAGCGACGGCATGGTTCATCCACTGGCAGGGCCGCGCCTCGTCCGTGCCTTCAAATTCCACGCCGCCGACGGTGAAGCGCCGGCCGATGAGTCCATTCAAATCAGCGCCGGCGATCAGCACGTTGCGGCGAAATGCGCCTGGCGAAAGGTTCGCTACGCCGAACTCGCGGCCCACGGCTTCATACGTTTCCCAAGCGAAAAACGTGATCTGGCCCTGGTAATCCGGCCGAAAACCATAAAAGCGGTCGCCCTCAATGCCATACCCCGCGCGGCAACAAATGTTTTGGATTTCCTGCGTCGGGTGTTCACCGGCCGGCAAAGCGCGACGGCCGAAAAAATTATGGCCGGGTGAAACATACAGGCGCTGAATCTCGATCCGCATCGAAAAATCGGTACGAACGTAGGAGCTTGCTTGCAAGCGACGGTTTGAGTCGGCTCGCGCTCGAAATCGCCCGGCACACCACCCGATGTCATTGCGAATCCCGCCGCGGGACGAAGCAATCTGGCGGGCATACCGCGGCGCGCTTCGCGCCCTTCGCCATGACAAGATTAACCCCCCACCCAAAATCACTGAAATGATTCGTGCGTTTCAGTGGGACTTGGCGCGCCAGGTGGAGCGGCTCGACTGGCTGCTCGCCCAGCTTCCGCGCTATGCGGCCTGGGGCTATCAGGAGCTTTATCTCCACCTGGAGGATGCGGTCGAATACCCCAGTCTGCCCGGCGTGGCGCGACGCGACGCGTATTCGTATCGCCAGCTCGCCCGCCTGGTCGACGCCGCAACGCGGGCCGGAATCAAGGTCGTGCCCATCGTGAATCTCCTCGGGCACACGCAATATCTGATCAAGGTGCCGGAGCTGCGCGATCTCAACGAACTCCGCGCGCCCGACGGCTCGCCGCTGGAGCGGGGCCAGATTTGCCCCCTGCATCCTCGCACCCTGGAAGTCGCCGAAAAATTGCTGCGCGACATGGCGCCTTTCTGCACGGCGGGGAAAGTACACGTCGGGCTCGACGAATCGTTTCACCTCGGACAGCACCCCCAATCACGCGCCGAAGTCGCGGCGATCGGACTGCCGGCGCATTTCGCGCGTTACGTGGGACGCCTGCACGCTTTGACGGAGGCGCGCGGACTGCGTCTCGGATTGTGGGCCGACATGCTGGCCCTGTTGCCCGCGACGATTCCCCTGCTGCCGCGCGGCGTGATCGCTTACGACTGGTATTATTATCCCTTCGCCAAAAAACCGAAGATCGAGCTGAGAAATTTCACGGACTACGATCTGGCGCCAGCGTTGCGCGCCCGCGGTATTGAATACTGGGGATGTCCGATGAACGGGGCCTTTCGCTATGAGCCGCTGCCGGTTTTCGGCGAACGGCTCGATAACATCCGCGCGTGGTGGCAACGTTGTCATGCCGTCGGCGCGGCCGGAATGCTGGTGACCTCGTGGGAAGCGTACCGCCTCGCGATCGAAACGACGACCGTGGTGGACGCCGCGGCGGCGAGCCTGTGGCTGGAGCTCGATGGCGCGAAAAAATCAAATACGGTGCTGCTGGCGCGAGGGCTGGAAAAGGTAGGGCGGGTTATCCCTAACCCGCCGCGTTTGGATCCGACCGCGTCCAATCGGCGCGTTAAGGATAACGCGCCCTACCTCGATACCGCGAAGGCGCTCCTCGCGGCGGACGCGCATGCTTTCTCCGGATACGCGCGCTGGGAAAGCAACGATCGCTGGGATGGCACGAGCGACGCCGACGCCCTTTCCATTTTCGAGCGTGAAGAAAAAAAATTCGCGCAACTGACCGCGCAGGACCTTCCTCCGCCGCTGGCCGCGAGCGTGGCGTGGCGCCGCTATCTGGCCCAGCGCGATGTTTTCGTGCGGCGGGCGGCGGCGCAGGTTTTCGCTTGGCGGCGCGCGGCAGCGAAAAACCAGCCCGCCCGATTTGAAGGCGATCCGACCGCGGAAATTACCGCGTTTGTTGCCGCCCTAGCCGCGGGGCGAACGGCGGCGCGCGCGATGTGGAAGCGCACGCGCAATCCCAAACCGCGCGGGCAAAACGAAACAATTCTGGCCGCGGACGAGCGCCGGCTGCGAGCGTGGCGGTCATGGCTTGGCGCCGTCGGAAAAAACCCCGCGCACGTGTGGACCGCATCCCCCGTGTGCGGCGCGTGGCAGTTGACGTTCATGGTCCACAATTTCGCGCCGGCGCTACAGAAGATCGTCGTCCAACAACAGCGCACCGACGGCACGTGGCAAGACCTCGGCGGACGTTTCACGATCGAGTTCCGCGCCGCGGCCGCGCGACGCCGCGCCGCCGTTACGCGGCCTTTTTCCGTCCCGGTGGCCACGGCGGACGCTGCTCTGCGCCTCGCGGTGCGGGGACTCGGACAAGTCGCGATCAGCGGCGTGATATTCACCGACGGCGTTCGGGTCCTGCGCGCGAAAGGCTGGCGGGTCGGCCAAAAGAAAATCCTCGGCCGGCCTGCGCCGCGCCGAGGATTTCCCGAGTTGAATTGGACGCAGAATAACGACGCCGTCGCGCTCAGCTTCCCGTTTTCGCCGGCATTTCGATGACTTTGCTGGGGCCGATCTTCACATTTCCGGCCGAACCCGGCACGTATTTTTTCAAGAACTCATCGACCTTGCTGTAGAAAGCGATGCTCAGTTCCTCTCGGCGAAAACCGTGACCTTCGTTGGCCTCGATGATCATCTCGTAGGTCTTACCGTGTTTCTTAAGCGCGGATTCCATGTCGTAGCCTTGGTCGAGATTCACGCGCGGATCGTTGCGGCCGTAGGCCATCAGAACGGGAACGCGGATGCGGTCGGCGAAGTTGGACGGCGAAGTATCGTAGGCGCGTTTGCTATCGGCGGATTTGTCGAGGCGTGGAAGCGCCGGCTTCCGCCAGGTTGGCGGTGGCGCAAAATAAAAAGGGCGGCCGGTAGAACCGGCCGCCCTGGTAGAGCAGATTAAACTGGAATCAGCTTAGAACTGTTTGCGGAGACCGACGTAGAAGAACCGGCCGGCAGGGCGGGCAATCTGCCCCTGGTCGTAACCAACGCCGTTGTAGTAGAGCGGTGGCTCCTTGTCGAAGGCGTTGTCCACGCCAAGCGTGAGGCGGGTGTTGTTCAGCCAATCCGAAACGCCGGCGGGCAGATCGTAGGCGAAGTACGCGCCAGTCGTGTAGTAGCGGGCCACCTCATAACCGTCGCGGTTGAAGTCGCCGTAATGGTTGGTGAAGTTGTGGCTGATGCCGGCGTGGTACTGCTTCAGCTCCCAGTCAAAGGTGCTGGAGATTTTGTAGCGTGGGTAGCCATCGCGACCGGCGAGGTTGGCGGGCGCCACCGCGGGAGTGCGGGTGAAACCGTAGAACTTCGTGTAGGTGGCGGTGCTCCGGAGGTTGAAGCGACCGTAGTTGGTGGTCTTCACATTGTAGATCAGCTCCAAATCGTAACCCTCGACCTTTTGGTAGGCGAGATTCACGACGCGATCGAGCAGCGACTGGATGCGGCCGGGGACGGTGACCGTCTGGCCGGGGGCAACCGGGGTGGTGGCTCCATTGGGGCCACTCAGGACGTTGATCGAGGCCGCCGTGTTGTTGGTGTAGGTCTCGGTGCCCGGATCGCGGACGACGAGATCGGCCGTGCCGCCGCCCACTTCATTCGAGCGAACGTAGGTGGTGCCGGTGGTGGTGATGATGTCCTGCTGCTCGATGTGGAAGAACGACGAGCCGACCGACAGGCCTTTCAAGTACTTGAACGGCAGATCGTAGACGAAACCGTATTGGTAGGTCTTGGCGGTTTCGGGGGTGAGCTTCGGATTGCCGCCGGCGCGCACGAGGCGCTGGGTCGCGGCACCGTCAAATGGATCGCCGGTCAGAGCCTGAGGACGGCGCAAGTCGGCCAACCCGTTGGGCAAGGACTGGCTTTCGCCACCGAAGAGCTGCGGCAGGGTCGGCGCCCGGAAGGTGCGGCTGAGCGAGCCACGGAGAAGGAGGTCCTTGATCGGCTGATAACGGAGGCCGAAGTAGGGCTTGATGCCGCTGTTGTAGCCTTCGCTAAAGCTCTCGTAACGGGCGGCAGCGCTGAGTTCGGCCTTGTAGAGAAGGGGCAGAACGGCGGTCTTCACGAGGGGGATGCGCGTCTCGGCGGCGACGGATTTGACCGTGCGGCGGGATTGCGTGGCATCAGCGAGGCGGACCTGGCCGATGATGTCGTCGAGGGACGTGGAGATGGCGTCGTTGGCGACGTTGAATTTCTCTTTGCGCGCTTCGGCGTAGAGCGCGAGGCCGATGGCGCCGGTCGGCAGTTCAAACACTTCGCCGGAGACTTTTCCGTCCCATTCATCCAACGAGGCCGTACCGGCCTTCTGCTGCTGAACCCGGAGGCTGTTAAGCGTCGAGGCGGGATTCTTGAAGCCCGGGCCACCGAAGATGTTCAGCGCATCCGGCGTGCTCTTGACGAGCGACGCGCGGAGGCGGCTTTCCGACATGGCGTTCGTCGTGACATCGGTGTTCTGGTCGTAGCTGTAGGAGTAGCCTGCGTCCCAATCGAACTTGTTGAAGATGGTACCTTGGGCGCCGAGGAGGATGCGGTAGCTGTCGTCGGTGATGTCGGCCTTGCGGGCGCCGAAGTCATTCGGACGATAGTTGAAGGACACATCGACGCCGAAGGGATTCCAATAATTGGTCTTCGGGACAACGATGTTGTTGTCACCCGCGGTCGAGATCGGCGAAGGCGCGAGCTCGATGTGGGATTTCAACTGCTGGTACGAAGTCTCGGCGTAGAACGCCATCGTCTTCGTCACATCGTAGCGGAAGGTGTTATAAATACCCGTGCGCTGAACCTCGGGCGTCAGCCAGACCCATTCCTGGAAGTTGTAGAGGTTGGAAGGGTTGCTCTGTGGCGTGAGGATCTGGGCCACGTAGGTGCTGGCGAGCGAAGCGTTGAACACGCCGCCCGAACCGATCTGGGACGGGTTGGTGAACGCTGGGGTGGCCGAGGCCAGAGAGCCAGGGACCGTGCCGCCGACGCCGGGAAGGCGGGTGATCGCGGCGCCCACGGCCAAGCCGGGGATGTTGACGCCGTTGGTGCCGTTGATCTGACCGGCGGCGGCACCCGTGAGGCCGATGCGGGCCTGGGGACCGGTGCCGGAGCGCAGATCGTAGCTGCCGGCGGCGACGCCATCGGCATATTGCGCGCCTTTGGCGAGGTAGCGCTTGGAGAGGTCGGCGTTGGAGCCGAACGGGGTGTCAACGCCTTTGACCGCGCCGCGCTCGAAAAAGCTGATCCCCATCGTCGCACTGGCCTTGCCGGACGCTGCACCAGCAAAGATCGAGAAGGTCTTCTCGCCCGCATCGGTGTTGGTGGAATTGCCGTACGTGGAGCTCACTTCGACGCCATTGTAGTCTTTCCGCAGGATGATGTTCACGACACCGGCGGTGGCGTCAGCGCCGT
>CAIXKG010000158.1 GCA_903919985.1 uncultured Opitutia bacterium | reverse complement strand
GGGCTCCCTCGCCAGCGGCTACATCAAGTCGATGGAACGCGCCGGCGCCACCCGCGAAGAAATCCAGGCGCAGTGGGCCGCGTTCGCCGCCTATCCGGGAACGGCGCTGGCCGACGCGGCGCCCGCGGGCGCCCGGGACGCGGCGGCGCGACAGCAGCTCGGCGACCGGGCGAAGTTGCCCATCGAGCTCGCATTCACCGCGGTCGACGGCCGCAAGGTCGACCTCCGGGACCTGCGAGGAAAGGTCGTCCTCGTGGAGTTCTGGGCCACCTGGTGCGCCCCTTGCAAAGAGGAGATTCCTAACATCAAAAAAATCTACGCCGCCTACCACGGGAAGGGCTTCGAGGTCGTGGGCATCACGCTCGAGAACGCCGGGCTCGCCGACGCCGACACCCCGGCTGAGCGGGAGAAAAAGCTGGCGAAGGCGCGTCAGACGCTCGGCGACTTCACCGCAAAACAAGCGATGCCGTGGCCGCAGTATTTTGACGGCAAGTATCGGCAGAACACGATCGCAGTAGACTATCTCATCAACGCCATCCCGGCCATGTTTCTGATCGGCAAAGATGGCCGCATCATCACGACCTACGCGCGCGGTCCCCAGCTGGAGGCGGCCGTCACTGCCGCGTTGGGACTGTGACACCCCGCGAACCCGCCCGCGAACTCATCGCCGGTTGTCCGCCGGGCGCGCTGGGGCCTGAAAATGGCGCGGGTGGTGGGAGTTGAGCCGAACTTTCCCGTCATCTTGAGAACCGCGAATTGCTGTAATTTTTAATCTGATACTTTTTGATGCGATCGGAGGAGGTTAGTTTTTACCGTGTTCCCGGATAGCGAATCTCTGAAAGAAACTTCGTGGATCTCGGCCGCTGGGTGAACACGGTACAACCCGACCCTTTTCAGAGCTCCGCGTGCTTCCGTCCGCGGCTGCACGCGGTTACGAGTTCGGGCGTGACCTTGTCCGGCCCGACGTTTTTTATATGCGCCGCAATGCTCCCGGTATGAAACATCCCATTGGCGGTCCGCGTATTTGGCGTCGTCTGGTGACCCGCTGGTGGCAACCCGCCGCTCGCATGCAACGGGAATGGGAGGCCCGCGCCCGCCTCGACGCCAAAGGCTACATCGGCCGCGGCTACGCCGCCTCCGACGCCTTGTTTTGGGCCTCCGGCGAAAACGATCTCACTCAGGTGGTCCTGCGCGACATCGAACTCGACCCGGCCGCCGCCGTGCTGGAAATCGGCTGCGGCGTCGGCCGTTTGCTGCGGCCGTTCGCGACCCGGGCGCGCGTGGTCTGGGGTGTCGACATCGCGCCGACGATGATTGAGCAGGGCCGGTTCCATCTCGCGGGCGCGCCCAACGTGAATCTGCACGTCACGACCGGCCGACTCGAAATGATCGCGAGCGGCTCGCTCGATTTTGCCTACTCGTTCATCGTCTTCCAGCACATCCCGTCCAAAGCCGCTATTTCGACTTACCTCGCCGAGGCGGCGAGGACCCTCAAGCGCGGCGGCATCTTCAAGTTTCAGGTCGACGGCCGCCGCCGCGCGTTTTGGCGCGGCACCGACAGCTGGTTGGGCGTCTGGTATACGGCCGGGGAAATCCGAGCGGCCCTGGCGAACAAAGGCTTCGT
>CAIXKG010000157.1 GCA_903919985.1 uncultured Opitutia bacterium | reverse complement strand
CGCTTGCACGCTCTCCGCTCTGGCTCAAACCGCTGCGCCGGTTCAACTCATGGTCAACGGGGCCCCGGCTCAGCCCGGTGATTTCAAGCCGGCCGATGTGAAATCGCTGGTGCTTTCCAACGGGCTGCTCTCGCTCTCTTTCGGCAAGGATTCCAACGGCGATTTTAGCGCGACGTCGGTGGTAAAAAACGGTCAGGAACTGGCGCATAATCTCCACGGAGTTGAGCCGCGCGACGTCGATGCGCATCGTACGTTCTATCTCGATTCCGGCGCGGGCCGCGAGCACCTCGTGGTGGACACGGTGCGCATCGTGAAAAACACCCCCGACCTCGCGCACTTCGCCGTGATCGATAACCGCGCGCTGCACCTGGAACATCATTTTGTAATGCTGCGCGGCGAGAGCGGTGTTCATCCCTACGTCATCGTCCAAAACGCGCCCGGCGCGAACAGCGGCGAGACGCGCACGATGTACCGTTTCGACATGGATATTCTCGATTGGGCTTGGACCAAGGAGCGCGTGGGCCGTCAGCCGAAGTATGCTCTGCTCCAATCGATTTCTCCCGCCGGCAACATGGGCGACGAAACGTGGAAACTGGCCGACGGTTCTGTTTATCAGAAATACGACTACGCGCTCTACTACGCGGACAGCCCGATGTGGGGTCATTTCGGCCACGGCTTCGGCGTATTCTTCATTCCGACGAGCACGGAGTCCTACGCCGGCGGCCCCCTGCGCCACGAACTCGCGGTGCACCAGGACGCTTTGATCTTAAATTATATCGGCGGCGGGCACTTTGGCGGCGGCGGTCCCGCCACCAGTCGCACCGGCGCGAAAATCCACGGTCCGTGGTTTCTCTACTTCAACACCGGCCCGAATCAGGAAGCCATCATCGCCGATGCGCTGAAGGTCGCCGCCGCCGAGAAACAGAAATGGCCCTACACCTGGGTTGAAGAGCCGCTCTATCCGGTGAAGCGCACGGCCGTCACTGGACAGCTCAAGCTTTCGCACGATCGTTCCACCGCTTCCGCCTACGTGATTTTGGGCCAGCCCAGCAACCCGGTGGCGCAGCGCGGCGGCGGTGGTGGGGCCCGCAGCCCTGGCGGCCCCGCTCGCAATGGGCCCCCTCGTGCAGCCGAGGCGCCCGCGGCGCCGGGCGCGCCCGAAATCGATCCGGCGAGTCGCAGCGACGGCGCCAATCTGGCGGGCGGTCCCGGTGGACGCGGCGCTCCGGCGGGCGCGGTCGGCGCCCCCGATCGCGCAAGTGCGATCTACAATCAGGGCGGCGATTACATCTTCTACGTCCAGGCCGATACCAATGGAAAGTTCACTTTGCCCGCAGTGCGGCCCGGCACGTACACGTTGTATGCGTGGCAAACACAAGGTCCGGTGACGCAGTCTTTCGCGCGGGACGGCGTTGAGGTGAAAGGCGACACGCTCGATCTGGGCGTGGTGGAATGGGATGCGCCCTATCATCCGAACCTCGTGTTCCAAGTCGGCCAGGCCGATCGGATGGCCGGTGAATTCAAATTCGGCGATCAGCCGCGCACGAACCAAATGGTGCAGAAAATACCCCTGGACCTCACGTTCACCGTCGGCCAGAGCAAGGCCGCGAACGACTGGTTCTACGCGCAGCATGGCGGCACGTGGACGGTCGCGTTCGATATGGCCAAGGTTCCGGCGGGGAACGCCTATCTCACGATTCCCGTCGCCGGCGGTCCGGGCAACGTGACGGTTTTGGTGAACGGCAAGGAAGTAGGGCAGGTCGTCCATCGCGACGACGCCAGCGTGCGCCGTGCCGCGAACCGCAGCGGTGTCTACAATCGTTTTGAATTCACTTTCCCCGCGGCGGTGCTCCAGCCGGGAAAAAATGCCGTCAGCCTGCGCATGGATGCCGGTACCGGAAACGTGAACGGTCTCATGTATGATACGGTGGTGCTCGAGACCGACTGAGTTTTGAAGGAGCCGGGCGTGGTCCGAGGGCCTGATAAAAGACAGGCGCGTTACCGGTTGCCCGCGTGCCTCGCGTTGGGTGCGGTGCGCTGAGCCTCAATTACCGGACTGGAGCGGTCCGACCAAAGCCGGTCCGCTAACGACGTAGCGGCCGGCGACCCTGCCGGCCGAAACGAGGGCCCAACCCGGCAGGCAGGCAGGGACGCCTGCCGCTACATAATTCGGCCAATGAAAAACCTAGATAGCCTAGAGGTCTTTCTCTGGCCCCTCAATGATCAGTCGGATCGAGTCCAGCCGCAGACGCGCGTCGCCGATGGCGGTGACGGTGCGCTGCAATTGCTCCCGGGCCAGGTCAATTTCCTCCGCCCGCACGTGGTCGTTGAGTTTGCGCAAATCGACCAACCGCTGAATTTCCACGCCCAACGCTAACTCGGCGCGATCGCGGGCAATCTGCCTCAACGTCAGCGCGTGGGCTTCGGCTCGCGCGGTGGCCGTATCGAGCAGGGTTTTCAACAAGGCCGCGTTAAACCCCGGTCGTTCCAAAAAACGCTGAATCGTCCCGTCGGTAAAATCGGCCGCGAGCGATGCGACCGTTCGCTCGGCGGTGAGATCGTTTGCTCTCACATCGACGACCACCCGCACGGGCACGGGCGCTAGAAATTGATCCACGTGCCAGCGCGAATCCACCACGGTCTCGAGTACGAACACCGCTTCGAGCAAAAGATTCGGCGCGGCCGCCTCGACAAAACCAAAGGCGGTCGTCCCGGCTTTCGAGTCGATCAGCAGATCGATCGCATCCTGGATCAAGGCGTGGTCGGGTGAAATGAATCGAATGTCCTCACGCACAATCGCGCGCTCCCGCGCGAACGTCGCGAGCATGCCATCGACTGGAATCGACGGAAATCCTTCGATGTAGGCGTGGCTCGGATCGAGAAACACATCGCCGTCCTCATGCTCTTTCACGCGTACGCCGAAATGGTCCAGTAGCCCCATGAGAAAATTGCGCAGGAACGGGTCGGCATCGACCGCCCGCACGCGCGCGATCACGCGCTCCGCCACCTCGCGATTGAACGAGTTGAGCTCAAGCAAACGATCGCGTCCTTGCTTCAGTTTTAGCGCCAGCTCGGCGTGGAATTGCGCCGTCTCCGCCACCAACGCCTCCAGTTGCGCGCGGCCCGCGTCGGCGCTTTCGCCAAAGGCCAGCGCCAGAGTGAGCAGCCGTGTTTTGAACGCGTCCTGGTATTCGTTGCCGCCGTGCAGCGACGTCTGGAACGCATTCAGCCCACGGTGGTACCACTCGACCACGCATTCCTCCGCGCTGCCCGTGATATACGGCACATGGATGCGTATCGTCTGGGTCTGCCCGATGCGATCAAGCCGGCCGATACGCTGCTCGAGCAGCCCGGGATTCAACGGCAGATCGAAGAGCACCAAATGATGCGCGAACTGAAAATTCCGACCTTCGCTGCCGATCTCGGAACAAATCAAAAGCTGCGCGCCCTCCGGCTCGGAGAACCAGGCGGCGTTGCGGTCGCGCTGTACGAGCGGCAGGCCCTCGTGAAACAACCCGACCTTGAGCGCGATCCGTTCCTGTAGCGCCGCTTCGATGGCCAGGACTTTCTTCTGCGACTTGCAGATTAGCAGGATTTTCTCCGGCCGCTGTCGCTGGAGAAAAGCGATCAGCCAGTCGATCCGAGGATCGTCCTTGAACGCGTAGCGGATGCCGGCGTCCGCGCCCGTTTCCTCGGCGCTAAGTTCGCGCGCGATGCGCGCGAGCTGCGTGAGATTGTTTTCCACGGTGAGCGGAGCCGGACAGAATTTGCGCGGCGGAAATCCAGTCATGGCCGCGCGGGTATTGCGAAAAACGACGCGCCCCGTGCCGTGCTGGTCGAGGAGATTTTGCAGCAGCGCCGTGCGGGCGCCGGCCTTGCCCTGCGCCAGCTGCTCAAGGTGACGGTCCAGCTGCGCTGGATCACGATTGAAGATTTTCTTCAAGGTCGCGTGGTCTTTCGGCGTGAGCGTTTTTTGCTCAATGATTTTTTCCGCCACGCCCGCAACTAAGCCGAAACGCTCGGCCTCGGCGCGAAACGCATCGAAGTCCGCATAGCGGTTGGGATCGAGGAGGCGGAGCCGGGCGAAATGCCCGGCCAGCCCGAGCTGGGTCGGCGTGGCCGTCAGCAGGAGCAGGCCTGAGCTGCAGGCGGCGAGTTGTTCGACCAGCGCGTAACCGGGACTGCTCGCGGCCGGCGTCCATTCGAGATGATGGGCCTCATCGACCACGACCATATCCCAGCCCGCGGCCACCGCTTGCTCGCGCCGTGGCTGGCTCCCCGCTAGGAATGTCACGCTGCACAGCGCAAGTTGCGTCGCGAGAAACGGATTTTTCCCCGCTTCGCTTTGCTCGCAGGCCATGCAGCGTGCTTCATCATAGATACTGAACCACAGGTTGAACCGCCGCAGCAGCTCGACGAACCACTGGTGCGTCAGCGATTCAGGCACGAGAATGAGCGCGCGGCGGACTTTCCCTACCGCCAGGAGGCGCTGCAGAATCAGGCAGGCCTCGATCGTTTTACCCAGACCGACTTCATCAGCCAGCAGTACGCGCGGGATCTGGCGCGAGGAAACCTCCGCGAGAATAAAAAATTGGTGCGGGATCAGCTCGAGCCGTCCGCCGAGAAACCCACGCACGTCCGACGATCTGAAGCGTGCCTGCGCCTGCAAAGCCTGGAAGCGCAGGTCGAAGACTTCGCCGGGATCCACCTGGCCCGCGAGCAAGCGTTCCTGCGGGTGGCTCACGCTTGTGACATCGGATATTTCGTCCTCTCGCACCTTCTGTCCGCCGCCCGTGTACACGAGCAAACCCGCCTCTTCGGTCGCGGTCTCGATCACGAAAGAGCCGCCGCCGCGCGTCGTCACCGTTTCGCCGGTGCGAAATTGGACGCGTTTCAGCACCGCGGTGCCTAAGGCGTACAGCCGGCGCTCGCCGGTCGCGGGAAAATCGATGCCGATGCGCTTGGCCGGCCCATCCACGCTGGCGACCACGCCGAGCCCGAGCTCGGGCTCCCGCTCACTCATGCAACGCTGACCAATAATTCCAAGCGACATGCCGACATGAGGCCGGACGCCGGCGCTATTTCAAAATGTTTTTCGAGCGGCGCTACTCATTAACCGTATAACTCGCCGTCCTTAAGGCAGCGCGCTGGCGTCCACCGATGAAGTCCTTGGTTCAGGTGGATAGGATCTCAATTGATCGAGCCCTTCGAAGCGTAAAATGGCACGAGCTGTTTCAAGTGGCCCTGCACGATCGCGGCCACGGTCGAGGCGGGAGTTGTTCCCTTGTGCAGCTCGAAGATGGCGACGAGCAGGGCGAGTTCGATGTCCACTTTCTTCGGACTGGTGGCCTTCATCGCGGCCAGGAGCTCGAGGGCCTTTTTTTCGGCCCCCTTGTAGTCGTTGAAATTTTCCTCGGTCGGCGTCGCCATCCCGTCAAGTGGCCCGACATCTTCGTTGATCGTCAAGCGTCCAATAATCCGGCGTGTCGCCGGCAGGATCGCTCCGATCGGCTCTACCGTATTTTTATTTTCGGCAGCTGGGTTCTTTCTTGGGGTCAAGTCTCGGACTGCGCTGGCTCAGTTCGGGTGAGGCTCGGTCAAGGCGTTTTGGCCCCTTCGACCGGGTTAGCCGCGCACCGGGTTGCGCCCTTTTTGGGCTAGGGCGCGCTGGCTGCCTAGGGATGATCTGCCCTATCTTCGGAAAACATCCGGCTCGTTCTGCGGACGTTGCCGTTCGGCCGGCGAAATTCAGGGCTTCAATCAATCCGGCCACGTGGGCGCAAAAAAACTCCGCCCGGTTAGAGGCGGAGTTGAAAATTTGGTCAATTCAGCTTGATGCTCGTTACTTCTTCGGCGCCGTGACACCGGGGACGGTGATTACCGATGGCGCAGATTCAGCTGGAGCGGCCGCAGCCGGAGCTGGCATTGCCGCTGCGGGCGCCGCCGCGGGGGAAACAGCGGGACGATCCTTGTTCACTTCCTTCGTCACTTCATCGGTGATGTCGTAGGCGGCATCGGAATAGATGATGTTGGGCACGCCGATCAGCGACGGTCCGGATTTGTCCACGAGGAGCGTAGCGCCTTTGCGCTTGGCGATTTCAGACGCCGACTTGCTGAGTTTCTCCAGCATGACGGTGCGGAAGTTCTGGAGACGCTGCTGCAGGGAGCGCTGCGTGTTCTGGGCGAACGTCGCGATATCGCTTTTCTTCCGCTGAATGTCTTCCAGCTTCTTTTGCGCGTCGTTTTGATACTTGGCCTTCGCCTCAGCGGTGAGCAGGGGGTTGTTTAACTGCTCGGTCATGCTCGTGTAGTCGGCGACGAGCGCGTTACCTTCCTTGTTCATTTTCTCGACTTCTTCCTGCGCGGACTGTTCATCCGCGCGTAGCTTGGCGTTGGTCGCCTCGGTCTCGTAATGGGTGTCGTAGAGCTTCGCCATATCGACCACCAGCAGCTTGATCGTCGGCTGGGCCTGGGCGAGGAGAGCGGTGAAACCGAAAGCGGCCAGCACAGATAGGGTTTGAATGGATTTCTTCATGAATGGTGGTGTGAAAAAGGAAGGGACACTGGACAGTAATTAGAAGCGCGTGCCAAAGGAAAAATTGAACTGATTGCCCTTCTTGTTGAACTTGTCCCCGGTGACGGGGATACCGAAATCAAGACTGAGCGGCGCACCGGCAACGAACAGGCGGAGGCCGAAGCCAAAGTTGTCGTTGTAGGTCATGGGGTTGAAATCGTAGGCGCCTTGATTCACGAAGCCGGCGTCGTAGAAGACCGCGAAGCGGATCGGGCTGACGATATCGACGGAGTATTCGGCGCTGAAGAAGCCATACGTCTTGCCGCCGAGGCGCTCGCCTGAGGTATCGAGCGGACCGACGTCGCGGTTTTCGAAGCCGCGCAACGTGTAGGGCCCGCCGAGGTAAAACGCGTCGTAATATGGCAGGACTTTCGATTTGCCGAAGTTTTGGGCCACACCCGCGCGAGCGATGAGCGAGAGCACCTGTTCCTGCGTCTCGAAAACGCGGAAGAACTGCGAGCCGCGGAATTCGAGCCGGTAGAAATTGTCGCCTCCGCCGATCGGACCACCGGCGAAGTCGGTGTTAATTTCCACGCGATTACCCTGGGTGGTGTTGATGATTTTATCGCGCGTATCACGGAGCAGCTGGAAGCTGATCTTCGAAATCGTGTTGCTGCCCGCACTCGCCCGGATGATCGACGAGGCGCTCGTGGAGACGTCCTTGATGTCGATGATCTCGTAGGTGTACGAGAGCTTGCCTTCAAAAAGTTCGAAGAGGCGTTTGCGCAGATAGATTTCACCGCCGGTTTCGATCTGGCTGTAGAACGAGCTGTTGTACTCGGAACTGGTGCGGAAAATACTGAACCCAAGGGCGAGCTGCTGCTGGAATAGCCATGGCTCCTCAAAAGAGAGCACGGCCTCGCTCGACCGGGTGCCGAGTTGCAAGCGCAACCGGAACTTCTGTCCGTCGCCGCGGAAAATCGAGTGGCGGTTAAAGAGATCGAAATTCGACTGCGAGATTTCGGCGAAGACCGTCGCTCTTTCCAATGAACTGAAACCGGCACCGAAAGTCAGATTGCCGGTGCGACCTTCCTTCACCGCGACGCGCAAATTGCGGCGGCCGGGGATGTTGGTCTCCTGTGGCGTCACGTTCACATCCTCGAAGAAGCGCGTGTTATCGAGCCGCAGCTTGCTGATCTTCATCAGCACGGTGCTGAATACATCGCCGGGTCCGAGCACCATTTCGCGGATGATCACGGTGCTCTTGGTCACTTCGTTGCCCTCGATAATGATCGATTCGACGTTGAATTTCTCGCTCTCGTTCACGACGTACTCGATGTCGATGTTGCCGGTGGCGACATTGCCTTTGCGAGTGAGGCGGACGTCGGTGTCGAGATAGCCGTCCTTGCCGTAGAAATCCCGCAGGCGCTCGACATCGCTGTCTAGCTTTGAGGGCGTGAAAACGAACCCGCTTTTCTGCCGCGCCACACGTTTAAGGAGGGCGGAGGAAAACAGCTTGTTTCCGGTAAAATTGATCGTGCCGATGCGGTATTCATGCCCCTCGGAAATCTCGATGGTGAGGACGAGCTTTTCGGGCGTGGGATAGTTAAACACCACCTTGTCGGGCAGAATCTCGACATCGAGGTAACCGTGTTCGCGGTAATAATCGCGCAGTTTGTCGAGGTCGTCCTCAAATTCGTCGTCCTTGAAGCGCCCCGTGCTCGTCAGCCAGGAAAAAATCCACCACTTCTTCGTCTCCATCTCGCCCTTCAGGGTCTTGGCTTTGACGTGGGTGTTGCCGACAAACTTAATGTCCGCGATCTTTACTTTGTTACCTTCCTTGATCTTGAAAATGATGGTACCAAACCCGGTCGCGCGATCGCGTTCGACGGCGTAGGTGATGGAAACCTGATTGTACCCGGATTTCTGGTAATGCTCGCGAATTTTCTCCGAGTCTTCCTTCACCTGGCGTTCGTCGAGCGCGGTGTTAGGCTTTGACTTCACTTCTTTTTCGAGGCGCGTGCTCTTTACCTTCTTGTTGCCTTCATAGCGCACGGCCAGCACCCGGAACTTCGGCGTGACTTCAACCACGAGGTTGAAGGTTTTCTCGTCCGTCGAATCCTTCTTGATCTCGATAAATTCAAAAAGACCGGTGCGGTAAAGCGAGCGGATGTCGCGGTCCAGCATCGTCTCGTCGAGATCGCCGCTCTCGCGCACCTGCATGTTCGCGCGCACAACTTGTTCGTCCACATTAGCCGTGCCGACAAATTTTACGGTGACGGTCCCGACTTTGAGTCCCGAGGCCGGTGCCGCTCCTGCCGGATTGGCCTGTTGGGCTTGCTGCTGTTGGGCTTGCAGACCCAAGCCCGCCATTGCGAACCAGCAGAATACCAAAAAATAGCGGACTACCCTGCGCGCAGGGTTACTGAGTATAGTTTTCAAAGCGGGTGATGTCTCTTAGGAACGTAAGCTTCAACTCTCCTACCGGTCCGTTTCGCTGCTTGGCAACGATTAACTCGGCCGAGTCTGCGGCGACTTGGAATTTTTCATCGGCATCTCGGGGGCGGGCAAGCATGAGGACTACGTCGGCGTCTTGCTCGATGGAGCCGGATTCGCGCAAATCCGCCAGTTTTGGCGTGCGGTTTTCCTTTTCCGATGAGCGGTTAAGCTGACTTAATACAAGGACCGGGAGATTGAGTTCCTTCGCGAGTGATTTTAAACCCCGCGACGCCTCGGCGACCTGTTGCTCGCGGGGCATTTTCGAATCCGTCGGCGCCAGCAACTGCAGGTAGTCCACGACGATGAAGCCGAGCGGATTTCGCGCATGGATGCGCCGCGCCTTCGCCCGGAGCTGCATGATCGAAAGCGCGCTGGAATCATCGATGAAGATGGGCGCCTTCGAAAATTGGTCGGCGGCGGACAACAGCCGCGATTGCTCCTCGCCGTTTTTTGAGAGCAGGCCGTCGCGCAGCAGTTTCATGTTCACCCGCGCGCGCGAGCACAACATACGCAGCGCCAGCTGGGCCGCGCTCATTTCGAGCGAGAAAACGAGCACGCCCACCGCCTCGCCCTTCAGGGGCATCGCCGCGGCTTCCGCGATGTTCAGTGCGAGCGAGGTTTTTCCCATCGAGGGCCGCGCCGCCAGAATGATCATTTCCTGCCGCTGAAAGCCCCACGTTAGCGTGTCGAGATCCTTGAAACCGGACGTCACACCCGTCATCTCGCCCTTCTTCATCATCATCTTCGTGATGACGTTCATCGCCTCGCGCGTCGGCTCGCGCATGGGCTTGGCGCTTTCGCTCACGCGGTTCTGCGTGACGTTGAAAATCCGCTGTTCGATCTGATCGACGAACTCGTCGATGCCGCCGTTGAACGCGTAGCACTCCTCGACCGCGCCGGTGGCCGATTTGATCAATTCCCGCAGGAGATGCAGCTCGCGGACCTTGTCGATGAAGTAGCCGGCCTGCGCCGTGGTCGGAATGCGGCTGCTGACCTGGGTCAGGAAAGCGTAACCGCCGACCGCATCGAACTGGCGGATCGTTTTGAGATCCTCGGCCAGCACCGCCACGTCGACCGGGGTCTGGCGATTGTAGAGATCGAGTAGCCGCTCGAAAATAATCCCGTGGGTGTTAAGATAAAACGACTCAGGGCGGATTCTCGCTTCCAGACAGCGCGAGATAACGTCAGCCCCGTCGAGCAGGCAGCACGAGAGCAGGTACTCCTCCGCTTCCACGCTGTGCGGTGGCACGCGGCCAGCGAATGCCGTCGGCGCGCCCTCGGAGCGGCGGAAAGGTGAAGGGGAGTCGTCAACCATTCAGGCTAAGAGTCAGGGGCGGCGGTCGGGTCGTCGCAAGTGCGACTTGTCCACAAACGACTCAGAAACACGAAGGCCGCATCTCGCGACGCGGCCTCCGGTGCAAAAAGAGCGAGCCGATTATTTCTTGTCGCCCTTCGCGGCGGGCTTCGCGGCGACCGGAGCCGGAGCGGCCTCGATCGGATTTTCCGAGACAACGTCGAAATTAAGGTCGACCGAAACATCGGCGTGCAGCTTCACCTTCACGGTGTGCTGGCCGAGCGTCTTCACCGGCGTGTGCAGGTGGATGCGCTTCTTGTCGATCGTGTAGCCGGCGGCGACCAGCTTCTCGTAAATATCCGCCGCGGTGATCGCGCCGAACATCTTGCCGCCTTCGCCCGTCTTGACGGCGAACGCTAGGCTCACCTTCTCGAGCTTCTTGGCGAGCTCATGGGCGCCGCCCAGTTCCTGCGTCTCACGCTCGGCGCGACGCTTCTTCAGCGCGTCGACGCGCTTGCGGTTGGACGCCGTGAGAGGGGCCGCGAAGCCGCCGGGGAGGAGGAAATTCCGCGCGTAGCCGGCGCGGACTTTGACTTGGTCGCCTTCGCCGCCGAGGCCTTCGACGGGTTTGAGGAGGAGGATTTCGCTGGTTGCCATGACGAGGAGGAATCTAGTTTTAGGTTAAAGTTTGCGTTGAAGCGTTCGGGAGGTGCGGCGCGCCCGGATTAGAACGGCACGTCTTCGTCCATGCTCGCCGCGGGCGGTTTCGACGGAGCGGAGCGCGGCGGCGGAGCATGACGTTCGGGCGAAGTTTGATCGATGTCGTCGCTCGCGCCACCGGGGCCAGCCGCGCCGCCGCCAGAGGGTGCTCCGCCGGCCCCGCCGCGGGAGGAGAGGAACTGTACGTTATCGAGGACGACCTTGAGTTTGCTGCGCTTCTGGCCGCTCGTCTTGTCTTCCCATTGGTCGAGCTTGAGCCGGCCCTCGACCATGGCGGGGCTGCCCTTGGTAAGATATTTGGAAACGAGTTCGCCCTGTTTGCCCCAAGCCTCGATGTCGATGAATGTCGTCTCGTCGCGCGTGGCGCCGGACTCGTCCTTGAACTGACGATTCACCGCGAGCCCGAACTGGCAGATAGCAGTACCTTTGGGCGTGACCCGGAGCTCCGGATCGCGCGTGAGGTTGCCGATCAAAAAAACTTTATTGAGGTAAGCCATGGTTCGGGGCGCAGCCGCCGGGTCGTCGCTTAGACGGACTCGACGAACGTGCGGTAAACGCTTTGGTTGAGGCGCAGGCGCTCCTTGAGCTGGCCCGGGCCGGCGGCAGGAGCGCTGAACGCGACCTGGACGTACGTCGCGCTCGTGAGCTTGGGATCGGTGACGCGGATGAAATCCTTGCGGCCGAGGTTTTCGACGGCGGTGATTTCGCCCTGCACGGCGGTGATTTCGTTCTTCACGCCGGTGAGGATCTGTTCGACGGAGTCTTCCTTGCCGCGGTTGTCGAGGATGAAGGTCGCGCGGTAATTGCGTTTGGTCGGGTTCATGATGGATCTCTGCGGTTGAGTTGATTCATGGCGTGTTCGCTGCCGCGGGAGAGCAGCAGTTCCAGGCCTTGGAGGTAATGAGTGATTTTTTGATCGATGAGAATGAGTTGGTCAGAAGTAAACTTTCCGAGGACGAAGTCTTTGATGTCCATCTGCGCCGGCTGCTTCGGCCCGATGCCGAGGCGGTAGCGGGCAAACCCGTCGCCCAATTTTTCGAGTACGCTGGCGACGCCATTGTGGCCGCCGGCACTCCCGGTGACTGACACTTTGACGAGGCCGAGATCGATGTTGATATCATCGTAAACGATCGCGACCGACTCGGGTGGCAGCTTGTAGAAACGAGCCAGAGCACCGACTGCTGTGCCGCTGTCGTTCATAAACGTCAGCGGTTTCGCGAGCCAGAGTGTACGACCGGGGGATTGATCCCAGCGGGCAACTTCGGACTCAAACGCCGGTTGGGCCTTCCAGCTCAGCCCGTGCTTTTTGGCCAGGGCATCGAGGACGATCCAACCGAGATTGTGGCGGGTGGGCGCGTAGTCGCGGCCCGGATTACCCAGGCCAACGACGAGCGAAATGGACATGACTCAAAGAACATCCGCTGGGCGCGCCGGTTTGGAAGCAGCGCGCGGCGGTTCGGAAAACGCTTACTTCTTGGCGGGCGCAGCGGGCTTGGCACCGGCCGCGGGAGCAGCACCGGGCTTCGCGCCAGCGGCGGGAGCGGCGGCCTTGGCATCGCCAGCCGCGGGAGCGGCGGGCTTGCCATCGGCACCGACCGCGGGAGCGACGGGCTTGCCATCGGCACCGACGGCGGCAGCGGCGCCCTCGACGGGAGCGGCGGCGACGACTTCCTGCACGATTTCGGCGACAGGCTCGACGCACGAAACGATGGGCTGGCCCTTGGTATCGAGAAACTCAACGCCGGGAATCGGCTTGAGCTCGGAAACCTTGATCGTCTCGCCGACCTTGAGCTCGGTCACATCGACGGAGATGGACTCGGGCAGATCCTTCGGCAAACAACGAATGCGCAGCAAGTGAGCGTTCATTTCCAACACGCCGCTCTGGTTCTTAACGCCGAACGATTCGCCAGCGGGCAGCACGGGCACGCGGATTTCGAATTTCTCGTCCGCTTTTACCTCGTGCAGATCGATGTGGAGATATTTGTCCGTGATCGGATCGCGCTGAATTTCCTGCAAAAACGAAAGCGCCATCTGGTCTTTACCGGCCTGCTTGAGCTCGATGAGCATCGCGCGGCCGGAAACGGCTTTCAGGAGGCGGACGAACTCGGGCGTATCAACCGCGAGCTTCTCCGGGTTGGTGTGCTTTCCGTAAAGGATCGCGGGAATGGCGTTGGCCTTGCGGACGCGGCGTGAGGCACTGCGGCCGGTTTGGGCGCGCGTGGTGACGTTGAGCGTGAGCTTAGTTTTCATGGATTCGTTCCCCCTGAGACCCCGGGAATCGGGGGCAGGCGTAGTGGAAAAGGGTTGAAGGGATAGAACTGCAGGCGGCGAAAGCAACCAAAACTTTGGTCAGCGCCCGCAATTCTCGGAGTGGCGACAAAACGAGCGTTGACAAGAGTGGGTGCGCTTCTGTTTTTCACCCCCTCAATTACGCGATGTGAGTCGCGTGAGACATGGTGCCTGGTAGCTCAGTGGCAGAGCAGGTGACTGTTAATCACTTGGTCGTAGGTTCGATCCCTACCCGGGCAGCCATTCTTACCCAACGACTTACACTCGTTGGGTTTTTTATTTCCCAGACCGTCTGTGACGTTGCAGTAACACTTTCGAATTCGTCGAGAGTGGTGAATTGTCGCAAAGTTTGCTCAATTCCTGAGCCTGAAATCACTTTGATTTTCAGAGGTAAAATCGATTTGCGGCTCAGGGAATGCGCGCAATTCCCGATACTTGAGAGATGGATTCTTCGGTCCCGCTGACAGTGGAAGAGGTCGCTCGTGAAGCGGGCCTACGCCTGCACCCAACTGGCGACGGCGTTCTTCCACAGGAACCGCCGGCTGAGTCTCATCACCTCGAAGAGGAGCCGAATGAGGGAATGTTGGGTGAAACCGTCGAGCAAAACGGCACGGGGCATCCTGCCGCCGCGCCGCTGAATCGCAAGTTAGGGAATAAAAGGAAGCGCCCGGTCAAACCAATTACCTGTCTCTCCGCCTCGGAAATTCTGGATCAATGTCCCAAAAGTGACCCAAAGTGGATCGTCAACGAATTGATTCAGGAAGGAGATCAAGTGGTCCTCTCCGGGCCGCCTAAATCGGGCAAGACGATCTTGGCGCTACAACTCGCCTTGGCCGTCGCGAAGGGCGATCACCCGTTCCTGGACCCGAAGAATTACCGGTCCACCGAGGCAGGCATCGTGCTTTTCATTTCGCTAGAAATGAAGCCGGCTGTCCAGCGCCGATTAGGTTTCGAGGTCAGCGCCAACTAGAATCCGTGTCGGATGGGGGCGTTGCCTCACAGCAAATGTTACCTGAGGTGGTCCTTG
>CAIXKG010000156.1 GCA_903919985.1 uncultured Opitutia bacterium | reverse complement strand
TCCGCGGAATAGGTCGGCTTCGGAATTTCCGCGGGGATCTCGCTGTCCTCGATCGCAGGCATGCCAACCAGATGCGCAAAGATCCGGAGGGCGCTCGCGTAATCCTGTTCTGCGCGGGCTACTGCCAGCCGGGCCTCCTCGAACGAGAGTTGGGAACCGAGCAAATCGCCGGACGAAATCGTGCCGTTGCGCAATTTCTCTTCTTCCACCTTGAGCAAGGCTTCAGCTATTTTTTGCCGGTGCGTCACACTGGAAAGCGAGGCTTTCTGTACAATCAAGGCCACGTACTGCAGCCGAAGACTCGCGGCAAAAAGCCGGTAAGCTTCGGCATGATTTTTGTGCGAGATAAGTTCTGCAATCTTGGCAATCTCCACTTGGTTCTTAACGGCACCGAACTGGAAAACGCTTTGGCTGATGCCCAAGCTGTAATAAAAACCCTGCGATTGGGATTTCGCCGACGGGTTTGAGCCCGGGGCGGATTGCCCGATGGAGTAGCTCCCCGAACCGCTGAGGCTCGGCAACATCGCCGCTTGAGCACCGATCCGGGCGTACTCGGCCTGCTGCACTAGGTTAATCTCACTGAGCACCATTTGCGGCGCCTGCTTCAAAGCGGCGGCCAAAATCGATTTCAAGCCGGGCAAATAATCTTCCGTCATCGTGCCCTCAATCGTCGGCAGCTCCGCGCGGAGCACGTTCAATCCCAAGATGAAAACCAACATTGTCCGCACTGATTTCCCACCGAAGCGCAAACGAGTGACAGAGCTAATATACGACATGATAGAGGCAGCAGTTGATTGAAGGGGCAGACCGCGAGAAAACCAAACCGTTGGCAATCCCAAATCCCGGCGCCTGCGGGGGTGTGACCCTGGACTCTCGCCGACGTTGCGAAAATCATTCGCCATCGCAAGTCGGCCCGACAAAACAGGACCACATTTCCGATTTCACCCCGTGAAAATCCCCATCCTCGATCTCTCTCCCGCCTATCGCGAACTGCAGGCGGACCTCGATGCCGCGTATCGCCGCGTGATGGACTCGGGACAGTTTCTACTCGGCCGCGAACTCGCCGCGTTCGAGGAGGAATTCGCGCGCGCCGTCGGCACCGCGCACTGCATAGGCGTGGCCAACGGACTCGAAGCCCTGCAACTGGTTCTCATGGCGCGCGGCGTAGGTCCGGGCGATGAAGTGATCGTGCCGGCACATGGGTACATCGCCACCTGGTTGGCCGTGACGCATACCGGCGCCATGCCCGTCCCCTGCGAATGCGACGAAGGCACCTTCAACCTCGACCCCGCGCGCATCGCGGCGTTGATCACGCCTCGCACGCGCGCAATTCTGCCGATCCACCTGTACGGGCAATGCGCCGACATGGCCGCGATCAACCTGATCGCGGTTAAGCACGGACTGCTCGTACTCGAAGACGCCGCCCAAGCGCACGGGGCGCGGATTCAGAGCGGAGCCGCCGGTTCGCTCGGCAACGCCGCCGGTTTTAGTTTCTATCCGAGCAAAAATCTCGGCGCCTTCGCCGACGCGGGAGCGATCACCACAAACGACGGCGACCTTGCCGGAAAACTTCGCGCCCTGCGCAACTACGGTTCGCGCGAGCGCTACCATCACGAAGCCCTCGGGCTAAACTCGCGGCTCGACGAACTTTCCGCGGCCGCCTTGCGCGTAAAACTTCCCGCCCTCGCGGCTTGGAACGCGCGCCGCTCTGTGCTCGCCTCGCGTTACCGCGCGCAGCTCGCGAAGGTGGGCGACCTGATTCTACCCTTCGTACCCGCCGCTTCCGAACCGGTGTGGCACTTGTTTGTGGTGCGCACCACGCACCGGACCGCGCTGCAGCAACATCTCACGGCGCAAGGCATCGGCACCCAGATTCACTATCCCATCCCGCCGCATCTTTCGGGCGCTTACGGGCATCCTACAAGTGGAGCGAAGCGATGGCGCCGCGGCGATTTCCCCATCGCCGAAAAGCTGGCGGACGAAGTATTGAGCCTTCCAATTGGACCGCATCACACCGCCGAACAGATTGACACCGTGTGCGGCGCCGTGCGCTCGTTCTTCAATCAACGATGAGCGGCACTCTCACTTCCAATCCGTCCGGCGGCTTCTGGCGGCAACGCGATCTGTGGTGGCAATTCACCGTCCGCACCGTCGAGCAACGCCACCGCGGCAGCCATTTGGGCATTGTCTGGGCGGTGTTAAATCCCCTGTTGATGCTCGCGATTTATTTCGTGGTCTTCGGGAAAATTTTTGGCGGTAAACTGAGTCCCCGGCCCGACGAAACCTCGGTCGATTTCGCCCTCGCGATCTTTCTAGGCCTGACCCTTTTCCAACTGTTCGCGGAAACATTATCGGCCACGCCCGGGATCATCGTGAACAATCCCAACCTGGTTAAGAAGGTCGTTTTTCCACTGGAAATTCTGCCGCTCGCACACCTGGGCGCCTTTTGGTTCAATACGCTGATCAATTTGGGCCTCTTACTGCTCGGAGCCGTCTTTTTCGGCCACGGCGTGAGTATCGCCGGACTGGTCTGGCTGCCGGTGATCCTCGCTCCGCTCGTGTTGCTTTCGATCGGCGCCGGCTGGCTGTTCGCGGCGCTGGGGGTGTTCTTCCGCGACATCAGCCAAGCGATGCCTTTTTTCAGCCAAATCCTGCTCTACTCGAGTCTGGTCTTTATCCCCCTCTCCAAAGTGCAAGCGTACCCCTGGCTCTACCTCATTTTGAAATGGAATCCCCTGCTGCAAACGATCGCGCTAGCGCGGTCCGCGCTGCTTTGGGATTTGCCGGTCAGCCTCGATGCGCTGGCCTACACTTATGCCGCGGGCCTCGCGGCGTTCTTCTTCGGACGCTGGGCTTTTATGAAATTAAAGCCCTCGTTCGCCGACGTGCTCTGAGCGGGCTTCTAAAACGTAGGCGCGTTGGGGTGGAATTTTCGGGTCGGCTATTTTGGAGCGCGGCCTCGCGTCGCCGCGCTCTAGGTAGCGGCAGGCGTCCCCGCCTGCCACGCCGGACCCGGCAGGCAGGGACGCCGGCCGCTACACTAACAAAACTGGCACGGCGAAGATTAAACCCTCCTAAACGCTCCCTGAGCCCGGCACCACCGCTCCCAATAGCAGATTTCGCCGCGTGAATTGTCTTTGATACAAATGCCACCGCTCCACCGGTCGTTGTTCGCTGCTGCCGTCGGCAGCGTACCGTGATTTAGGGTTGCCGTTCGCCAGCGTGGGCGGCATCTCCCCTTTTTCCGCTCCGACTCACGGCGCATTTCATTTTTCCAAGACGTCATGTTCAAAACCCTGATTGCCCGCCTCAAGCTCGTCGCGCTGCTCGGATTACCCGGCGCACTGCTCACTTTTACGGCCTTCACCGCCGGCTGCAGCAAGCAGGTCGAATTGGTCGATGGCCGGGAGAAGGAAGCCCAGCTTCTATATGATCGCGCCGATCTCTACGTGCGCAAAATCGGCGAGGGCGAATACACTTACGACTACATCAATTTCCACTACAATCAGGCGCTCAAGAACGTCGACCGGATCCTCCTGGGCTACCCCGATACCGCGGTCGGCCAGAAACTTCAGCGCGGCGAATTAAAACTGGGGAAATTCACGATCGACCATTTCCGCAACGCCGTGCTCGCCCAGCTCGGTGACATGAAAGAAGCGACGGAGAGCTTCGTGAACTGCGCGATTTACCTTCACAACCTGCCCGAGGCCGACCGCGCTGAATCGCGCGAAGCCCTCGGCCGGATTCTCGAAACGCTGTGTATCATGGTGCGGTCCGACGAAGCGCAGATTTTCCCCACGCTGCCCGAAGATCGGATTTTCGCCCGTGAAACTATCATCCGCACCGTTTCAGGCCACCTGCAGGACAGCGCGTCACTGAGCCTGATCCAGAGCTCGGACGAGAGCGAACAGCCGCTGTACGCGGGCGCCTACCTCGAAGGCCTGACGACCATCGGTTTGAAAATGGAAAACGTCGAGGATCTCATCGAGGGTTTCAAATCACCGACGCGGCTACCGGAACTCGGCGCGTTGCGCGGCATGATCGCGCGCGAATCTCTAATCTACCGCGACCAATACGACAAAAATAAGAAAGAGCTCGAACGCGCGTCCCGCCAGGCGGCCAAGGACGCCGGCAAGGAGCCGGAAGCACCGAAAGCCGCACCCGTTCGCTACGACATCGCCGCGTTCTACGCCGCGAAATTTGGCGCCAATCCGCTGCCGGCGGCCATCAGCGCCTTGGCCAGCTTCAAAGCACTGCAAGGTCAAATCGACGAAGCGCGGTCGCTCGTCGCCAAACTCGACGAGGACGCAAAGGTCGCGGTCATCGGCGCGTACTACGAACACCTCGGACTCGTCGGCCAGCTCACCGGCCAGGAAGATCTCCACCGCAAATTCGGTCTCAGTGCAGAGGGAGTCGCGCGAGGCCAACTCAAGCTCGTGGAATACCTCGCGCAAAACGCAAAGTACGCCGCGGCCGACGCGCTGCAGGCTTCCGGCACTGCGGAGTTTCCTAAATTCCACGACAAGTACATTCGCGCGCGCTGGCGCGGCCGATTTTATTCGCGCGAGGAATTGTTCTACCTCGATGCGAAGACGATCCCGAATCTGGACATCAAAGACCCGGCCGTCTGCGCGCAGGTACTGCTCGATTGGGTGCTCGCCCCAAATCGCCTGCAACGCGTTCCTTCCTGGGGCGGCGACGCGATCATCTTCAAATATTTCTCGATGCAACGCGAAGATCGTCCGACGTCTCGGCAGCTGCTGAACAAGGATAAAAAAGCCGGCAGCTGAGGCGCACTATGCCGTCGACGGATTTCAATCTGGCCGGCGGGCGAAACCTAAGAGCACGTCGAAAGGTAGGGCGCGTTATCCTTAACGCGCCGGTTCGCCGCCGTTCGTTCTGTGAGCAGAGCCGCCACGGCGGGTTAGGGATAACCCGCCCTACCTTCGGAAAATCGCTCTCACCGAGAAATTCCTGCCCCGCATGACCATCTTTGACCATACGAGCAACGCGGCGCCGGGGATCATCTTCAACACGTACTGGTTCATCGCGTTCGCGCTGATCGTGGTGCCAGTGTACTGGCTGCTGCGGAAGAGTGCTCTGCGTCTGCCGTTTCTGGCGCTGGCCTGCGTCACGTTTCACTACCAGTTCGCCGGCCCGGCGGGTAT
>CAIXKG010000155.1 GCA_903919985.1 uncultured Opitutia bacterium | reverse complement strand
CGCTTGGTCACCGCGTCGAGATCGGCGAGGATGAGCTCGGTCGTGATGACCTCGATGTCACGCACGGGATCGACGCTGCCCATGGTGTGGATGATGTCGCCGTCCTCGAAACAGCGGACGACTTGCACGATGGCGTCGACTTCGCGGATCGTGGCGAGAAATTGGTTGCCGAGGCCCTCGCCCTTGCTGGCGCCGGCGACCAGACCGGCGATATCGACGAATTCGATCGCCGCGGGAATGACGACGCTGGTCTTGGCGATTTTCTGCAGAACGTACGCGCGTTCGTCAGGCACGACTACGACGCCGACGTTGGGCTCGATGGTGCAAAACGGATAGTTAGCGGCCTCGGCTTTGCGGGAGCGGGTGAGGGCGTTGAAAAGGGTGGACTTGCCTACGTTGGGCAGACCGACGATGCCGGCTTTGAGCATAAGGCGCGGACGCTCTCAGTGCGGCCGGGAGTCGGTCAATGGAAAAGGCCGCTGGTGGTGACGTTGTGATCGAAGAGCATCACGGCCTCCGCCCATCCCGCTTAACGTCCAGCCAAATTACCGCGGCGATAATAAAATGGAGGTGATCATAAATGTAGGCTCGCGCGCTTGCGTGCTGACTTTCGATTCGGATCGGTTCTCTCATCTAAAACCCGTTAAAAAGAATCGCGGGTCCGGGACTGGGGGCTTGACAGAGCGTGCTGTGGCCGGTGTGTTTTTCCTCTTTTCAACGCAAGCACCTCTCCGAAAACACCGTCATGGCACTCAAAATCCGTCTCACCCGCATCGGCGCCGTTCACCAGCCGCATTACCGCGTCGTCGTCGCTGAAGCCCGTTCCCGCCGCGATGGCGATCCGGTTGATTCGATCGGCACCTACGATCCCCGCGCCAAGGCCAATGGTTTTAAGGTCGATATCGCTCGGGTCGATTACTGGCTGTCCAAGGGCGCAAAGCCGACGGACACGCTGCACGCGATGATCAAGCGCGCCCGTCGGGCTGCGCCCGCCGCACCGGTTGCCGCCAGCTAAAGTTCGGCAGGCTTTTCCGCCACGGGCGCAAAGACGCGAAGGCAGACTTCGCCCTAAAAAAATTGGCCTCGGATTTTCCGGGGCTTTTTTATTTCCAACCATCGTTACGACCATGTTGCGCATCGATGTCCTCACGCTCTTCCCGCGGATGCTCGACGGGTTTTTGACCGAGAGCATTTTGGGGAAAGGAATCGCCGCGCAACACCTGGCGGTCGCGGTGCACGACTTGCGCGCGTGGTCGACCGACAAACATCGCACCGCGGATGACCGGCCGTTTGGCGGAGGGGCAGGGATGGTGGTGAAGCCCGAGCCGGTGTTTGCCGCGATCGAGCAACTGCAGACCCCGGGTTGCCGGCGGATTTATCTCACGCCCGACGGAACGCCGCTTTCGCCCACACTGGCGCACGATCTTTCCCGGCAAAAGCATCTGATATTTCTGAGCGGACACTACGAGGGCATCGATCAGCGCATCCGTGATGGTGTGATCGATCAGGAGATCAGCATTGGAGATTATGTGCTGACGAACGGGACGTTGGCGGCGGCGGTGGCGATCGATGCGTTGGCGCGTTTTATTCCCGGCGTGCTCGGTGAGGAAAAGTCATTGACGCACGAATCCTT
>CAIXKG010000154.1 GCA_903919985.1 uncultured Opitutia bacterium | reverse complement strand
GGTTTGGTCGCCCGGTTCGGCCTCCTCGTTCGGCAGGCAGGGACGCCTGCCGCTACGTCACACATAATACCGCAACTCCCGCCGGTAGAATTCCACCGTTCGTTTCAGCGCGGTCTTCAAATCCGTCCGCGCTTTCCAACCGAGCATTTTCCGAATCTTGGCGTCGTCGGCGTAATAATCGCCGATATCGATTTTCTTCCGATCGTCCGGAAATTCTCGGACCACGAAGCTGCCGCCGCCGTTGATTTCGACGAGCAACTCCGCCAGCCGGAGTAACGTCACCGGCGGCGGGCCGCCCAAGTTAAAAATTTCGCCGACCGCCTCCGGCCGCGCCGCCGCCAGCAAAAAGGCCTCCACCGCGTCGTCGACGAAAGTGAAATCGCGCCGCTGCTCGCCGCCCCATATTTCCAGGGGCTCGTCCTCGAGCAGGCGCCGAATCCAAACGCCGACGAAAGTCTGGCGCGCATCCTTCACGCGCATCCGCGGTCCGATCGTATTGGTGAGCCGCAACGCCGTCGCGCGAATCCCGTGCACGCGCGAATACAGCATATGGAACCCCTCGCCCGCCGCCTTGTTGATGCCGTTTACGTCGACGGGGCGGATCGGATGCCGCTCATCCACCGGCACGTAGTCGGGCCGACCGTAAATTTGCCGCGTGCTCGCAAATACGATTCGCACCGTCGGATTGTGCAGGCGACACGCCTCAAGCAACGCAAGCTGGGCACGACAGTTAATTTCCAGATCCGTCTCCGGGTCGGTCATCGAATCCATGTGACTCGTCTGGCCAGCGAGGTTGAAAAGAAAATCCTGCCGCCGGATGAGGCGCGCCAGCTGGGCGTGTTCGCGGACATCGGTGCGGTGCACCCGGACCTTGGCCGCGATGCCCGCAAGATTGCGCCGGTTCCCGCCGTATTCCGGGATCAAACTGTCAACGATCGTCACGCGCGCGCCCAGCGCTACGAGCGCGCGCGCCAGATTCGATCCAATAAAACCCAGCCCGCCGGTGATAAGCACGCGCCGCCCTGAAAATGTGCGGCGGAGGCTGGTCGGTGTGGCCATGTGCGCCGCCGACACAACAGCCTGAGACCCTTGGCCGCCAACCTGAAAACGTCGTCGTTCAAAGTGGAGCGATCGAGGAGTCCCCTGAAAGAAACCAAACGCTGAACCCCCGCCGCCGAACCGGATCAATCCTCGACCGGGGCCAAGTCCGCCTTCACTTCGATCTCAATACCGTAAGCGGCGAAGCCGAGCGGCCGGGCATCGCCCGGCAAGTACGTGGGTGGCACCGCCGACTTCAATTCCACCACGTTTACTCCTGGAGGGATGACCATCTCCGGCACGCGCACAATCTTTTGCTCACGGCCAATCTGCACCGTGCGCACGCGTTTACCGTTCAGCCACAGCTGCAAATCACGGTCCACCTCGCTGCGGGCGTTGAAATGCCAGACGATGCGCAACGGCCGGATCTGCGGATTTTCCAAACGCAGCGTCGCGTCACCCTTCGTCCAGCTCCAGCGCGTGGCCCCGCGCGGCAGGCGTTCCAGATCCTGCCAGCCCGCGCCCAACTCGACGCGCAGAAAATAAGGGCTGCCCGTGCGGACCAGGCCGAAATGCGCATTGAGTGGAAACGACCCGCCTTCGGGCAGACGCAACTGCACGAGCCCACCGTTTAAATCCCAAGCCCCGCGCAGCTCCGTGTTGAGCCGGCCCTCATAGGTGTGCGTGCGGAAATAGTTCGGTTTGCTAAGGAGAAATTGATTGGCCCAAAGCCGCGACCACATGTCGGGCACGAGAAGATTGACGGACGCCACCTCCGGCATCGCCTCGGCGCGTTGCACCTGCAGCAGCTCACGGTTGACGATCAACGGCGGATTTTCCATCCGCTCCGCGAAGCGATATGCCGCGTGCAAATTCATCGCTACCACCACGCCGCCAAACGCCATCGTTAACGTCCGGCTCCAACCGTTGCGTGCGAGCGTGACCCAGTAAAAAAGGGCCGCGAGCACACCGGGATAAAACACCGCGAGCACCTTGTACGCGTCGTAGCTCGCATTCGTGCCAAGCTGCACGCCGCGCAGATTGAGATAGCCGTAGCCCACCAACGCCGGACCCGCCAGACTCACCACAACCCACGCACTTTGCCGCCGCTGTTTTGCCGCCCGCAGCAGGGCCACCGCGAGAAGCCCAATGGCCGCCGCCGCCAAAGCCAGCCGCGGGAGTGTCGGAAAGGGCGCCAGTCCGCTGCTCCTGACAATCCCCAGCCAGCCCTCCGGCGACAGCGCGGGAATTCTCCAGCCGAAATCGTACGTTTGAAACAACGCGAAGCGTTCAGCCAGTCCGGCCACGCGTTCCCAAAAAACGAGGCCGCAGGCGACGAGCGGCGCCAGCATCGCAACCGTCCAACGCGCCAGCCGCAACCACTCACCCCTCCACGCCGCCTGTCCACCGGCGTACGCCAGCGCCGGCACGAGGCATAGGACTAAAAAGAAATTATAACCTCCCAACACCAAGGCGTAGCCGATCGTCAGCACGCCGCCATAACCCATGGATCGCCAGGTCAGGTTTTCCCGCGAATGCCACAATGCGATTCCCGCCCAAGTGATCAGTAAAACCGCCTGCGCCGCCAGCAACTGCGCCATCGCCACATGCCACACCGCGTACCACGTGATCGGGCTCAGGCCGTAGACCACCGCAATGACGAAACTCGCCCGGCCACCGTACCCACATACCACCCGCGCGAGCCAGAAAACCAGCGGCAGCGACGTCGCCAACAGGACGATGGTCATGAGCCCCGTCAGCTCGTGCGGCGCGCAGTGCAGAACCGTGCCGTTCAGTGCGATCAACGCTGACGGCGTGAAATGATTCAGCCGCAGCCAGAAATCGAAAAAATTATCCACCGACATCACTTGCACCACCTCGGTCAGGCCGAGGAATCCGCTGCGGTCGCTGCGTGCAAATTCCATCAACACCCGCGCTCCCGCCGCGTAATCCGCCGCGTCGCAGCTCCCCAGCGAAACCGTGGTCAAGCCCTTCGAGGCCCGGGCCAGCGGCAGCACCAACACGGCAAGGCACACCGCGGTGGCCAGCCAAACGGCCGGCATTTTTTTCAGACCGCACCAAGCCAGCGCGCTTCCGCTCCACCAGACTCCGGCGATGAGAAGGCCCACGGGCAGGATCTCGCTGGCCCACGCGTACTGATTCGTTCCCTTGAGCCCCGCATAAGCGCCGATCCAGACCGCGAGCGACTGCACCGCAAACCCCGCTGGCGCGGCGAGCACCGGCCAAAATTTTTCCCACGGCCGCGGCATCGCGAGCAGCGCCACGCCCGCGCCCCAGAAAAGCACGTGCAACAGCAGCCCAAACGCGACGAGGTAGAAATACATGCTAGGCGAAAGTCAGCATTGGCCACAAAGAGCCCAAAGGCTCACAAAAAATTCGCCCCAAGTTCCACCCTTTTTGTACTTTTGTGGCCATTCAGTTTCCCGGCTTGGTGGCCACGGCGAGGAGCGAACTTCCAAAGGGGAGCCGGCCCACGCCGCGCAGCCAGCCCCGCTCCAGCGCCATCGCGACATTGAATCCGATTTCGACCGGTGCCGGATAAAGCCGAACGTCGCTCCCGTCCGCGGGCGCAGGGAGTAATTTTCGCCGCGCCACTACCAGCGGCAACGGCAGCGCATTCCAATGCGTCGCCTCGATCCCGCCAAATCCAGCCGCCCGCAATTTCGCCATCAGCTCGCCGCGATCGTACCGCCGCTTCGCCTGCGTGGCGACGTCGTGATACGACCACAGCCAGCGATATGCCGGCACATTGATCACCACGATCCCACCTGGCTTCAGCACCCGAAAAAATTCCCGCAACGCTGCCACGTCGTCGTCGAGATGATAGATGACATCCGCCGACACCACCGCGTCGAAATTCGCGTCCCCCCATGGCAGGGCCGTGACCGAGCCTTCGACGATTTCCACGCCCTTGGTGCGTTCGCGGGCGAGTTCGCAGGCACGCGTTTCCAAATCGAGGCCGGTCCAACGCCAGCTGGGATACAGTTTTGCGAGCCGCTTCATCAAGCCACCCGTGCCGCAACCCGCATCGAGCATCTGCGCGGCCGCTTTTGCGGGCAAAGTGGCGGCCAGCAGGCGGTGGACGTGTGCGTGCAGCGCCCGGTAATACCACATCGCGTCCTCCACGGCGGCCATCTTACGGTATTCGTCGGCTTCCATCTGCGCCGAGGGAAGCGGCTGCGGAATGTTTTGCCAAGGCAAACGCCGCGCCTTTCGCTGCTCGTCCACGTTCATGCGTTCCGCCCCCCGCACGCCCCCCGCCGGCGGCGCCTTCAACCGGCGCGTCACTCACTACTCGGGACTTTTCTTCGACGAGTTCGCTCCGGATTCCGCGTGGCTCCGGGACACCGGCATCATCCATCTGCCCCCGCTCGACGGCATCCGCCGCCTTGTGCTCCGCGGCGAATTCCGTCCGCACCCGGTCGCTGGCGCGCTCGAAAAATCTGCGCCGACGCTCACCGTTACGCTCAATGGTGCCCCCGTCGCGACGCTCACCTCGACCGCGGTCGGCCCCTGGGAAATTTCCATTACTCTCCCCGCCACGGCGCCGGCGGATGGCTTCACCCTCACGCTGCAACTCGGCGGCACGGCGCTCACCAACACCCTAGCCTGGCTCGGCCGCATCACCGGCTCGGGACCGCTGCAATCGTTTCGCGCGCAAAACAAAAACCGCGCGCTGCGCATCGCTTCGCTGGCGACCGACGCCGGCGAACTCATCTACGATTTTTCCCACCGCCACGCGCCTTTCCGCGCCGAGTTTGCCCGCCGCCACGCGCGACTGGGCATGAACGTTGTCGGTTTCCTCACGGCCGATCTCGGCCTCGGCGAGTCCGCGCGCTGCATGGTGCGCGCCGCCGACGCCGCGGGCATTCCCGTCGCCGCGGTGCCGCTCAAGCTTAACTGTAAAAATCGTCTCGGCGACCAGACGTACGCCGCGCGACTCACCGCCGAAAATCCGCACGATGTTAACGTCGTCCATGTCGATCCGCCGGCCGCGCGCGACCTCGATCATCACCACGGGCCCGCGTTTCGCGCGGGCAAATACAACATCGCCTATTTCGCGTGGGAGCTGCCGGAGTTTCCCGACGACTGGCTGCCGAGCTTCGATTATTTCGACGAAGTGTGGAGCCCGAGCAATTTCGCCCGCGACGCCATCGCCGCGAAATCTCCCCTGCCCGTGCTCACTTTGCCCCACGCCATCGGCTTCGAGCGGCCAACTGCAACCGCCGCCGAGCTGCGCGCGCGCTTCAAACTTCCGCTAGAGCCGTTTCTCTTTCTTTCCCTGTTCGATCTCAACTCCTACGCAGAACGCAAAAATCCGCGCGGCGCCCTCGCCGCCTTCCGGGCGTCCGGCCTCGCCGGGAAAGCCGCGCTCGTCCTCAAAGTTCAAAACGTGGACGCCAATCCCGGCGAGTATGCCGCGCTGCAAACCGCCGTCGCCGACTTACCCGGGACGATTCTCATTACCGAGACGCTTTCCCGCGCCGACGTCTACGCGCTGGAAGCGGCGTGCGACGCCTTCGTTTCGCTGCATCGGTCGGAGGGTTTTGGGTTGGCCGTGGCCGAGTGCATGTTTCTCGGTAAACCTGTGATCTCGACCGATTGGTCCGGCACGGCGGAATTTGTCGATGCCACCAACGGCTGTCCGGTGCGCGCGTCGCTCGTGACACTCGATAAAAACTATGGGCCTTACGCGAAAGGGGCGACGTGGGCCGAGCCCGACCTGATGCACGCGGCTGAACACATGCGCCGTTTGTGCGGCGATCGCGCGCTTGCCGCCCGGCTCGGTGCCGCGGCCAAGGCGACAATGGAAACGCATTATTCTCCCGCCGCCATCGGCGCGCGTTATCGCCGGCGGCTCGAGGCTATCGCGGGATTTTAGACGGGCTTGAGTTTTCCGTGGCTGTTTTGAGTGGAAGCAGGCAGGGACGCCTAGCGCTACGTCGTTAGCGGCTACGCTTTCGCCTTACCACTCCAAGACGCCATCGCGGTCTCAAATTGAGGCGTGGTGCCCACACCCCGTTTTTTTTGGGAGCGCGGCCGCCCGCAAGCGGCGGGAGCGCACCCCGCCTGCATTCAAAGCCAGAAAGGTGAATCCACGCGCCTACGGTGTTTCCGTTTCGGCCTTTTTCACGGCCGTCAGTTCCAGATTTCGCAAACTAAACGCCACCTTCCTCAAATCGCCGTTCACCGGGAGCAGCGGGGGTTTGTCGGTTTCAAATCTCCACACGGTCTCACCGGGGTTTAGTTTTATTGCGCGCAATTCCACGCGGCGCAACGTGCGCACCGTATCGCCCGTCCAAAGCACGTGATCGCCTTGTTTCACCACGACTTCGCGCTCGTCGTTGCTTTTCAGGTCGAAGGTCACGTCGACAATGAGCGGAAACGGATGGGGATTGCGCAGCACCACGTCGGCCGCTCCACGGCTCCAGCGCCAGAAATCAAAGCGCGAGCGCTCTGGGCCGAACCACTCATTTTCTGAGAAATACGCTTCCAAGATTTTCCCGCTGGGCTCGGCGATGCGCAGGACTCGCGGACCTGACAGAACAAAACTTTCGCGACCCGGCGCCTTGAGCGTGTCGCTCGAGAAAAACATGGTCGAATTACCCAGCAGCAAAAGGAACCACCAGGCGCGGCCCCGCGGCACGAGAATGTTAAACGCGAGGATCATCGGCAGGAGTACCCGTGCCGCCGCGCCAGGATAGCCTTCCCACACCGCATCGCCCAACACCACCATCAGCGCGGCGTAGCCCGCGCCCACCCGCCACCAGGGATTCGACCAGCGCGGGCGCAGGACGAAAAACAACCACTGCGCCGAAAGCGCGATCATGATCAGGGCGCTCCACACGCCAATCGAACCGGCGGCATCGGTTTTAAACACCGCCGCGATTTCCTTCCACTTCCGCGCGTAGGCGAAAAACGGCCAGTCGAAATTCCGCGCCCCGACATCGCCGCCGCTGCCGAGCCAGAGCTTCAACACCAAGAGCCATATTGCCAGCGGGAGCACCACGACCAAACCGCGCTGGACGGCGCGGCCCCACCCGCGCGCATCCCCAAAATTTCCCGGCGCAAACACCGCGCCCGCGATCACATTCGTCTCCTTGCCCAGACCCGACACGCCCAACACGCCGGCCGACCACCAGGGATGTCCCCGCTCCGCCAGCCACATGCCGATCGCGATCAGCAGCAAGCTCGGCCCATCCACCAGCGAACCGCGGACACTCAAACACAGCCCGAAAGAAAATAGCACCCCGAACCATCGAAAGAAATTCTCCCAGCTTTTCGGCGGAAACCAGTGCAACAACACCGCCGCCAGTAGCAGCCAGGCTGCGATGTTCTGCACCGCATAAATGTGCAGTGCCGCCGCCTGGTCGCCCAACGCGAGTCCGTATGCCGTCCAGCAAAACAAAATCCGCCGCGCGCGATACGGCAGGCTGTCCACCGCGCGCCGCAACGCCGGATTGCTCAGCCACGGCCGCATCGCGATCTGCGCGTAATACTGCGCGTCATAACCGTTCGTGTCCTCCTCCTCGTAATGGTTGATTGCCTTCAACGCGGGCACGTACCGCGCACTCTCTTTTTCCCCAAACTTGATCAGGTAGGTGAACCCTTTACCCGGCAGATAAAATTGCGCACAGAGCCAAATGAACAGCACCACGGTGCCAGCATACGCGGGCTTCAGTGCCTTGGGCGCGTAGGTTTTAAAAAATGGTTTCAGTCTGGCCACGAAAAGCCCAAAAGGCAGAGTTTCAGCCTTCACGACGCAAGTATGGATTCACCGCCCGCGCCCGTTCCGTCCCCCTCTTCTTCCGTTGCAGCACGGCGGTGGCTCACCGGCATCGTGCTCGCGAGCTTTGTTTTCTACCTCGTCTTCCTCGCTCTAAACATGGGCGCTTATGGCGGCGGCTCCGATTCCTCGGGCTATCTTAACAACGCCCGCCTCGTGGCCCAAGCCACGACCCATATGCCCCAGCGCGTCGTTCCCGGTTTCGATCTGACCCAGGTCGATGCATTCGTGTTCATCCCGCTGGGTTTCCGACCGGTCGGCAGCGACCGCATGGCTCCGACTTATCCCATCGGACTGCCGCTTGCTATTGCCGCCACCGCGCAAATCACCGGCTGGGACGCCGCGCCGCATTTCACGATGGGCGTGTTCGCCGTGCTGGGACTAATCTTCACCGCTGTTCTCGGCCGCAGCGCCGGATTGCCGTGGAGCTGGTCATGGTTCGGCACGCTCATCCTGGCCGCCTGTCCGCTCTACACGTTCCTCGCCGTTCAGCTCATGAGCGACGTGCCCGCCACCGTGTTAACGATCATGACGGTCGTGGGCGCTTGGCGCAGCCGCCAACACACCGCGTGGGCCAGTCTCGCCGGTCTCGCCATGGCCGCAGGTGTGCTCACGCGCCCGAGCCATCTCGTCGTCCTGCTCCCTGCCGCCGTTGGCCTCGGGCTGAGCTGGCGCCGCTGGTGCTTGTTCCTCCTCGGCGGATTGCCCGGCGCCATCCTACAATGCCTCTACAACTGGCACGCTTACGGTCACCCACTTGAATCCGGCTACGGCGGTCCGGGCGGATTATTCTCCCTCAAAATCATCCCGGCTACGCTGCGCAACTACGCGGAATGGCTGCCCGTTCTCCTCACCCCGGTCGGCGTGCTCGCGTTGATCCTGCCATGGACAAAACGCCGCGAGCCGTTCGCGTGGTTACTCATACTCTGGATCACCGCCGTACTCGGTTTCTACCTGAGCTATTACCATACCCATGAAACGTGGTGGTACCTTCGCTTCGTGCTCCCCGCGTTTCCCGCCTGCATCGTGGGCGGACTTTGGATCATTCGCAGCTGGTGGTTAAAACGAGCGTCAGCCCGGAATTTTTCTCCGCTTCTGTTGCACGCTTCCCCCCTCGTCCTCGCCGCCGTCGTGATCGCTCAAGGCGTGTTCTGGAACCTCCACCTCGACGCTTCCACCATCGGCCGCGGTGAGGCCAAATACCGTAAAACGGTGAAGTGGGCCAGCGATCACCTGCCGGCAAATGCTACCATTGCCGCCATGCAATGCTCCGGCGCACTCGTCTACTACAGCGATTTCACTTTCGTCCGCTGGGATATTCTCAGCCCCGAACAATCCGCCCGTCTCGCCCAAGCGAGCCTCGCCACCGGCCGGCCGCTCTACGCCGTGCTCTGGCCCTTCGAAGTCAAGGACGCGACCGAGGTGCACATGCCCGGTCGCTGGACCCAGGTGGGCTCGGTGGGCGATGCAACCGTCTGGAAGTGGGCCCCTCCTTCGACTTGAGCCGGAACTCGACGCTCTCCGCGCGACGCTGGGCTCCGCTGCTCGTGGCGCTCGCGCTCGCTGGGTTTTTCCTAGTCGCGGTGGCCCGCTTCTGGCACCCGGTCTATGGCTTCACTGCACTCATCCAACTCGACGCCACGAACGACGATTTAAAAATCGCCGCCTTCCGCGAGCATCCGGTTTACGTCTACCGCGACACCGGCGGCTACGATGGTCTGTACTACGCGCAGATCGCTCACCATCCGCTGCTCGATGCCGCGGAGCTAAGGCCGGCGATGGACAATTTTTCATATCGTGCGCGCCGCATCCTACCGCCGGCCGTGGCTTGGCTGCTCGGAGCCGGTCAGCCGGGAGCCATCATCCACGTTTACGCTTTGCTCAACGCCGGCGTGTGGCTGCTGGCCGCCGTACTGCTCTGGCGGATTCTAGCCGTCGCGGATTTTCGCGGTGTGCTCGCGTGGGCCGGAGTTCTTTTCAGCGCCGGCGCCCTGAGCAGTGTACGTTACGCGCTCACGGATTTGCCCGCACTCACGCTGCTCGCGGCGGCGATGTGGGCCCTTGAACGATCGCGCCCGCGCTCCGCTTCCGGCTGGCTGGCCGCAGCCGCGCTCGCCCGCGAAACGGCCTTCGTGGGCGTGGTGGGTCTGCTCGACCGACCGTGGCTCTCCCGCAAGAATCTCCTGACGTTGATCCTCGCGGCCACACCGCTTGCCGGCTGGCTCATTTATGTTCGGTGGCGGGTCGGGCCTGCCGACGCCGGCTGGGGAAATTTCACGCTCCCGGTCGCCGGGCTCGTGGAAAAATGGACTGACGTGCTCCGTACTGTCGCGCATCCCACGCATCCGCTGCTCGCGTGGACCACCCTGCTCGCCGTAATCGGGCTCACGGTGCAGGCAGGTTTTGTGCTGATCCGTTGGCGCCCGGCCGATGCCTGGTGGCGGATCGCCGCGGCCTACACCGCGTTGATGCTTATGCTCGGCACGGCCGTATGGGAGGGATTCCCGGGCGCCGCGACGCGAGTGCTGCTTCCCCTCACGCTGGCTTTCAACGTCGTAGCCGTTCGCACCCGCGCTGCGCTCGCTTGGCTCATACTCGGCAATCTCGGCGTGACAGCGGGTTTGCTCACGTTTGTCGACGTACCCAACGACTCGCGCGAAATTTTTGCCGCGCGCAGTCATGGCGTCGCGACCTTGGTTCACGTCAACGCCGGCTGGTTCGGCGCCGAACACACGTTGCGCCACGTCTGGTCCTGGTGCGAAGGGCGTGGGGAGTTGAACTTCGAAACATGGCCGCTTACGCCACTCGCCGGGCAATTCGAATTTTCGCTGCGCAGCCTCACCCCGCGCACCGTGGTGGTCCGCCAAGCGGGCGTAGAACTCTGGCGTGGGCCCGTGGGCGACAAAGCCGTACGCGTGACATTTCCCCTCGCGCTCGGTGCCGGCCGGACTCGTCTTGAGTTTTCGAGCGACACGCCTGGCACGCGCGAAAGCCCGAACGCCGACGCGCGTGCGCTGGCCTTCGCGATTTACGATCCGCGCCTGACTTTCTGATTGTCGCCGGGCGCGCGTGCGCAACTTATCCTTGCGCCATGTCTGCCCCGCTTTTGCTCGATCTCACGCACACCAGCCACACGCGGGCGCGCACTGGCATCCAGCGCGTGGCTCGCGCCCTCTGGCGCGAATTCGACGGCGAGGTGCAACCCATCACGCACGATCCCCACCTCGGCGCGTGGCGGGCGTTGGAAACGTGGGAGCTCAAAAATCTTTCCGCCGATTCCTTCAGTTCAAAACGGGGCGCAGCCTGGCCCCTCATGGCAAAACTGCGCGGCCGCGGCCGCCGTGTTTTTTCTCCGTCCCGCGCTCCGCTCGCCACCGGTCATCCCGCCGCCGGCCTCTTTGTCCCCGAGATATTTTCTCCGGCCGTCGCCGCCGCGTTGCCGGCGATATTCGCTGCGGCAAAGGGACCGCGCGCCGCGCTTTTTCACGATGCGATCGCGCTGAAATTTCCCGAACTTACCCCGACGAAAACGGTCGGGCGTTTTCCCGCCTACCTGCGCGAGCTGCTTGCGTTCGACGGTATTGCCACCAACTCCGACGATTCCCGCGACACGCTGCTGGCGTACTGGCGCTGGCTCGGCGTGCCGACATCGGCCCAGCCCATCGTCACGACGATCGCCCTCGGCACCGATCTTCGACCCGCGTCATCGCCGCATCCGGCGAGCGAGATGCCCGCATCGCTCCGCACGGTGCTCTGCGTCGGATCGCTTGAAGGTCGAAAAAATCATCTATCACTCCTCGCCGCCTGCGAAATGCTTTGGACCCAGGGCGCACGGTTCGATTTGCGTCTGATCGGTCTCGTGCATCCCCAAACCGGTCGGGCCGCGCTGGAGAAAATTCGTGCGCTCCAAGCGGCGGGACGCCCGTTACGCTACGACGGCCCGGTGACCGATGCCGCGCTGGTGGCCGCTTACGCCGATTGCGCGTTCACCGTTTATCCTTCGCTGATCGAAGGCTTCGGGCTACCCGTGCTCGAAAGCCTGGCTCACGGCAAACCGTGTGTTTGCTCGGCCCGCGGCGCGCTCGGCGAAGCGGCGAAGGGCGGCGGTTGTGTGGCCCTCGATGCGGTCGATGCGCCCCACCTTGCGGCCGCGATCAACCGTCTGCTCACGGCGCCGAACGACCTCCCGTTACTTTCTGCGGCCGCGCGCGCCCGCCCATTTCGCAGTTGGTCCGACTACCGCCGGGAACTCGACGCCTGGCTGCCCACTCTGCCCCGTCGGGTTTGATCGGCGGGCAAGAAAGTTTCATTTTCTCGTTTCGTCTTTAAAAAAGGGCGAGGTCGGCTGCTCAACCGGACCTGCCTTTGCATTTGCCAACGCTGTTTTCGGACGCATCGTTTCCCCCACGTCATGGCGCTTTCATTCTTTACCAAAAACAAAAAGGCCGTCCTCAACCGCTTCCGCGACGACTACGCGACGAAGATGCGCCTGAAGTATGATCCGTTCTACCACGCCATGGAGTCACAGAAAGGTACGACCGTGCGCCTCCACGGTCGCGACCTTATCATGCTTTCGAGCAACGACTACTTGGGACTTTCCTTCCACCCCAAGGTAATCGAAGCCGGCCGAGCGGCCCTCCTCAAATGGGGCACTAGCCCGACCGGAGCCCGCATCTCCAACGGTTCCCGCGCCTACCATCTCGAGCTGGAGGAAAAACTCGCAAACTTCCTCGGCCGAGAAGCCTGTCACGTCCACTCTGCCGGATATCTCTCGTGTCTCTCGAGCGTCGCGGCCTTTGCCCAAAAGGGCGACGTGATCTTCGCCGACAAGAACATCCACTCCTGCCTGTGGGAAGGGATTCAACTTTCGCGCGCCACGGTTGAGCGTTTTTCCCACAACAGCCCCGACGATTTTCGCGACGTCGCCGCCGCCGCCAGCAATGACGCCCCGAAACTTCTCGTCATCGAGGGCGTTTATTCGATGGAAGGTCACATCGCGCGCCTGCCGGAGTTGACGGAAATTGCCGAGGAGCACGGCTGCTTTACCGTCCTCGACGATGCCCATGGTTTCGGCGTGCTCGGCCGGCAGGGCCGGGGCACGGTCGACCACTTTGGACTCAACGACAAAGTCGACGTGATCTGCGGCAGCCTTTCGAAATCGCTGGCCAGCACCGGCGGTTTTGTCGCCGCCTCGAAAGAAGCGATCGATTATCTCCGCACGAATTCGAAGCAGACGGTCTTCAGCGCCGCTCTCAGCCCCAGTCAGGCGGCCTGCGCCCAGGCCTCGCTCGAGCTGATGCAGACCGAGCGCGAGCATCACGAGCGCCTGTGGGCCAATACCAAAAAATACCGCGCGATTCTTAAAAATCTCGGTCTCGACACGTGGGGCAGTGAAACCCCCGCGACACCGATCGTGCTCGGTTCGAAAGAACGCGTTTATCCCTTCTGGAAAGCACTGCTCGAAAAAGGCGTGTTCACCGTGATGTCGATCGCTCCGGCGGTACCCATCGGCAAAGATCTCATCCGCACGGCGATCTCCGCCATGCACACGGACGAACAGCTCGAAAAGATCGCCGACGCGATGGCGTACGCCGTCAAGAAACTCTGAGCGGGCGTTTATCAAGTAGGGCGGGTGATCCCTAGCCCGTCGTTGGGACTGGGGTTACAAATGGAGCCAAGCCAAAACCGGACTTGGCATCCGCGCGGCGCGAGGAAACCGCGGAGCATTCGATCACACCATTTCCGCGCGCAGTCGCCCGGCGGTTTCCGCCCACGTCGGAAGCGACCGTCCGGCTGCCTCGGCGCCCAAACGCGCCAGCCACGGATCGTCGGTCAGTGCTTGCCGCAACGCGCGAGTCCACGCGGCGACGTCGTTGACCGGCACGGACACACATCCACCGCCATCCGCATTTTCGCGCAGCACGGGCAAGTCGCTGCACACGCAGGGCACGCCCATCCATAGTGATTCGAGCAACGGCAAACCGCAGCCTTCGGCCATGGTGGGAAACGCACTCGCCCGGACGCGCGCGTAAAGCTCCGCCAAGCGCGCATCGTTGGCGGCGGGATGATAGTGCAATCCCGCAAATTTTCGCCGCAGCGATTTAACGCGCTGCAGAATCGGCGCGCCAAAATGCGGATTCACGCGGCCGACGAGATGCAGCTCGAATTTCAAGTCTTCGTTCCACAATACCTCTGCCGCATCAAGCAGCAGCGTTTGATTTTTGCGCGGCTCCAAAATACCCACGCATACGATGGCCGGAATTTTTCCGTTCGCCGGCGTGTGCACCCGCCGCGCACGGCCGTTAAAATCCGCACCCAAAGCCAGCACTTCGACCGGCGGGGTATTCGCCTGCTCCTGCCATTGCCAAAATCCAAGCAAATCGTCGCGGCTAGTTTCCGAGACGGCCCAGACGCGTTTAAACCCGGCGAGCAATTTCAGATAGCTCGGATGTCGCGCCACACTTTGCGGCCAGGTGATATGCGGAAAGCGCAGCGGGATGGCGTCGTGAAAAATCGCGGCCGTCTGGCACCGCTGCTCGGCGAGAAATTCAGCGAAGCCGGGTCGTTCCTCGTGTGAAAACAATTCCGCGGTCAGAAACCAATCCGTCGATTTCACTGCCCGGTCCCAATCGGGCCAGCGCACCTGGGTTACCGCCGCGCCGAGTTCGTGTGCGAGCCGCTCGCTCACGCGCATCAGGCCCGACCGATGGCCCGCACCGCCCGTCTTGGTGACGTCGAAAAAAATCATCGCCGACGATTGGTCACAAACTGGAGAAAAAAGCGATTCCCCTTCCACCCCATTTTTTGAACTTAAAATCCTGGCCACGAAGAGGCGCGGAAATCCCCCATCCCTCCATCATAATCTCTCTCGCGCCAATCGATGCTCCCATGCTCGGCCGCAGCCATCGACTTTTGGGGCCTCTTAGTGGCCAAAATCCCGGATTGAGTTTGCCCGCTTTGCTCATCCTTGCGGCCCGGTCCCGGTGCTTCGGGACATTTCCGCGATGGTCGCCTCAAATTTTCCTAACAAGACGCCGGCGTTTTTGTGGGCGTCGAAATTTTCCTGCACCCAAAGCCGCGCCTTTGCCCGCAAGCGCTCCGCCAGCGCATCGTCGTTGGCGAGACGCCGCAACGCCGCCACCCAAACCGCAGGCGCATCGGCCGGTGCGACCAAGCCGCTCACCCCGTCGGTGACGGCTTCGGTCGTTCCCGCCGTGGGCGAGGTGACCACTAGCACCCCGGCCGCCATCGCCTCCGGAATTACATTGGGCAAGCCATCGCGGTCGCCGCTCAACGCAATCACGCCCGTGTGCAGCAACACGTCGGCCCACGCCAGCTGCGTCCAGACCTCGTGCTGCGGCAGATGGCCGGTGAACGTGACATCCGCCGCCACGCCGAGATGACCCGCCAGTTGTTCCAACGCCGGACGGAGCGGGCCCTCGCCCACGATACGGGCGGAAAAAGGCACGCCGGCCGCACGGAGGGCCGCATAAATCCGCAGCTGGTGGTCGAGGCCTTTTTTTTCCACCAGTCGAGCGACGCAGACAAGATTGAGGGGCACGCGCGATGCCCGTAGCGGCTTCACATTCGGCAGACGATCCAGCCCGCGCCGAATGCGAACAATTTTTTCGGCCGGCAATCCGTGCGCCACCAGCGCCGTGCGGCCCATCTCTGTCGACGTGTGCACGAAGGCCGCATGCTGTAGCTTGTCCCTCAACCACCAATCGCCGCCGTGCTCGAAAATATCGTACGCATGGGCCGCCGCGCTGAAACGATGCCCGTCGAGCCGCCAAAGCAGCCAGGCCGCAGTCGCCGGGGCCCCGCCCCACGCCGCGTGGATCAAAGCGGGTGGATTTTTGCGCAAGCTGCCGGAGAAGATGCAGGCGAATCCGGCGCCAAGCATGTTCTCCCAAAAATTGAGCCACGACGGCGGCCGGCGCGTCAGCAAACCGTGCAACAACTGCTTCAACACATCGGGCCGCCGCCACCCGGTGTACGGAATCATCCACCCCAGCGTGAGCAGCCGCCATTTATTAAAACGGGTGACCGGCAGGCCGCGAAAACTCCCGCCGCCGCCCCACAGCGAGAAGAGCCGCACCTCCACGCCGTGCGCCCGCATCGCGATGATCTCCCGCTGCAAAAACGTTTCCGTGCTCTTGGGAAACGTGGTGAAAAGATAGGCGATGACGGGCTTGGGCGCGGACAAGATGAAGCAAGCTAGAGTCCTCCGCCCGCTCCGGCCAAGCCGATTGCGCAAAACGTGAAGCTAGCTCGAGATTTGACCTCGGAACTCCGCCGGGTTTTCGCTTTCCATACGTTGCCGTGAAAAAACACCCCTCCTCCTTCGGCCTGGCCTTGATCTTTTCCCTGGCGGCAGCGGCTTCCGCTCGCGCCGAAACCGCGCCCGCCAATCCCCTCTCCGAACTCAAACCACCGGCTTCGGCAGTCACGGATAGCACCACCGCCCCGCGCCGGCCGCGGGTGATTTCGCCCGAAGTCGCTGCGTCGCTCGCCGCCGCGATGCCGAAATATGCTCCACCAAAGCCGGTGGAAAAAAAGGCCGAGGAAGCCCCGGCACCTGATTTGCGCGAGACCGACAAACCGAAAAACGAAATTCCGCGTCTGCCGACGGTCGTCGTGCGGGCCCAGCGCGATCCGATTTTCCGCGAACGCGACGTCAATACGCCCGAAAGCCTGGCGGCTATCGCGCGCAAACGCTACCTAAGTGAAATGGACGGCGGAGTGCTCAACCGTTGGAATCTTTTCGGCACTCGCAGCCTCCTGCAATCCGACGCCACCACCGGCCGCGCGCTTCAAATGTATGCCGACGAGGAGCGTTTAAAAAATATGGCCCAGCTCAGCGACGATGCCGGCCTCGTCAGCGCCCGTGACAAAGCCGACGGCGCGTACATCAAACGCGAGGCCCTCAAAATCAATCAACGCACGGACGACTTCGGCTGGAAAAATAACAACAAATAGCGGCGCGTCAGGCGTCGCTCGGCCGAGTAATCCCACCGCCGCCATGTCCGCCGTCTCGACTCGCTCGCTCCCCTAGATCCCGATTCTTACGATCCGCGGGCAACGCGTCATGCTCGATAGCGATCTCGCGCGGCTCTACGGAGTCCCGACGAAAGTTTTCAACCAAACCGTACGGCGAAACATCGATCGTTTTCCATCGGACTTTCGTTTGCAGCTGACGGACGACGAGCGGGCGAACTTGAGGTCACAAACTGTGACCTCAAAAAATTCCCGCCGCGGCCAGCATGGGAAATATCTCCCCTTCGTCTACACCGAGCACGGCGCGATCATGGCCGCCACGATTCTCCGTAGCTCGCGCGCCGTGGCCATGAGCGTCTATGTCGTCCGCGCGTTCGTTCAGATGCGCGACGCCCAGCTGACGAACGCCGTCGTCCTCAAGCGGCTGGCGCAGCTGGACAAGAAACTCTTGGAGCACGACGTCGTGCTGCAGGACGTCGTAGAAAAACTCCTCCCGCTCCTTAATCCACCCGTTCCGCCGCCAAAGCCCCGCATCGGTTTCCACCCGGGAAGTCTCTGAGAGCGCGTCGAAAAAAGATAAGTCCGAAGGTAGGGCGGGTTATCCCTAAACCCGCCACTGCGACTCGGCTCACGGAGGGAGCGACGCCAAACCGGCGCGTTAAGGATAACACGCCCTACCCATTTAAGCCGCCCCGGCCGTCGCCCCGTTCCTACCCAAGCAAGGCGCGGACGATCTGCTCCCACTCGGTCTTCAATTCCACATTCACATCCGGTATCGTCCGACCCGCCCTCGCATACCAATACCCGGCGTTGCCGAGGTCCCCTTCCTTGCGGTGCAAGTAGGCGTGGACCCACGCACCGCTGCGGCCCGGCTCTTTTTGCGCTGCCGCGTGAGCAGAATCCCACTCGCCCCGAGCTTCGAGCCACAACGCGGCCAGCGCGCTACCGAGTGCCGCCGGGGGGTGGACCTCTCGCTGCAGCGATTCGCGAAATTCCTCAAATGACATTTGCGCCACGCTGGGGTACGGCCCCAGATTTTCAACCCTTCAACCCATAACACTCGCCTTCGTTTCTCCGCCGCCGCCGCCGGTTCATTTCTCCAACATGTCGATTCCTGAACACGCCCTGCTCCGTGCCCTGCTCACGCAGGACGCCGGCTGGGTCTCGGGCGAAACCCTCGCGGAAAAATTCGGGGTCAGTCGCGTCGCCGTGTGGCAGCATTTTGAAAAGCTGAGGCAGGCCGGCTACACCCTCGAATCCCAACGCTCGAAGGGCTACCGCCTCGTCGCCCCGCCGAACGACGTGCATGCCCCGTTGATCGATCTGCTACTCAAGGTCAGGCCGCGTAACTTCACGTTTACCGTCCTCAACGAGGTCGACAGCACCAACAGCGAAGCCGTCCGGGAGCTCGCCGCGGATCGCGCGACTCCCTTCGCTATCATCGCGCGCAGCCAGACCAAGGGTCGCGGTCGCTTCGGGCGCGCGTGGCACAGCGAGGCTAACGGCAATCTCTACATCACCTTCGCGTTTCGGCCCCGCCTGGAGCCCGCGCGCATGACGCCGTTCACGCTTTGGATGGGACTAAATCTCTGCGAGGTGATCGCCAATTTCACGCAACTCTCACCGGGACTGAAATGGCCGAACGATCTGCTTTTCAACGGACGCAAAGCGGGCGGCATTCTGACCGAGGCCCGCATCGACGCCGACCAGATCCGCGATCTCGTCTTTGGGGTCGGCGTTAACGTCAACAGTCCCGCGAAGAACTGGCCTTCCGATCTTGGAAAAAGCGCGGTCTCGCTCACCGAACTCACGGGTGCGCCCTTGGATTTCAACCGGCTCACCGCGGCGATCATCGGCCGCATGCTACTCGCCTACGAGAAATTTACCGGGGGCGACTACCATGACAGTTTCGCGGATCTGTGGCACCGCTACGATGTGCTGCGCGGGAAGAACGTCACCGTGCTGGAGGGCAAAACCCGCCACACTGGCCTTGTGACCGGCGTCGATGATGAAGGTGCTCTGCTCATGCGCGATGCCCGCGGTCGCACGCAACGTTTCCGGGCCGGTGAGGTCACAATTGAAAAATCGCCCGCGATCTAGCGCCCGATTCCATTTCTTTCTCGAGCAACTTTCTTCCTTTTCCTCACCGCATGTCCGCCCCGCTGCCACCCGCCATCGAAGTTGTGCACTTGGTGAAATCCTACGCCGGCGCGGCCGCGGTCGCGGATATCAGTTTCACGGTCGCGCGCGGCGAGATCATCGGCTTTCTCGGGCCCAACGGCGCGGGCAAGTCCACTCCGATGCGCATCCTCACGGGTTATCTCCCGGCCAACTCCGGCACCGTGCGGATCTGCGGACATTCCGTCGCGGCCGAGACCGATGTGGTCAAACGCCTGATCGGCTACATGCCGGAAAATAATCCGCTGCCGGAGGACATGCGCGTCTCGGAATACCTTTACTTCCGAGGGCGACTCAAAGAAATCCCGCGCCGGAAGCTCGGCCCACGCATCGATGAAGTGCTCGAACTCTGCGATTTGAAACGGGTCCGACACAAAATCATCGGCCAGCTATCAAAGGGTTACCGCCAGCGCGTGGGCATCGCCGAGGCCATTCTCGCGGAGCCGCCGGTGATCATTATGGACGAGCCCACCATCGGCCTCGACCCGCATCAGATCCTCATCGTTCGCGATCTCATCGCCAGTCTGCGCGGACGCATGACGGTCATCATCTCCTCCCATATTCTGCCCGAGATCGAAATGACCTGCGACCGCGTGCTGATCATCAACCGCGGCCGGGTCGTCGCTCAAGGCACGCCGGCCGAGTTGCGCCGTGAAATGTTCGGCCGCTCCACCTATAAAATCGAAGCGGCCGGGAACGTGGCCGAACTGCCGGCGCTGCTCGTCGCTCTCGAGCCGACGCTGACGATCTCGGCGCAGAGCGAGCCTGACGCTGCCGGTTTTTCGACGCTCACGCTCACGACCGAGCGGGCCGATGAACTGGGCGAACCACTGTTGCGCGGCCTGCTGGAAAAAAATTTCCGGGTGCGCGCGCTCAGCCGGAAGTATCCGACCCTCGAAGACGTTTTCCTCGCCGCCACCCGCCGAAGCTGGGATGCAGTGGCCGCGGCCCCGGTGCCGGGAAATTTAAAATAGGCTCCAATCACTTCTCCTCCCCTCGTGAAACATTTTCCCACCCTCCTGAGCCATGAGTTGCGCATGCTGCTCGTCAGCCCGAGCACTTACATCGCGGGCACGGCATTTTTGTTTTTCATGGGTTTTATTTTCACGGGCATTCTCGAGAGCTACGCGAAAGCGGCCCAAGACGCGTCGCCCGCGACCGTCTTCTTCGATGTGTTCTGGCTGCCGGTTTTTTTCATCGTGCCGCTGCTTACCATGAAGTGCCTCGCCGAGGAACGGCGCTTGGGGACAATCGAGACGCTGCTCACCACGCCGGTGACCACCACGGAGGTCGTCCTCGGAAAATACGCCGCGGCTTACGCCCTCTACGTCGCACTGTGGGGCGCGACCGGCGGCTTCTTTTATATCCTCCAGAAATTTTCGAGCGATCCCCGGCTCCTCGACCGCGGCCCGCTTTTCGGCGGCTACCTCTTCGTCGCAGTGTCGGGCTTGTTGTTTATCGCGGTTGGGGTGTTCGCGAGTTCCCTTTCGCGCAATCAGGCGGTCGCGGGGATTCTCGCGTTCATCATGCTCGCCGGTCTCATCATCGGCGGACGCTGGCTCGGCGAGGCGACTTTTCTGAATCGCGAGATCCTGGCGCCGGCCAAGGCCATCGTCGACTACGCGCAGATCTTTAACCACCGCGACGATTTTACGCGTGGCGTGATCGATGCCCGTCACCTGTTATTTTACGCGAGCGGCACGGTGCTCGCGCTGATCTTCAGCATTCTCAGTGTCGAGGCGAAGTTGTTGCACAGCTAAAATGTCCGCCCCATTTGACGCTTTCCGCACGGCGCGGTGGTTTCGCACCATCAACCTGCTGCTGCAGGCCCTCCTCGTTCTCACGCTCGTCGGCGGGCTTAACTACCTCGCGCGGAATCATCCGGTGCGCTTTGACCTGACGCGCCTTCGCCGTTTCTCGCTTTCGCCCGAAACGCTCTCGTACATCAGAAATCTCCGCCAACCAGTGCGCATCGTCGTTACGCAGAGCGCGGACGACAACGAGGCCCCCGAGCTGCGCGGCTTGCTGCAGGAATACAAAATCGCGACCGAAGCCAACCCCAACGCCCAGATCACGGTCGACTACATCGACGTGTATCAGGACCGGCGCAAAGCCGAGGAACTCGGTCTCAAACAACCGGGCGTCATCCGCCTGTTCTCGGGCGACCGGAGCCGGGCGCTGACGGTTAACGAACTCTACAAGACCCGTCGCATAGAGGACAAATCAACCAACCTCCCCGGCGCCACCACCCTCGAACGTACGCACTTCCAAGGCGAACAGGCGCTCACTGGCGCCGTGCTCGATGTCTCCAGTCCCGATCGCAAAAAAATCTATTTCCTGTCAGGCCACGGCGAACTCGACCCCGGCAGCACGGACCCAGCGAGAGGTCTCTCCGATGTTCGGGACCAGCTTCGCCTGCGCAACTTCGACGTCGATACCCTCGATCTTGCCGCTGCCCGCCAAGTACCGCTCGACGCCAGCTTGCTTATTATCACCCGTCCGCAAAGTCGCTACCGCCCCGCCGAACAGGAGCTCCTCCGCGAATATCTAGGCGCCCGAGCCGGACGCCTGCTGCTTTTTCTCGAGCCTGGCTTGGAGGTCGGGGCGCTCGGTCTCGGTCTCGACGAACTGCTTTTCGACGACTGGGGCATCATCGTCGACGACGATCTGATTTGGGATACCGGGTCCAACAACATCACGGAAGACGGCGAACTTCTGCTCTACTCGTTTCAGGATCATCCCGTCACAAAAGCGCTCATCACTTCTAACACCCCCCTTCGCCTCGGGCTCGCTCGCAGTGTCCACCCGAATCCTGCCCGCTCCGTTGGCAACGGACTGACCACGGTGACTCTCGCCGCCACCTCCCCCGGCGCGTGGGGCGAGAAGGAATATCGGAAAGTCCCGTTTGCCTACAACCCGGGCATCGACTTCCGGCCGCTGCCCGGACTCGACCCGAAAGACCGGCTCGGCGTGATTGTCGCCGCGGAAAAAACCGCGGTTCGCCCCGGCCTTGCGTTCAGCGTGCGCGGCGGTCGCGTCGTCGCCTTCGGCACGGGGGATTTGATCGCCAATCAGCGCATCGCCGATGCCGGTAACCAAACCGTTTTCATCAGTGCCGTGAACTGGGCCGTCGACCGCGATACCCAGCTGAATATCCCCGCGCGCCCCATCGAGCGTTTTCAACTCGCGCTCAGTGCCGGCGAACTCGCGCGCCTGCGCTACGCCCTGCTTTTCGCCCTGCCCGGCCTCAGCGCGTTTCTCGGTATCATCGTCTACTGGACCCGCCGCCACTGATCCAAGCTGGGGCGCGGTCTTGCCGCGCCCGCTCCACCCCGCACCCTCTTCCTGCCCTTCTCTCCCAACATGCGCACCAAAGTCACGCTGGTCCTGCTCTTCCTGAACGTCGCGCTGTTCTTCTTCATCTTCAAATTCGAGGGTAGCTGGCGCACCGAACGCGCCTCGCTCGAAGCCCGCCGCCGCGTGCTCGGCGCGGAGGCCGCCGACATTCGCACGCTTTCCGTTACGAGTACCGCCCCCGGCGGCTCATTCGCGCTCAGCCGGCGCGGCGCCAACTGGTTTCTCACCACGCCTCTCGACTGGCCGGCTAACGTCCACGCGGTCAACCGCATCCTCGGTGAACTTAAACTCCTCGAGCACGACGCAAGCTTCGAGGTCGCCGCGTTGAAAAATAACGGCCAGTCCCTCGCCGACTACGGCCTCGACAAACCGCGGCTCACGCTCGCGTTCAATTCCGGCGACGCCACCGGAGATGTTTCCTCCCGCACGACCACGATTCTAATCGGCGACACGACTCCCGACGGCAACCGCCTGTACCTGCTCTCGGCCGACGGCGAACGCGTCCACGTTGTCCCTCGCGCCGTGGCCGAAAGCCTGACGCTTCCGATCGACCAGCTCCGCAACGACGGCATCCTCAGCATCCCCGTCTACGAGGCACGCGGTCTGCGCCTGGTCCGCACCAGCACGGCAAGCACGGGCACCGCGGCCGTCGTGCTCCACCGCGACGGTGCCCGCGAAGTGGCCCACTGGTCGTTCGACACCCCGATCGTCGCTCGCGCCAGCAAAAATGCCACTGAACTCACGCTGAATTCCCTGTTCTCGCTCCGGGCGAAAACCTTTCTCACCGACAATCCGCCGGGCGCGCTGCCGTCGGCCGCACCCACCCTGCGCGTCACCGTGGAAGGCAACAACCGGCGCGAAACGCTTCTGCTCGGCGAGCCCGTACCGCCGGCCAGCCTGAAACCCGAAACCCCGAACTCAAAACCGGGCGCCGCCGCCGCCCCCGCCTCAACCGAATACTACGCCCAGCTGGAGGGCCGCACCGCATTGTTCACCGTCGTGATCGAAGAGACGCTTCAGGCCACGCTGCTCAACGCCCAGAAAGAACTTCGCGAAACGCTCCTGCTCGAATTCGAACCCCGCAGTGTGACCGCAATCACCATCAACGCGCCGAACCAGCCGCCCCTAATCCTGCAGCGAGACCTCGCGGCCAACTCGGCTGACACCGCCCCGTGGCAGGTCGTACGACGCAGCGAGAATTCCCCGGCGCCGCAAACACGGCCCGCCGACCGCGCGGCCGTGCAGCGCTTACTTGAGCAACTTGCGCTGCTCACGGTCCAAAAATTCTCCAGCGATGCACCCACCGCCGCCGAATTAGAAAACTGGGGCTTCAACCGGCCGGAACGGGAAATCACGCTGAGCCTCGCTGGGCCCAGACCAGCAGGCACCCCGCTTTCACCCGCCTCGAAGCCCGGCGAAAATCCCGCCGCCGCCAATTCTCAGATCACGCTAAAAGTCGGCCTCGCCACCCAACGCGACAACCTCGCCTATGCCCAGCTCGTCGGACCCGTGCCGTCGGTCTACGCGGTTTCGCCCGACATTCTCCGCGAGACCCCGACCGCTTTCCGCGCTTGGCGCGACCGGCTCGTGCGCGAATTGCCCGGCCCCGTCCGCATCAGTGCGTTGAAACTCACCGACCTCGCCAACAACACCGTCCTGGCCGAGGTCGCCTTCGACGCGTCCGGCAATCTGCCGGCGGAGACGCCCAACGCCAAACCGCTCACCGAGCTGGCCGCCGCGCTTCGCGTCCTCCGCGCAAAAAGTTTCGTGCAGGACAATTTCACCGAAACGATGTTCATCCGCGGGGAAGAACGCGCGTGGCGGTTCCGCCTCGACACCACCATCGTTTTGCCCGCCGGAGCGGCCAACGCGCAGACGACCACCAGCACGCTCCTCTTCACCGAGCGCAGTGGCGGAGCGCAACAAATCGCGGGCTCGCGCGAATCCGATCTGGTCTTCGAAATCGAACAGCCGCTCGTCGACGCACTCTGGGCCATCACTTACGGCCCGCGCGATCCGAGTGCCGTTACCAAATAGAACCGACGCCGCCGCACGTCGCTGCAATGCGCGCTTTTCTAAAAATCTGCCTGACGGCCAGCCGGCATTGTGTGCTCAGCGTGTGCACGCTCGTGCTGTGGACTTTCTGGCTGGGCCTCGGACTGCTACTCGGGCTCCAGATTTACATCGCCCGCGTGCACGAGCTCGAAGTGCCTTCGTACATTTTGCGAGCGGTCGAACAGCGTTACCTCTCCGCCGGGCTCCATACCACCTTCGGGCGCACGCGCTTCGATCCTTCCGGCCATCTCCTGATCGAAGACCTACGCGCCACGGTTCCTTCGTTCGAGGAGCCCATCGTCACCGTTCGGACGCTCTCCGCCCGGCTCAATCCATGGACACTGCTCGTCGGGCGCGTGGATGAACTCGAAGTGAGCGCGACCGGAGTGACCCTCTTCGTGCCCGCCATGCTTTCGGCCTCAGGTCGGGTCGAGGAACTCGTCCGCAATCTCGACGTCACCTTCGCGCCCCACGGCGAGCAGCTTACGCTGCTAAATCTAGCCGGCATGATCGGTTCACTCCCGATTTCGGCGCACGGCACGGTCCAGCTCGCCCCGCACCGCGCCGGCCAGCCCTCTCCGCCGCCGGTCGCCGAGTTCCTCGCCCAAAACTACGCTGCGCTCTCGCGTCGCATCGCCACCGCGTTGGTTCGCTTGAACAGTTTCGAATCGCCTCACGTGCACCTGGAGCTAACGCCCGCGAAAAATCGCGGCGCAATTGCAGACGTCGTTTTGACCGCCAGCGGTTTCCATTGGTCCAACCCCGCGATTCAAACCGGCCCGCTCTTAGTGACCACCCAAGTGACGCTGCCTTCCGAGGCGCCCACCCCTATCGACCTGGCCATCGACCTCGATCGCTTTTCCGTACCGGGCAATGGTGCGGGCGAACGATTACACGCGCAGATCAACGGCACGCTCCGCGCCGCATCCGGCGCTTTCGACCCGATCGCGGCGGATCTAACGGCGGCTGAATTTCGGATCGCCGGGGCTCGGTTGAGCAGCACCGCTCTGCACCTCACGCCAGGGCCACTCCCACGTCTCGCCGTCAACCTAACCACTCGCTTCGCCGGCCAGCCACTTTGCGCGACTGTCACCGCCGATCTCGAAGCGCAGGCCGCGCAGGTCGCCTTCAGCGGGTTCGTCGACAACGGTCTGCTCGGAGTCATCGGCCAACAAATCGGCCAGGACGTGCGGGCGTGGATCGATTTTCCCGAACCCGCCTCGGTCCTCGCGGCGGACGCCTCTTTCGCGGCCGGCTGGAAATGGGAAAAACTCAACGCCCGGATCGTCGTTCCCGCGATTAACGCCTTTCACGTGCCACTCACCGACGGTCGCGTGGCCGTCGAGCTGACGCCGACGCGGCTCTACGCGCCGGAGGCCTTTGCCCGCATCGGCGAAAATTTTGCCCGCGGCACATATGATCACGACCCGGCGACGAATCGCTACCGGTTCCTCCTCGACGGTGAACTGCGCCCGCTCGCCATCTCCGGGTGGTTCAACGGCAGTTGGTGGCCGAATTTTTTCAACAACCTCGTTTTCCCAGCCGCAACGCCCAGCGCCAGCGTGGAAGTGGCGGGACGCTGGGGCCGCAACACCGCGGGTGAATCCCGTGTGCTGGTGATCGCTGCAAGTCCTGCACTGGAAATCTATGGGGCGAAATTCGAGGACGCCCGCGCCCGGCTTTTCATCCGCCCCAATTTTCTAGACGTCTACGAGTTTTCCGGCGCAGCCGGACCGGGGCGCGTCAGCGGAAAATTTAACCGGCGCCTCGATGCGACCACGCAAACTTTGAACAGCGCGGAATTCGATGTGGTCTCGAACATCGATCCAGCCGGCCCGGCCCGGATGTTTGGCAACGCCGGACGCGAGTTGGTAGAGCCGTTTGCTTTCGACCAGCCCCCGGCATTGACGATCCGCGGGCGAATCGACGGCGCGGCGGCACCGGGCGGTGCGCATACGTCCGTCGACGTCGATGCCCGCTCGAACGGCGCGTTTCGCTTTCATGATTTCCCACTCGAATACGCCGCGCTCCAAGTCGTCCTACGTGACGACGTGTTCGCGCTCGAATCGGTCGAAGCGGGATTCGCTGGTGGCACGGTTACCGGGCGCACAAAAGTATGGGGTCGCGGCGGGGATCGCCGCCTCGGCTTCGACTACGCGTTAAAAGGGGCCGGACTTGGCCGCGCGATCGCCACCCTGGAAAATTTCGCCGCTCAGCGGAAAAAAGCGCCGATGCCGCCACCTAATCGGTTTCTCAACGACAAAGCCAATCTGCGGTTCGAACTCGCCGCCTCAGCCGAGGGAAAATACGACGACCCCTTCAGCTATCGCGGCGAGGGCAACGCCTCCTTGAGCGGTGCGGAACTCGGCGAAGTGAAACTCTTGGGCCTGCTCTCGGATCTTTTTAGTTTCACCGCGCTCCGGTTCAACATGGCGCGCGCGACCTTTCGCATCGACGGGACGCAGTTGGTTTTTTCCGACGTCAGTCTCACGGGCGCGAATTCCGCGATCAATGCCCATGGCACGTACGCGCTTGACCGACGCGCACTCGATTTCAACGCGAAGATTTTCCCATTTCAGGAAAGCGACCCCGGCTTAAAAACCCTGGTGGGCGCCGTGCTGTCGCCACTCTCAAATGTATTTGAAGTGAAACTCGGCGGTTCTCTCGACCAGCCGTCGTGGCGTTTCGCCATCGGGCCGAGCAACCTGCTCCGCAACCCAAACGAAGGGGCGCCGGCGCCAGACTTGCCCTTACCGCCCGTGAAACCAGCTCCGTCGCCGTGAAGGGCGTAAAAGGTGCGGCGCGTTGTTCTTAACGCGCCGGTTTGATATCACTTCCCTAGGCGGCGAGTGACAGCGGCGGATTAAGGATAACCCGCCCTACCCTAGGCAATTCCCGCCGTCTAAGACTGGATCTTAGGATTTTCCTCGCCGAGGGCACTGGCCAGATCGGTGAGATGTTCCTGTTCTTGAACGATAATTTCACGCAGCACTTCGCTCAACGCGTATTCGCCCATGGCCTCGGCCTGACGGATGCGTTCGCGATAGTTGAGGATGGTCACGCGCTCGTTTTCCAATTCGAAGCGCAGCATATCGTCCGGGTCTTCCGACATCTTAACGGCGTTCGGTGTGGGCACCGGCGTCCCGTTAAAATAGTCGATCTGCTTAGCGATTTTAATCGCGTGTTCGAGCTCCTCGCCGGCGTGCTGCTGCAATTCGCCGGCGATGTGCTGATACTTCGCGCCTTTCATCGTCTGGCTGTAAACCACGCAGGTGATGACCGACTGAAATTCACGGGCTAAGTCCTCGTTGAGGAACTCGATCATTTCTTTGCGGGTGATGGCTGGCGTTTTTTTCATCGGTGCAGTGGTGACTCCACGCATCGACCAGGGTTTGAGCGAACGGTGCCCTGCGCCGCAGATAGATCCGGGGCGGTCAAATTTATTCCCTCCGCGCAGCCAGAGGGTTTTCGGATCGGCCCTCAGCTTGCCTTGCCCTGCCGCAGCCGATCCAGAAAAACCGCGACGATGATCACCACGCCGATGATGATTTCCTGAAAATAGGTCGGCCAGCCCATCTGCTGCGAGCCGTTGCGCAGGACCGCCATGATGAGCGCGCCGATCATCGAACCGAGAATCGTGCCCACCCCGCCGGACAAGCTCGCGCCACCAATAATCACGGCGGCGATAATATCGAGTTCGAGTCCGACTGCCACCGTGGGGTCGCCCTGGCGCAGACGGGAAAGTTGAAAGAGCCCCGCGAGCCCGAAGAAGCAACCCGCCAGCGCGTAGATCATCACCTTGAGCCGCGTCGTGGGAATACCGCACAGCCGCGCCGTGGCCTCATTTGAACCGAGCGCAAAAACGTGGCGCCCGAAAATCGTGTTGCGCAGCAACAGCGACGTCAGCGCCGCAAGCACCACCGCGATCCAAACGCCCAGTGGAAGTTTTCCCGCAAACTCGACCAACCGCCCGAGAAATCCCGGCAGCCACACCGGTCCGCCCTCGGGGAACGTGATGGTCGGCGCCGTCATCCACGTGTTGATCGGCGAAGTCTCGTAGTTAACCGTCTGGTCCTGGGCGAGCCACTTGGCCGAGCCCCGCGCGATGCCGAGTGTGCCGAGCGTAATGATGAACGGAATCATCCGGAGCGCAGCGATCGCACTGCCGTTCAGCAATCCGATCAACCCGCCCGAGGCCAGTGAAACGAGCACCACCCCGGCCGGGCCCCAGCCGCGTTGGATGAGCGAGGCCCCGACAACACTGGTGAACGCGATGCTCGATCCGACGGAAAGGTCGATGCCGCCGCTGACGATCACCATCGTCATGCCTAGCGCTCCAATCGCGACGATCACCGTTTGAATGAAAACAAAACGGAAATTAGCGTACGTCGGAAACACCTCGCGCATCTCCGCCGGCAGGGAAAAAAGTCCCACCACCAGGATGAGGCCGAGGAACGGACCCAGCTTTGCGGAAAGGCGTTTTAACGTGTCATTCATGAAAAAATTCGGGGGAGCGTGAGCAGCAGGAACTACATGTGGGCGGGGTGCCCCCATCCCGCAAATCGTCGTTCGACCCGCGCCGTCCAAGGGGATGACCCGGCCGTGTCGCTTTGCTCGGCAGCTTCACTGCGTTCGGCATGATATTTCGTTCGCCCGGCTTTCACTCCCGGTCGCCGTCCGCATGATCTCGGCCTCATTCCACTGCGCGCGCGGCCGCACCGCACTGAGTTCGCCGCGGCACATCACCCCGATGGTGTCGCACAGCCCAAGCAATTCCGGGAGATAACTGCTCACTACGATCACGGCTTTCCCCGCGCCCGCGAGACGTCCGATCAGCTCGTAGATCTGGGCCTTGCTGCCGACGTCGATTCCGCGCGTCGGTTCATCGAGGAGAAAAATGCGGGCGGGGTGTTCCAGCAGACGGGCCAGCGCGACCTTCTGTTGATTGCCGCCGGAGAGCTGTCCGATGGGTTGGGTGGCGTCGCGGCACTTCACGCGCAGCTCATCGAGCCAGCGCTGGGCCGCCGCGCGTTGACGCCGCGCACTGATCCAGCCGAAACGGCCGAAAGTTTCGTGCTTCGTGAGCGTGAGATTGTCGGCGATGGATTGGTTGAGCATCAAGCCCTCCTCCTTGCGATTCTCGCTCAGGAAACCGAGTCCCTGCTGCCAGCGTAGCCGGGGCGAACTAGCGCCCGTCGGAGCATCGAGGATGCACACCTCGCCTGAATCGAGCGCATCGAGTCCAAAAATCGCGCGCAGCAAATCGGTGCGGCCGGCGCCAATCAGACCAGCGAGCCCGAAAATCTCGCCTGCACGCAGTTGCAGCGCCGCGCGTTTCAAGCGCGGCGGTCGCGCCGCGGCCTTGACCTCAAGCACGACCGCGCCGGGCGCGTGCGCAGTGCGCGGATAGAGATCCTGCACTTCCCGCCCAGTCATCAACGTCACGATTTGATCGAGACTGACAGCCTTCATCTCGCCGCTACCCACGGTTTCGCCGTCCTTCAATACCGTGTAGCGGTCGGCGATGCGGCGACACTCTTCCAAAAAATGGCTGATGTAGATGATGCTGACGCCTTGGTCGCGCAGTCGCGCGATGGCCGCGAAAAGCTTGTCGGTATCAGCCTGCGTGAGACTGCTCGTGGGCTCGTCCATGATCAGCACCTGCGGCCGCATGAGCAGCGCCCGAGCGATTTCGATCACCTGTTGCTCTGCGATGGTGAAATCGCCGGCGAGGCGTTCGAGATCAATGCTCTCGTGCCCCAACTGGGCCAGCGCGGCGCGAGCTCGGGCGCACGAGGCCGCACGATCGATCCAACCGCCGGTGGCGGACTCGGCGCCGAGGAGGATATTTTCCCGCACGGTGAGGTGGAGCGCGAGATTAAGCTCCTGATAAATCATTGAGACACCCTTGAGCCGGGCGTCGTGCGGACCGGTCGGCCCATAGGGCCGGCCGCCGAGTTCCATCGTGCCGGCATCGGCCGCGTGCGCACCGCTGAGGATTTTCATCAGCGTGCTTTTGCCCGCGCCATTCTCACCGATCAGCGCGTGGACCTCACCGGGCGCAACCGTGAGCGAGACGCCCCGCAGGGCGCGCGTGGCGCCGAAACTTTTTTGAATGCCGGCGAGGCGGAGCGCGGGAACGGCGGTGACCACAGTTGTCATTCTGAGCGGAGCGCTGATCGATGTGGGCGGGGCACCCTCGCCCCGCTTGAAAATCGCTGGCTGAACGACGTTTCGCGGCGTGAGGGCACCAGGCCCACAGTTGTCATTGGCCCAGCGACGAGAGGAACGAGTGCGGTCCGCGTCTCAGGATGGTCGAGCCGGAATAAAGAAACGTCCATCGCCGGAGCGCACTCGTCAGAATCTCACTTCAGATACTTCGCCAGCGGTGGATTCATCAGCTCGGCGATGGCGGGCTCGTTCATGTTATCCTTGGTCACAAAGCCCACGCCGGTGTCGATCGTGGCCGCGACTTTCTCCCCGCGAATGGCGGCGACGACCGTCTTCACCCCAAGGTAGCCCATCGCCATCGGATTCTGGACGACGAAACCCACAAGGTCGCCGGCTTTCAGGCCCGCGTTGAGTGTCTCACCCGCGTCAAATGCGACGAACTTCACCTTGCCACCCGCGAGGCCTGCATCGCGCAAAGCCAGCAGCATGCCGGACGCGGCCGACTCGTTCGACGCGAAGATGCCGTTCACTTCCTTACCATAACGACTGAGCAAATTTTCCGAAACCCGTTTCGCGCTGTCGCGCGTCGCACCAGCGTGCTGGTCAGTGGAGATCAGTTTGATGGCCGGGAAATCTTTTTTCATCACCTCGAGAAAGCCCGTCTCACGTTCTTCCGTACTCGCGGAACCGACCTGATAGCGCAGCAAGATGACGTTGCCCTTGCCGCCGAGAACCCGGCCAAGATTGCGCGCCGCGATCCGGCCGCCCTCGGTGTTGTCGGTGGCCACGAAGCTCGACTGCGCCTTCGACTCGAGACCGGAGTCCACGACGACCACGGGGATCTTGGCGGCGACCGCTTCTTCGACGGCGCCGACGAGGGCCTTCTTGTCGAGGGGCGCCAACACGATGCCATTTACTTTCCGTCCGATGAAATTCTGCACCACGGAAATCTGCTGGTCGCGATCGTCCTCCCGCAGCGGGCCCTTCCAGATGATTTTCACCGTGATACCCTGGGGTTTGAGCTGCTCGTTGAGTTCGAGCGCGGCTTTTTCAGCGCCGGCATTGATCGATTTCCAAAACTCGTGGGTGGTCCCCTTTGGGATCACAGCGATTTGGTAAACCGTGTCGGCCGCGCGCATCAGACCGGTCGAAGCAAGAAGACAGAGGGTAAAAAAGATTTTCTTCATGGGGTAAAAGGTAGCCCAATCTTCGCAGTCAGCCGCGGCTGTCGAGGGTAGAAATCGGGCCGTGGACACGCTCCAACGTTCAACCTAGGCCGTCCGCGAGCGAAACGGTTATCTCGGGGTCCGCGAAGAGGAAAAACCTGGTTTGAAGTTTAGGCATCTGAAAGCGCGGGGGTGAGCGGGCGGACTTCGCGGCGATTTCATCGGGGACTCCAACATTTTGTTTCGCATCCGTAACATTCACCGTTACGCAGAGCGAACGCATGCTTTCCCTCAAAAAACTCTTCGGCAAAGACGAAAAGTTCTTCGATCTGTTGGAGGCCGGCGCGGATGAAGCCCGGGCCAGCGTCGAGCTTTTCGGCCAATATCTCCAGGCTCTCGCCAGCGACAGCGGCACCGGAGTCAGCAACGACGAGTTCATCCAGTCGCGCCGGAAGGAAAAGCGGCTGCGTCAGCAAATGACCGACGAACTGGGCCGCACCTTCGTGACCCCGCTGGAACGCGAGGACATCGAAGCGTTGTCGTTCGCCCTGTACCGCATCCCGAAGCAGGTCGAAAAAATCGTGGAACGCATCGGCATCTATCCGGGAAAACTGCCCGCGACCGCATTCGTCCGGCAGGCCGAGCTCATGCTGCAAGCCGCCGACGCCGTCGCGTTCATGGTGAAACAACTGCGCGGTGGAACGACCATGGAAAAAATTCAGGAAGCCAGCGACCGGCTGCAATTCGCCGAGGGCGAGGCCGACAAGGTGATGATCACCCTGCTGAAGGAAATTTATCATGGCCCCTGCGACGCGAAGGAACTCGTGATCCTGCAGAAGATCTTCGAGATGGTCGAACAGGGCGTCGACCGCTGCCGCAATGCCGGCAACATCGTTGTTCAGATCGTGCTCAAGCATTCTTAAGAGGCGCCGCTCATGACGCTGTTCCTGCTCGTGCTGCTGACCGCGCTGGCGTTCGAATACATCAACGGCTTTCACGATACGGCCAACGCCATCGCGACGGTTGTCTCCACAAAAGTCCTCACTCCGCGCATGGCGATCCTCCTCGCCGCGGTGATGAATCTCCTCGGCGCGCTCGCGGGCACCGCCGTGGCGTCGACGATTGGCAAGGGCCTCGTCGACACGAATTCCGTCACGATGCTCACCGTGCTCTGCGCCTTGCTCGGCGGGATCATCTGGAATCTTTTCACGTGGTGGCTGGGGCTGCCGTCGAGTTCGAGTCACGCGCTCGTCGGCGGATTGTGCGGAGCAACGCTCGCGACCGCGCACGGCAATTGGTCCGTTTTGAAATGGTCGACCGGGCTCTGGCCCAAAGTCTTGATGCCGATGCTCACCTCGCCGCTCATCGGATTTTTCGGCGGCGCGCTGCTCATGATGCTGCTCACGCTCGCGTTGAAACGCGCGACGCCGCGGTTTGTCACGGTGGTCTTCGGCAAGGCCCAGCTCTTAAGCGCGGGTTTCATGGGCTATAGCCACGGCTCAAACGATGCCCAAAAAACGATGGGCATCATCACGCTCGCGCTGTTCACCGGCACGCAATCGGGCGCGTTCAACGATTTGCCAGCGTGGGCCCATTTTCTCCGCCTGCCGGATTTCAAGGACGTGCCGTACTGGGTCATCGTCACCTGCGCGATCACGATGGCCGCGGGCACCGCGGGCGGCGGCAAACGCATCATCAAAACGATGGGCCACAAAATGGTGAAACTCGTGCCGGTGCAGGGCTTCGCCGCCGAGACCACCGCCGCACTGATCATTCACGGAGCGTCGACCCTCGGCGTGCCGGTTTCGACGACGCACGTCATCTCGACGTCGATCATGGGCGTCGGCGCCACGAAGCGCCTGAGCGCCGTGAAATGGGGTATCGTCGAACGCATCCTGTGGGCGTGGGTGCTCACGTTGCCCGTGACCGCACTCCTCGGCTACTTGCTCGAGCGGGCGTTCAGCGCTTTCGGTACCTAAGAAAACAAGATTACCAACCATTTTGCGCGGCCAACGGGAACGTCCGACGTCCGCATGTGCGAATGGGAGGATCCGCCGCCAGTCGACGCATTTTAGGCGCCCTTCGCCGGGGCCTCGCACCCAAAATCTTTACCGTCATTCGACTCCTTTCACCGGACCGCTTTAAAACATCCCGCTGGCCAATTCCTTGAACGGGGATACCGATGGTGGTCCCCCGCCACCCCCCCGCTCTTTCTATCCCATGCCCCCTGTCGCTGCATCCCTGCCAAAGAAATTCTGTCTTGTTGCCGGTATTTTCTGCGGATGGATCGCATTATCGGCAGCGGCGTCGGAACGGACCCCTGTCAGCGACAAATCCGAAAACTCGGCCAATATATCGGGCCGCGAAAGGGTCGTGAACTTTCTCCAGGAGCTTCTGCCCACCTCACTCCAAAGCCAGCCGCGGTTACGTTTTAACGCCATCACCGAGATGACGCCGGAAGGCCGAAAGCGGAGGGTGCCTTCAACGAGCCAGCCGATGTATTTTTACGCCGTGCCTGCACGCTTCGTGCAAACCGGCGACGAGGTTTCAGCCGGAGAAAAACCGCCTTCCAGCGCAGAACTCGAAGAAGCGCTGCGAAAGGTGCTCGCCCAAAACGGTTATCTCCCCATCCCCGACGATCACCAGCGGCCCGACGTCCTGATCGTTTCTACCTACGGCTCCAGCGGCGCCGCCATGGTCGAGGGAGCCCTCACGGCTGACGAGTTCCTGATCGCGGCGATCAACGCGCGGGACGTGGACCGGTTGGCCCGCGATGTCGTCGAACGGGCCCGCCTGGTTGCCGGCGATAAATTTGCCCAGGACTTGGACGAAGCACTCCGAGATTACCTCAGGGTCTACAACCCGAACAATTTCCCGCCCCCTTTAGACAGCTTTATGCGGGGTTATAGCCGGGAATTGATCGAACATTACGTTCAGATGATTTTTCACACCTGCTATTTCGTCACCGCCACCGCCTACGATTTTGAAGGCGTCGCCAAAAAGCGGAAAATCCCGCTCTGGCAAACTCGCATGGCGATCGAGGCCAACGGCGTATCGATGAAGGAAATTTTTCGTCCATTGATCATCAACACCGGGAATTTTATCGGTCGGGAACAAGATCCGTCCTGGGTGACTCAGCGCCTCGATCGCCGCGGCCACGTCGAAATCGGCGACGCGAGAGTCGTCGAAGAAACGCTGCCGACTCCTTCTGACCAAGCGGTGCCGGACAAAGCGGCGCCACGCTGAGCGCAGCGCAAGAGGTCAGTGCCCGCCTTCTCCCCGAACATGGGAACGTCTACCTCGCGGCTTCCGCGCCTGCATCGCGAATCGATCCTCCGCGTGATCGCGGTGACAGCCCTCGCAGCTCTTCACGCTTCCGTAGTCGCGGGCGCGTCGACTCCGTCCTCGAGCCTCGCCCCCGTCATACCGCTCGCCGAAACCGCCGCCCGCAGTGCGCCGATCGTTCGGCCAGGTTCACCTGCAACATCTCAAGGCACTCTCGTATTTTTGCCACCGGCCGTGCCCATCTTCACTCCGGCTGGCTTCGCAAGGCCCGAAACGCCGCGGCCGACTCCGTCGGGACTCCACGACTTTGCGGCGCCCGACACTCTCGCCCTTTTTGTCGGCGAGATATTTTATCCGGTGCTGGGCACGCGGCTCGCGGATCACTCGCTCACCAAAAAACAGGAGTCTCGCCTCCACGCCTACCAGGAGAGACGGGACGCGTTAGTGAATGAAATCAAAGACGCCCTGCTTGCCCTCCGCCCGAAAGATCCGACCACGAGGATCGCCGTACTCGAAGAGCTTGGGGGCCGACACGCGCCGCGGATCGAGGCCCTCGAAAAAGAGGCCGTGGCCCTTCGCGACGAATTGATGACGAGCCGGTTTTTCGAGAAGGAGATCAATTGGTTTACCCGGCGCATTTGGTCCTTCGATAACACCGATATCAATCCCGACGACCTGCCCGTCGTTGAAGCCCAGGTGATCCGCATGGCCGCCTACTACCAAAAGGGCGTTTCGGTCGAGCAACGGGGTCTTTTCGAGGAGACGGCTGAAGAATTGAAAGCCCGCGGACGCATCAACGACTTTCCGGGCGATCTCACCGCGCTCGCCGACGAGGTATTCGAGTTCGGCTTCGATCCCGCTCCGGGCCGGGTCCGGACGGCGCCGAGTCTATCAGCCGCGCTGAAGGATGCCCTCGACCGCTATACGCGCGACAATTCGATCCTGAAGAAGGAAATTCGAGCGACGGTGATTGCTCACGCCGACGAATCGGAAAAGAAGCGCACCGCGGCCTTCGCTGCTTTCGCCACTCAACAGCACGCGGCGATCACGGCGCTGGCGCTGCAAGCAGAAGAAATTCGGCGCATGATGTTTCCCCCTTCCGCCCCGCCCGGTGCGCCGAAGCGGGAAAATTCGGCGGCCGCATTCACCTGCCGTATCGCCCTGTTTCAGATCGGGCTTTCCCCGGCGCAACGCCGCCTGCTCTTCAGCGCAGGCCTGAGAGAAATCGACCTGCCGCTCCCCGCGGGCGAACGCCTCGCCCGTTTTCCCGACCGACTATTCCCAACCGGGGAAATCCCGGAGTGAACCGACGGGCGGCTCCGAACAAGAGAACGGAGACCTCCGGGCCGGACGGTTTGACCACGCGCGATTCCCCATCTGTCGCGCCCGGATCTCGCGACCATACGATCACATTTGTCAGCCGGCTAAAGCCTCAGCCCGGTTGATTCGCCCCACCTCCGCGGACGGGCGGCGGCCCAAATCCGGAGGTGTCACCCAAAGACACGCGAGCGTCCTCCGTTGTAGGCTCCGCGGAGTTTTTTCAAATTAGCACCTGTAATCACTTTAATTTTAAGTAACGGTTACGGCACCCCTCAGTCGGCAGACGGTCTGCGGATCCAATCACGCCTGCCCCAGCCCGGAACCTTCTTCATATGAAAACGAATTCGAAAACGATCGGCTTCACCCTTGCGCTAGTCGCGAGCACCTTGGCGACAGCGATACAGGCCGCGCCGACGTCCAGCAGCAGCGATACTCCTACATCGTCCGCTTACACCAATCAGCTGCCGCCGGTTACCGTTACGGTGGACACCTACACGCCGAGTGTCTCGAGCTCGAACGATACCTCCTCCACCAGTTCTTTCGGCACCTTCAGCTCCAACTCGAGCACCTATACTTACTACTACCGGAACAACTATTTTTATTTCCCCCCCACGCTGCCCGCCTTGGGCGAACCGATCGGTCGCCGCACGAGTTCGCTGCTGATGTACATGAACTCGCCGGCATTTTCGGATCCGATCACGCCGCAACTCTCGCCCTATGTCGGCGAGCTTTTTTATCCACCCCTCGCCACCCATCTCCACAACGAGGATCTCACCCGTGGGCAGCACGCCGCACTGGCAACCTATCGCGGCAATCGCGCGGCGTTGGTTTCCGCCCTGCGCACCAAATTGGAATCGCTCAAGGACGCGGATGGACCGACGCGGGAACGCGCTTTGGTCTCGTTTGCCCGGGAACAGGCCGCGCCAATCGACGCGCTGGAACAGGAAGCCGAGACCATTCGTGCCGATCTCGTCCAAGGGGGCTTCTTCAAATCGGGTGTGGCCTGGGACGATTGGGATGCCGTCCGCAGCTGGCGCCTCGGCGACGACCTGCGCTACGAGTCGCGTCTCGACGAGTTCAAGGTGATCCGCGCCGCCGCCTATTTCTACGCAAATCTCATCCCCGGCCAGCGCCGCTTGTTGCAGGAACTCGCCATGGAGTTGGACGAGCCGCTTACGGAACCAACCGCCGCGGTCGCGTTGGATGCGCCGGAGGCCCGCGTTTATTTCTCCCCCGAGACGGCCCGCGTTTTCATTCCCCGCAATCTGCCCGCCGATCTCGGCGCGAAGCTGGCGGCGTATCAAAAGGAGAAGGCTGCATTAAAAGAGGAAATTCGCGCCGCCATCTATAAACTCGACCGCAGTTTTTTCTATTTCACTCGCAAGAGCATCATGAACCCGCTGGCCGACGCCCAGGCCCCGCGCATCGCAGCGCTCGAAAATCTCGCCGAAGAAATTCGCCGCGGTCTCGCGACCGTGCCAAATTCGTACCGCCCCCGTCGGGTGACCAGCTCCAATGAGCTCGCCGACCGCGTGGAAGTTTACATGCGCGAACGCCAGACGCTGTTGCGCGCCTTGCAGGACAAGCTGGCCTTGTCCCAAAAAATGTTCCCCACCGCGCGCATCGAATTCACGCGCATTGGCGAGGGCCAGGGCTTGAGCATCACGGCCAATCGGAAGCAGTCGAAATCCGAGTCGAAAAAAATCGAGGCCTACAAAACCGAGATCGCCCTTTTCAACGATGAACAGGAAAAGCGCTTCGTGAGCCTGGGCGCAATGAGGGCCGCGATCCGGGCCGACTTGGCCAAGCTCGCTCCCGGCAACACGCCAGGAGGAACGGCTTCGGTCGATGACCTACTCCGGCGATTTGCGCGCGAATATCAGGAGCGGAGCATCTGGGAGCAGTACAGCGACTATGATGCGGCCGTATTCGAGCCCGGCCTAAGTCCCGGCCAGCGGCGGCTGCTGCTCGTCGCCGCTTTCCAGACGATGGATCCGCCGCTGCCCCGCGGCTCTCGTCAACCCTGAGTCCCGCGCCCGGGAGTGGCCGGGATTTAAGCATCGGTATTTCACCCGCCAGCCACCCCGCGCGTCCTCAAGCCATGATCGGGGAAACCGCCGCCCGATACAGCGCCGCGGGTCCGCCAGCCCACGCCGAATTAACCGGCGCGTCGGGGATAAAGCCCTGCCTTGTTTAGGCCCACTCTCACGCCACCGGCAGGGTGAAAAAAAACGTCGCGCCCGCACCCGGGTTACTCTCCACGCGTACTTCTCCACCGTGCGCCTGGACGACGTGCTTCACGATTGCCAGTCCCAAGCCCGTGCCGCCCTGCTCGCGCGAGCGGGCTTTATCCGCCCGGTAGAATCGCTCGAAAATGCGCGCGCAAGCATCGGGCGCAATCCCGGGACCGTCATCACGCACCGCGACTTCCACCCGCTTGTCGATGACTTGCGCCGAAACGGCCGCCCGGCCTTCGAGCCGGCCGTATTTGATCGCGTTGTCGAGCAGGTTGGAAAGCACCTGCCTCAACCGGTCCGAATCGGCCTGCGCAATGAGATCGGCGGTCACGTTGTTTTCGAGCGTAAACCCGCGTGAGCCCGCGCGCATTTTAAGATCGTCGATCGCTTCCTGCACCGCGGCGCGCAACGAGACTGGCTGCAAATTCAAGCGCACGTTGCCCGAATCGAGCGTCGACAACATCAAGAGGTCATCGATCAGCAACGTCAGCCGGTTCGCGTGCTTGTCGATGATCTGGAGAAACCGGGTGAGCGCGGCCGCATCGTCCTTACCGCCATCGAGCAGCGTTTCGGCCGCGCTCTTGATGAGCGAAAGCGGTGTACGCAATTCGTGGCTGACGTTGGCGACGAATTCCTGCCGGACGGCCTCCAGTTGACGGAGCCGGGTCAGATCGTGAAACACCAGAATCGCGCCATCCCACCGGCCGGCCGGGTCGCGCAATGCGAGCGCGTTGACCTGCAAAAAGCGCAGCGGCCCCACGGCCTCCAGCCGCAATTCATGACCGAGAATTTCACCCTCCCGCTCCAGCCGCGTGGCGAGCGCCGCGACTTCATGATGCCGGGTCGCTTCGAGAATGGTACAATCGGTCGCAGGGGGGGCGAACCCGAACAACGCCCCGGCCGCACGGTTGGCCACCCGGATGCGACCCGCCGCGTCGACCACGATCAAGCCCTCGACCATGCGGTCAAAGAGCGCAACGGTGCGCTCCGTCTGCTCGCGCAACTCATCGACGCGATGCGCGCGCTGCTCCGCGAGATCACGGCGATGATTTTCCTCCGCCACAAGATGGCGTCTCCGCTCCAACCACCACGCCACCGCAAACGCTCCAGCGAGACTGCAGACAACGATGAGGGCAAATGTCATGGAAAAATTATTGAGTCTCGTGCCTGAGGCTGACGAAGGTTTTCTGCCGGAACGCGGTGCTTCCCGTCCCGCGTTCCGATCCGGAACCGTCTCCCTTCAGGATGCCGACTGACGCACGCCCCGGCTCCCCTCAATCCTCGGCCAGGCACCGGTAGCCGACGCCACGCACCGTTTCCAAATAGTGCGCCGATTCTCCCAGCTTCTCCCGCAGCCGGCGCATGTGGGTGTCGACCGTGCGACTGTCGATGGGGTTTTCGTAACCCCAGACATCCTGCAACAACCGGTCGCGCGATTGCACGCGGCCGCGGCGGCGGACAAGAATTTCAAGGAGCTTGAACTCGGTTGCCGTCAAAACGAGAGGCTGGCCTGACAGGCTCACCTCATGCCGCGGCACGTCGATGTCGAGTTCGCCCAGACGCAAGCGCGATCCAACTTCCTCGGAGGCCGCCTGACTGCGCGAGAGTAATTTCTTGATCCGCAGCACGAGTTCACGCGGGCTAAACGGTTTCGTGACGTAGTCGTCGGCGCCAAGTTCGAGGCCCAACACGCGATCCATCTCGGCGGCGCGAGCCGTCAGCATGATAACGGGAATCGACGCGGTGCCTGAATCGCGCCGGAGGATTTTGCACACCTCGAGTCCGTCGACCTCCGGGAGCATCAGGTCGAGTACGATCAGAGCCGGACGCTCATCGCGCGCGATGGCGATGGCGCGCGCGCCGTCCTTCGCGAAGAGGGGCACATAGCCGGCTTCGCGCAGCTTGAAGCCGAGTACCTCGAGCGCGTCCGGCTCGTCGTCAACGATTAGGATTTTCGACTTCATGGGATTTGGCAGCGGTGTGGCGAATATCCTTCGCCTCGTACAAATAGACGACTTCCTCGGCGATGTTCGTCGCGTGATCGGCGATACGCTCGAGGCTCTTGGAAATCACCATCAGGTTAAGGCAGCGGGAAATGTTGGAAGGGCGCTCGACCATGTAACTCGAAAGCTCGCGGTGGAGCTGGCGGTTGAGGTTGTCGACTTCCGTGTCCCGCGGCACCACGGCCCGAGCGCGCTCGGGATCGCGGTTGATGAAAGCGGTGATGCCTTCGCGCAACATCTCGAGGGCCATCGTGGCCATGCGCGGCAGATCGACGTAAGGTTTGAGCTGCGGCTCCGCGCCGAGCTCGATAGCGCGGCGGGTAATGGTCACGGCTTCGTCGCCGACGCGCTCGAGGTTCTGGGAAATTTTCATCGCGACGGTGATGAGACGGAGTTCAGTCGCGAGCGGGGCCTTCGTGAGGAGATGGATGGCCGTGTCATCGATCTCGACTTCGAACTGGTCGAGAATCGCATCGTCCTGTTGCACCTGACGGGCCAGCGCATCATCGCGCTCGACCAAGGATCGCATCGCACGGGCCACGGCCGACTCGGCGTGGCTCGACATCGCCAAAAGACTTTCCTTCAGGCGCGTCATTTCTTCGGAGTAGTGGGTCATTGGTGAAAAGAAGTATGAAGTAACACGGATCCACTATCAGTAAGGGATCAGTTCGAATGAGAAGGGTTCTCGGCCCTTACCACTTGTCACTTGAAACTTACCGCAGTGTTTTAGCCAAACCGCCCCGAGACGTAGGCCTCAGTCTGTGGATTGGCGGGATTCATGAAGATATTTCGCGTATCGGCGTATTCGATGAGTTTGCCGATGTAGAAAAACGCCGTTTTGTCAGAGCAGCGCGCGGCCTGCTGCATGTTGTGCGTCACGATCACGATGGTAAATTTCGTCCGCAGTTCCTGAATCAATTCCTCCACCTTCGCCGTGGCGATGGGATCGAGCGCCGAACACGGCTCATCCATCAGGATGATCTCCGGCTCCACCGCGATGGCCCGAGCGATGCAGAGGCGCTGTTGCTGTCCGCCGGACAGGCCAAGACCGGAAGTGTGCAACCGGTCCTTCACTTCCTCCCAGAGCGCGGCGCCGCGCAGGGATTTTTCGACGACCGCGTCGAGATCCGACTTGCCGTTACGACCCTGCAAGCGAAGTCCGTAGGTGATGTTTTCGTAGATCGATTTCGGGAATGGATTTGATTTCTGAAACACCATGCCGACGCGTTTGCGCAGCTCGATCACGTCGACACTCCGATCGTAGATATCAATCCCGCGGATCTTGATCGAGCCCTGCGCGACGCGCGTGCCCTCGATCAGGTCGTTCATG
>CAIXKG010000153.1 GCA_903919985.1 uncultured Opitutia bacterium | reverse complement strand
ATCTCGACACCTACCCGGGCCGCACCGAAACCCTGCTCAAGCGCGCGCGTGAAAAACTCGGCGACAAAATTATCCTTCGCGCCGATGCCAACGGTTCGTACGATGTCCCCAACGGCATCCGCATCGGAAAGCTCATGGAGGAATTGAACTACGACTTCTTCGAGGAGCCGTGTCCCTTTGAGGAGTTGTCCGAGACGCAGGCGGTCGCGAAGGCCTTGCGCATCCCCGTCGCCTTCGGCGAACAGAACTACAGCCTCTGGCAATTCCATTGGATGCTGGCGAACGGCGTCATGGCCATCGTCCAACCCGATATCAATTACAACGGCGGCCTCATCCGGGCGAAGCGCGTCGCCCGCATCGCGGAGCAAATGGGCCGCACCATCGTTCCGCACAACACGCAGACCGGTGCGACGTCAGTGAACATCGTCCAATTCGCGTCCTGCACCAAAAACGCGGCTCCCTATATGGAGTATCCCTGGCGCGCGCCGCAGCAGACGCCCACGTGGTACAAACCCGATTTCCAAATCACCGACGGCAAACTCCAAGTACCCACCGCGCCCGGGATGGGTCTCGAGATCGATCCTGAATATCTCAAGAAATCCACGCTCGTGGTGAAGATCGATCAGGCCGCGCGCGGCGGCGGCAACGGCACGGGTTCCGGCGGTTGAGCGAGGCCGGGAGTGGTTTAAGTTTTTCCGTCCCCGTTAGTGTAGCGGCCGGCGTCTCTGCCTGCCGGTTTCGGCGTCCTAGTTTCGGCCGGCAGGGACGCCTGCCGCTACGTCGTGAGCGGCTACGGTTTTGCTTCAACCGCCCTAGCGTTTCAGCAATCCGACCTGTCGGAGCGCTTCGTACGTTGCCACCCCGGCCGCCGTGCTGAGGTTGAGCGACCGCAACGCGCCGTTCGCATGCGGAATTGTCGCGCGCTGCCGCTCGCCGATCTCTTCGTGCAACCAAGCGGGAGCGCCCGAACCTTCGTTGCCGAAAACCAGACCATCACCATCGGCGAACTCGACGTCCCAGAAACTCCGCTCCGTTTTGGTCGTAAAAAGCCACAAACGTTTCGGCCCCTGCTGACTCGCGCGAAAGGCCGGCCAATCGGCATGCTCGTGCACGTCGAGTGACTTCCAATAATCCATGCCCGCGCGCCGCAAATTTCGGTCGTTGATCACAAAACCGAGCGGGTGAATCAGGTGCAGGCGCGAGCAGGTGAGCGCACACATCCGGCCAATATTTCCCGTGTTCTGCGGAATTTCGGGTTGAAAGAGGACCACGTGAATCATATCCCACTCTCCCAACGCGAAATACTTATGCAAGCGTATCACATATTCCGCGTTTAATGATGCAAATAAAGCACTTGCGACACTTAACCGCAAACACCGTGAGCACCGATAACTGCCGCACCGTGGTCTTAGTCGACGACGAAAAATTCTACGCCGATCTGCTTGCAAAGCTCCTGACTCAAAACTTGGAGTGCACCGTTCACGTGTTCGACCGCCCGGTCGACGCCCTCACCGCTTTGCCGCTGCTCAAGCCCAGCGTCGTGGTGACGGACTACCATTTGCCGAAAATCAACGGCCTCGAATTTATCCGCGCAGCGACGCCCCTGCTGCCCGACGCCGCTTTCATACTCAATACGGGAGATAACATGCCGGACTACGACGATGCAGTCGGGCAGGTCCCGTCTTTGAAAAGCCGCTTGGCGAAACCGTTTGGCTGGCGCGAGCTGGCCAGAGAAGTGATTCGCGTCTGGCCCGGTGCTAATCCGCCGCGACTGCGGCGTACGACCGGTGGGGCTGATGCCTCCCTCGGATAATTCCGATGCTTTAGGCTCAATCGCCGAACCGGATCACTATAGTCCCGTGAGACCGCGCGCCGGCTTATCGCTTGTTCGGACCGACGCTTAGGCGCAGGCCTTCGTTATCGGCCGACAAGATTCTCGCGTCGCTTTGAATGCCGGCCGCCGTGAACGCCGCGGTCATCGCGCTGGCGACTACCAGCGCCGCGCCGCGTTCCGCCAAGCACAGTACACTCGATCCGCTGCCACTGAGCCAGCCAGTCAACGCTCCCGACGCCACGCCGGCTGCAATAGCCGCAGTCGCGCCCGGAATCTTTGGCAAGCGGTACGGTTCGTGCATGAAATCGCCGCCGGCATCGCGCAGCCGCGCGTAGTCGCCCGAGACCATCGCCGCCACGAAATAGGTCGCGCTGTTGATGCTCTTCACCGCGTCGAAATACGGCAGCGTAGACGGCAACACGCCACGCGACTCCTTCGTGAGCAGTTCCAGGCGCGGCGATACGACCACGAAAGCCAGCGTCGCCGGCAGCGCGAAGCGCAGCGTATCGCGGTATGCTCCGCTCGTCGGATCGCAGCGTGACACACAAAATCCGCCGAGAATTCCCGCGCTCGCGTTGTCCGGATGACCTTCCAGTTCGGTGGCGATGCGGACGAGTTCGTGCTTTGAAAGATTGGTGCCGTGCAAGGCGTCGAGCCCCGCGAGGATACCCGCGATCACCGTCACACTCGATCCCAGCCCGCGAGCCGGCGGCACATCACCCGAAATCGCGTAGACAAAACCTTCGAAGTTCCGGCCCGTGGTACGAAAAAACGACGCCGCCGTGTCCGCGACCATCCTGGCGGCACGGGCATCGCTTTCCGTTTGGGGTCGGGGGCTGGCCTCCGTCGCGGCGCGCGTAAGCGTGACGCGATTATAAACGCTGAGCGCGAGCCCGAGCGTATCGAAACCCGCGCCGCAGTTGGAGGTACTGCCGGGCACGGTCACCGTAACCTCGTTCAGGATCGGTTTCATCCGCGTCGAATCTTCATGGCTTTAGTCACTTCACGCATTTCGGCCTTTTGTTTCAAATCGTCGCGCTTGTCGTAAAGGTGTTTGCCGGTGCAGAGCGCGACTTCGACTTTCACCAGCGCCTCCTTGAAATACATCCGCAACGGAATCAGCGCGCGCCCGCCCGCGTCGAGCGCCTGCGCAATTTTCCGCAGTTGATGTTTGTGCAGGAGCAGCTTTCGGGTGCGTTTTGAATCGTGGTTGTTGATGTTACCAAACGCGTACGCCTCGATGTGCGCGTTGTGCATCCACAGCTCGCCGTGCTCGACGCGGCCAAACGCATCCGTGATCTGCGCGCGTCCCGCCCGGATCGACTTCACCTCGGTACCGCGCAATTGCACACCGGCCTCAAAACGTTCGTCGACGGTGTAATCCCGAAACGCCTTCGCGTTGCGAATCTCCGTGAAGCGTACGGCATCTTTTTTTTGTGCGGCCATCAGTTTAGTCTGCGAAAAATATACGCACAAAAAAAGGCGGCGCCAATTCTGCCATGGAGCAGATCGCGCCGCCTTAAATCGATCCGGTCACTCAGGCGCTCAGCGCCTCGTAGCCGATCTTGCCCTCGATGATCTCGCGCAACGCGGTATCTTCGGACGACAGCTTTTCCAAAGACTCGACCAGCGGGCGGTTGCCCCGTTTCAACTGCTTCACCCGAAGCGAGACCACGTTGATGAGGACGTTGGGATCGGTGATTTTTGCAGCGGCTTGTTTGATGTAATCTTCTCTCATGGAGCGGGAATGGGACGACGGTTAAAGGGTCAGAAGTAGGCGTGGCCCCGGGAGGGTCAAGGGCGAATTTCCCCGCTTGCGCGCGCCCGACTCCGGCGCGAAATCTAGCGCATGTTGATCGCGTGGACCACTCTTTCTACCCGCGAGGCCGGAGAGCGGCTGGCCCAATCCGTCATCGAACAACGTCTGGCCACCTGCGTGCAAACCGAAGGTCCTGTCGTGTCGCACTTTCGCTGGGAGGGCAAAATCGATCGCGCCGAGGAGTTCCGGCTCACCTTTAAATGCCTGCCCGAGCAGTTGCCCGCGCTCGAGCGCTACGTTCTCGCCCATCATCCGTACGAAACGCCGGAATGGATCGTCGTCCAAGCCGAGCGCGTTTCAGAAAAATACTTGTCATGGGCGCGGAAGGACGTCCACTCTCCACCCCTTTAACTCGTCGTAACCTTCACTTTCCAACCACCATGTCACAGCATAAAAGCCTGCAAGGCGCCTCCGGTCTCGTCGTCAAACGCAACGTTCTGAAGCGCTTCGAGCGGGTCGATCTGCTCAAAAAGCGCGGCCAATGGAAACCCGGCGATCGCGTCGCCGGTCTGCGCAAGACCAAGCCCGAGGTCTAAGCCCTCGCGTCACCCTTTCCGGCAGGCAGTTTCCACTGCCTGCTTTTTTTGTTTCCATATTTCCCATGCACGACCTCTTCAAACCGCTCTTCGACTGGTACGGCCATTTCATTGAAATCCATGGCTATCTCGGCGTCGCGCTCCTGATGGCGATGGAGAGCACTATTTTCCCGCTCCCCAGTGAGGCCATCATTCCGCCGGCCATGATTGTCGCCCAACGCACGGGCACCATGACGGCCACCGGCATCGTGGTCGCGGGCGCCCTCGGTTCTTGGTTCGGCGCCACGCTCATGTACTGGGCTTCGCGCTGGGCCGGCCGCCCCCTCGTGCTCCGCTACGGAAAAATCGTCTTCATCACGGAAAAGAAAGTCATTCAGGCCGAAAATTGGGCCGCGCAATTCGGCAGCTTCGGCGTGTTCGCTTCCCGGTTACTGCCCGTGGTCCGCCACCTCATCGGCATTCCCGCCGGCATCGTGAAACTTAACTACATCAAGTTTTCCATCTACACCGTGCTCGGCTCCGCCTTGTGGTGCGCGGTCCTGGCCTGGGTCGGCCAGAAAGCCGGGGAAAACGAAGCGCTGATGAAGGGCGAACTGCGCCAGGTCGGCATCTGGCTTATTGCCGGACTCGCCGTGCTCGGCCTGCTTTATTATTTTCTCGTTCATCGCTTCACCCAGCAAAAAAAATAACTGGCGCGCCCTCCGCCTCCACGAACGCGTCGCTTCCCTCGTCCATTACAGCGCGCGGGCTTGACGCTTGGAAACGGGACTCACTTCATGGCAGTTTAAGTCTGCCCCGCGAGCGTAGCACAATGGATAGTGTAGTGGCCTCCGAAGCCATAGATCTGGGTTCGATTCCCAGCGCTCGCACCAGTTTTTCGGATTAAGGGCAAAGAAGACTCCGAGGCAGACGGACTAAGCGCAAAGACGCTAACTCTCGCCAAGATTCGCCAAGGAAACTCCTCGTTCGGGCTTTAGCGAAACCCTCCGCCCTTCGCGTTTCCTTCGCGGCCTTTGCGTCTTCGCGCTTAATCCGATTTCCGGCTCTCACCCACGGCGAACGCTTGTACTGGGGGACGCGCCTGACTCCAAAATGACGATTGCTGAGCTCGAGGTTCTAACGTTCTGCTGCTCGCCCTGAACTCGTCCGATCCGGGAGTTCACTGCGTCCCTCCCATGCCCCGCATTACCGATATCCGCCCTTGCGGCGTCAGCGTATATTATTTGCCGGTTACAACCCGGGTGCCACTGAAGTTTGGCCACGAAGTGCTCACTCGGGTCACGTGCGTGCGCGTCTGCGTAGCGGTCGAGGATCGAAACGGCCGACGCACCCAAGGCTGGGGCGAGACGCCGCTCTCCGCCAGCTGGGTGTGGCCCAGCGATCTGTCATTCGCGGATCGCGAGACGCAGCTGAAAGCGTTCTGCGGCGTGTTGGCCGAGGCGTGGGCCGACTTTGGCGAATTTGGTCACCCCATGGAGGTCGGCTACGCGTTTCAGGAAAACGTTCTCCCCGGCTTGCTCGATCAGTTGAATCAGACGCCGGCCCGACGGCAGGAACCGATGCCGTGGCTCGCCGCTTTGGTGTGCTGCTCGGCCTTTGATTTGGCGCTCCATGACGCTTTCGGTCAGCTCGCCGGCCTTCCGATTTACGACACCTACACGCCGGAGTTCATGAACTTCGACCTCGCGCGATACCTGACACCCGCCAAAAATTCTGCGGTCCGGTTCGAGGGAAAATATCCGCGCGATTTCTTCGTCAAATCCGCGCCGCGCGAGCTTCCAGTCTGGCATCTCGTCGGCGGGCTCGACCCGCTGGAGCCGGGCCGCGATCCGAGTGCGAACGTGACCGTGAACGACGGCCATCCTGTCCTGCTGCGAGACTGGATCGCTCAAGACGGTCTGCGTTGCCTCAAGATCAAACTCCGCGGCAACGACGCGACCTGGGATCTTGAGCGCATCTTAAAGGTTAGCCGCGTGGCGCAGGAGTTCGAGTTGCCCTGGCTCACGGTCGACTTCAACTGCACCGTCACCGATCCGGAGTACGTTAACGCCATTCTCGACGACCTCCGCGACCGCGATCCGCGCCTCTATGGCTCGATCCTGTATGTCGAACAGCCCTTCCCCTACGAATTGGAAACGCATCGCATCGATGTGCACAGCGTGTCCGCGCGAAAACCCCTCTTCATGGACGAGAGCGCGCACGACTGGCGCCAAATCGCCCTCGGCCGCGAGTTGGGCTGGACCGGCGTCGCGCTCAAGACCTGCAAGACGCAGACCGGCGCGATTCTCGGCGCGTGCTGGGCAAAGGCCCACGGCATGACCCTCATGGTGCAAGATCTCACCAACCCAATGCTCGCGATGATTCCGCATGTCCAACTCGCCGCTCAGGTCGGCACCATCATGGGCGTCGAGAGCAACGCCATGCAGTTTTACCCCGATGCCTCGACCCCCGAGGCCGCCGTTCACCCGGGACTTTACCGGCGTCGCCACGGACAACTCGATCTTTCCAGCATCCGCGGCCCGGGCTTCGGCTATCGCCTCGACGAAATCTCTCGCCAACTCCCCGCCCCCGCCGGCCACTATGGAAAATTTCCGCCCGGGCCTTTAACTCCCCCACCCAAATTTCCCCAATGAAAAAAGCCCTGCTCGGTCTCTTGCTTCTCACCGGCGGCTTCGCCTGCACTTCTTTCGTTTCCGCCGCCGAGCCCGGATTCCGCTCTTTGTTTAACGGTCAGGATCTCGTCGGCTGGGATGGCAATCCCGCGGTGTGGTCCGTGCGCGATGGCGCCATCACCGGCGCGACGCAGGGTCCCGAAAGTTTGCCTTACAATCAGTTCATCATTTGGCGCGGCGGCATCGTGAAAAATTTCGAACTGCACGCAAAGTTACGGCAGACCGGCAACAACAGCGGCATCCAATATCGCAGCAAAGAACTCCCCGCCGTCGGTCCTTGGTCGATGGGCGGCTACCAGTGCGATGCCCACTCGCGGCTGAGCAGCAACGGCAAGCTCTACGAGGAACTCGGCCGGACTACCCTCGCGGAAAACGGCCAATCCGTCGTGATCGATCCGCAGGGCGTGCGCTGGCTCGTCGCCGAACACGAGCCAATCACCGTCGATTCTGCCGCGTACAACGACTTCACGATCATCGCCGAGGGCAACCACGTGATTCATAAAATCAACGGCCACGTGACCGTCGAGGTCTGGGACTTCGAAACCAAGGCGCGCCAGCCCGAGGGACTGCTGGCGATTCAAATTCACCGCGGTCCGGCGATGACCGCCCAGGTAAAGGAAATCCTCTTCAAAGAACTTCCGGATAAGCCGGACGTTCCGTTCAACCCCGCGCTGATTCCGCCCGGAGCCAAACAGCTGCCCGCTCTGCCGGCCGCGACCCTGCCCAAGAAACCCTGACCCGCCTCGCCCGATCCACGGATTTCCCGCCATGCCATTTCTCGCGAATCATTTTCCCCGCATCGTACTTCGGTGCCTGCCGCTGCTGCTCGCCGTTTCAATCGAAGCGCAACAACTCCAGCTCGTCGATGTGCCACTGACCGACAAGGTCACCGTCAAACCCGGTTTCAAAGTGGAGCGCATCTACAACGTGGCCAAGGGCCAGGGCTCGTGGGTGGCGATGACGCTCGACGGCAAGGGCCGGATGATCACGTCGGACCAATACGGCGGTCTCTATCGCGTCACGTTGCCCGAAATCTCGGAGCCGCAGGTAAAGAAGGTCGAGAAGCTCGACTCGCTCGGCGTCGCCGGCGCGCACGGCTTGCTGTTCGCGAACGACAGCCTCTACGCGATGGTGAACGAGAATAAAGTAAACGCGTTCGGCGAAAAAAAATCCGGACTGCACCGGCTGTGGAGCACCGACGGTGACGACCACTTCGACCACGCCGAGCTCCTGCGCGAAATGGACGCCACGGGCGAACACGGCCCGCATGCGGTCGTCCTCGGACCCGATCGTCGGACCATTTACTACATGAACGGGAACTACACCAAGCTGCCCGCGGCCATGGAAAAACAGATTCCGATCGCCTGGCAGGAGGACAACATCCTCCCGCGCATGTGGCCCCCCGTCGGCAGCGGACGCGGGATATTTGCTCCCGCCGGCACGTTGGGGCGCACCGATCTGGCGGGCCGTCAGTTCGAACTTTTCGCGATGGGCTTTCGCAACTGCTTCCGGATGGCATTCGATCCCAACGGCGAAATCTTCACCGACGATTCCGACACGGAAAACGAAATCGGCACGCCCTGGTATTTGCCGACACGCGTGCTGCACGTCGTCAGTGGCGGCGACTACGGCTGGCGCTCGGGATCGATTCGCTGGCCCGTTGATTTTCCCGACAGTCTCCCCGGAATGATTGAGACCGGCCCCGGCTCGCCGACAGGCGTTTTGATGGGAACCGGCACGCGGTTTCCCGCCCAATACCAAAACGCGCTGTTCGTTGCGGATTGGACTTTCGGCACGTTGTACGCCGTTCACCTGACTCCGGATGGAGCGACCTTTCGCGCGACAAAAGAGGAGTTTCTGTCCGGACATCCGTTGCCCATCACCGACCTGCTCATCAATCCCGCCGACGGCACCATGTATTTTACGGTTGGCGGACGGACGACCGATTCCGGCCTCTATCGGGTGACCTACGTCGGCGCCGAGAGCACCGCGCCCGCGCCCTACCCGAAGCCGACCCCCGAGGCGCTGCTGCGGCGCAAACTCGAAGCGCTGCACACGGCGGCGGGCGAGAGCTCAGCGGTGATCAACGAAGCCTGGCCCTATCTTGCTCATTCCGACCGTTTCATCCGCTGGGCCGCACGCGTCGCGATCGAACGTCAGCCGGCCGCGCTGTGGTCGCAGCGCGCGCTCGAGGAAAAAAATCTGACCGCGTCCCTCGAAGCTCTCGTTGCCCTCGCGCGTCTCGGCGAAAAATCGCTGCAGCCGCAGTTGCTCGACGCGCTGGCCCGCTTCGACTTCGCGCACCTTTCCCGCGAGCAGCAGTACGCCGTCGTTCGTTTGTGGCAGCTGACGTTCACGCGCATGGGCGCTCCTTCTCCCGCGGTGCAGCAGCGCGTCGTGGCGTTACTCGATCCATTCTATCCGCATCCCGACCGACTCCTCAGCCGCGACTTGGCGGCGTTGCTCGCGTACCTGGACTCCCCGACGCTCGTGGCGAAAACCGTGCCGCTTTTAAAAGTGCCGGAGCAGCCCGAGCCGCAGGACATCATCGACGAGGAATTCCTCTCCCGAAACACCCGCTACGGTCGCTTCCTCGCGAGCGCCAACACGACGCGTCCCGCCCGGCAGCAATTCGCCTACGCGAACGTCCTGCGCTGCGCCCGCACGGGCTGGACCCCTGCACTGCGTGAAGAATTTTTCTCCTGGTTCTCGCCAGCCCACGCTTGGTCCGGCGGGCAAAGCTTTGTCGGCTTCGTTAATAATATTCGCCTGCTCGCGCTGACGAACGTCCCCGACGCCACCGAACGCGAACGCTTCGCCCAACTTTCCCAACGGCCCAACACCCAGCTGAATCTCGGCCCCGTGGCGCCGAAAGGTCCGGGAAAAAACTACACGCTCGACGAGGCCACCGCCGCCGTGCGCGGCCAACTCACCGGCCGCAACTACGAGCAAGGCCGCGCGATGTTTTCGGCCACCGCCTGCGTGGCTTGTCACCGGCTCGGTGATGTAGGCCTGGGCACATCCGGCCCGAATCTCACCCAAGCCGGCTCGCGCTACACCGAACGCGATTTACTGCAGTCGATCGTCGAACCCTCCGCAGGCATCAACGACAACTTCGCCGCCACGCGGTACGAGTTGCGCGACGGCTCCGCCCTCATCGGCTATCCCGCGCTCGAGGAAGGCACCGACCTTTTGGTCACGACCAATCTGATGTTTCCCAACGCGCTCACCCTCGTAAAAGCCTCCGACCTGAAATCGAAAGGACCGAGCGTCACGTCGCTGATGCCGCCCGGATTGATCAACACGCTCAACGACGACGAACTCCGCGACCTCGTCGCCTTCATCCTCGCCGGCGGTAATCGCAATCACGCGATGTTCGCCCCGGTGAAAAAATAAATCGTCGGCCGCACTCGGATATTAACCGGAAGATGCCGTGACCTTCCACCACCACCACCCAGCCGCCCGCAAAGGCACCGCTAAAATTTCCTCATGACCGCTTCAACCACCGGAATCAGGTACGCGCACACCAACCTCATCGCGAACGACTGGAAGCGACTCCAGGATTTTTACGTCCAGGTGTTCGGCTGCGAACCGATCAGCTCGGAACGCGACCACAAGGGTCCGACTTTCGAAGCGCTGACCGGACTGCCCGGCGGATCTTTCCAAGGCCGTCATCTGCGTTTGCCCGGCCACGGCGAACGCGGCCCGACCTTGGAGATTTT
>CAIXKG010000152.1 GCA_903919985.1 uncultured Opitutia bacterium | reverse complement strand
TGGTTAGAGCACAAGATTGTGATTCTTGGGGTCGCGGGTTCGAATCCCGTTGGCCGCCCCATTTTACGACGCGAGCGGTCGACCCGAGACGCTCGCCCCAAACTGCCCGTGCACCGTCTCCAAGTACCTTTGCGTCGTCCGTAAGCTCCGTGGATAGAAAGCTTTCTCAGCTCGCCGTTGCTGAATGACGTCGGCCGAAACGCCGCAAGAGCGGGCGAAGCCCGAAATACAGCGCGCCCACAATGAGCGGCACGCTCAGTCCCCAGGCCGTGGCGGCGTGCACCCCGGTCCATCCGAAGCGCCGCAAAAAAGTCCACGGATCGTCCTTGAACGCCTTCATCAAAATCCCAATCGACAGCGGCATAGACTCGGCGCCCCAGATTTTTTCCCCGATCCGCACGTAGGCCAGAATCAGCGCGAGCTGTAGCGGCCCGAGCAGCTGATTCAAAGTTTGCAGGATAGGTTGGTTCAACCGCAGCCATAGCCCCACGCCCAGATTCAAAAGGGCGGTAAATCCCAGGAAAGGCAGCAGCGAACACGCCGTGCCCACAGCCAGCGTGAGCGCGATGCGATCCGGCGTGACGCCTTGCGTGAGCTGCGCGAGCACCGGGGCCAGCACCCGACGGCGCCAGAAGGATTCTTTTTTCGGCGCGGCGGCCATGGTCGGGGGAGAAATCATGAATTCGGTGATACGTCAGCCCTGCACCCTCGGATGCGCTCATGCATCGTCCGTTAAACCGACAGGTAAGGCTCGGCCGCCCGAAATCCAGGGAGCTCGCAGGCCGCGTCGCGACTTTTCATATCCGGAAAAAGATAAACGGCATAGCCGCCGAATCCACCGCCGCAATATTTCCACGCCTGCGGACGGCAGGCGGCGAGCGCGGCGTGCGAATCGGCCGCCGGATCGCCCGGCAGCGCCTGCATGCCTTCCTTGCGCTGCACGGCGTAAGATTGCCGCACGCCCGAGGCGAGTCCGGCGAAATCACGCGCCCACACCGCGTCGCGCGCGGTGCGACCGGCGCGTTCGATCGCGTCGTAATCGCGGCTTTGGTCCACCACCGCGGGCGTCGAGTGTTGCTGCCCGGTCCAATAGAGCGCCAGACGCCCCCGCAACAATTCACCATCCGTCTTAACCTCCAGTTCCGGATGCGCCCCACTCCGCCACACGCATAAACCGGTTTCGCTGATCACCGCCGGGTCCTGCCAGCCCACGCCCAGATCCAACTCCGACGAAACGCCGTCGCGACCGTTGATCAACGCCCACGCCCCGCTGCCACCGAGGCCCGCATTCTGGTGATACGGCCAATCGCGCAATGATACCGTCGGCGAGATCGCGCAGTTGACGATAAACCCGCCCGGCCGCGCAAAACGCGGCACATCGAGCCAGCCGCCCGCAAAATCCACGCGCAAGGGCGCCACCTGCGGGGCGCGAATCCAGCGCACGATCTCCGTCGTGGAAATCGGCGGGAACTCCGGCGGCGTCTTCGGCATCACCACGTAGCGCGCGCCAACTTCCGCGCACAGCGCCCGTTTCAAATCCGCATATTTGTCATCCTCCGTCACCGCGAGCACATCGGGTTTCAGCCGTAAAAACGATTCCCGGAAATCGATGCCTTCCTCCAAGCCGGTGCCGATCACCACGTCGTCCACCATCTTCAGCCCCGCGATCAACGCCCGCTTGTGCTCGTCCGGCAGGGAGCTCTTCCGCTGTTTGTGAAACCACAATACTTCCTTCGAGGCGAAGGACACGGTCAGGTGATCACCCAACGCGCGCGCCTCGCGAAAAAACTGCACGTGACCCGCGTGTACGATGTCGTAACAGCCAGAAACAAAAACTCGAACCATGCCGGCGTTATGCCGGCCGCGCCGAGCGCTGCGCGAGAAAAATTGACGCCGCTACGCCCCCACCCTGCGGGCCCACCTATTAAAGAGCGGATTTACCCGGAAGCCGGTCAAACGGGATCGAACCACCGATCGCGCGTGATTGCCCCCATAAGAGAGAGGGGCCGCGCAGGACGGAGGCGGGGTTGTCCTGTTTTGCACGCCATCCCCTCAAAAATCCTCCAAAAACAATTTTGCCCCTCCGCATTCTAACGCCACGTTTTCCCGTGATGAACTTCAGCGATTGGCCATCCCTCGCTCCCGCCGCCGCCGCGCGCGAACTGCTACGCCGCGTCGAAACCATTCCCCCCGTCCAGCGCCGCGCGATCATCGCGCAGCTTCCGACCGAAGCCGAACTCACCGCGCGATTCGCCGCTGCACCAAAGGGGGCGCCGCTCGCCGGTATTCCCTATTTATTAAAAGATCTCTTCGACGTCGTCGGTCAGCCCACCTTCGCCGGTTCGACGTTTCTTCCGGACGTTCGACCGACGCCGGCTCAAGACGCCGCATTAGTGAACTCGCTGCGCACCGCGGGTGCGGTCCTCGGTGGCAAAACCCATCTCCACGAATTCGCCTACGGCATCACGGGCGAAAATCCGCATTACGGTGACGTCGAGCACCCGCGTTTTCCCGGCCGGACTTCGGGCGGTTCCAGCAGCGGTTCCGCCGCGGCGGTCGCAGCGGGAGTCGTCCCCCTCGCCATCGGGACCGATACCGGCGGGTCGATCCGCGTGCCTGCGGCCTTCTGCGGACTCTTTGGTTTTCGCGGCGTCCCATTACACCCGTGGATCGCAGATGCCTTTCCGCTCGCCCCGAGTTTTGACACGGCCGGCTGGTTCACCGCCAACGCGGCCGACATGCTCGCCGCCCTCACTGCGCTCGTCGGCGTGAGCACTGGGGCCCGCGAACCGCGCGGTTGTTATCTGGAAATTCCCGGACTCACGCCGGAAGTCGCGACCGCCTGTGCGGCGGCGGCCGCGCGACTGACCGAACCCGCTGACCGCGCGACCCGCACCGAACTGTTGCGTCGCTTCGCCGGCGCCCTTGATGCCTACAACACCATCACCGCCGTTGAAGCATGGTCGGTGCACCGCGGTTGGGCTGCGCGTTTTCAGGATCGCTACGATCCCGCGGTGTGGACTCGCCTCAATCGCGTCCACGATCTCACGCCGGCGCAGGTCGCCGCCGCCGATGCGACGCTGATTGCGGTCCGCCTCGCGTGGAAGAATTTCTTCCTGACCCACGACTTTCTTATTCTCCCCGCGGTGCACAGTCCCGCGCTGGCGAAAGCCGATTGCACGCTACCCCAGCGCAGCCGCTTGCTATCAATGACGGCGCCGGCGTCCATCGGCGGTCTGCCTGTTCTCACCGTACCGGTGCCGCTGCCCTCCGGCCTTTCCGCCGGCCTCCAGATCGTGGTGCATCACTCGCAGAGCCCAGTCCTGCCCTGGGTTCTCACCCGGGGATGATCGCGCTTTGAACAACCCCGCAAAGTCCGCGGCCGTCCGGTGCGAGCGTAGCGCAATACGCTACACCCGCACCGGACGATTTTACGGAAATTTCCTGCGCTGGCTTTCGTCGCAGCTTCGTATCTCGTAAACCGCTGTGCCGCCTGCCGACAGTCCTCGCTCCGTGGTCGAGCTCCGCCGCGTTGAAAAACGTTACGGCGACGGGCCCCTGATCCTGGACCACATCGATCTGGCTGCGGCGCCCGGCGATTTCGTGGCGCTCATCGGCCCCAGCGGCTGCGGCAAATCCACGCTGCTCAAACTCATCGCCGGCCTGAGCCCCGTGACGCACGGCGAATTGTCAGTCGCCGGCCCTGATTCCGGGGAAAATGCCGCAGAACTCGCGTACGTTTTCCAGGAACCCACCTTGCTGCCTTGGCTGACCGTCGCTCAAAACGTCGAACTACCTCTCACGCTGCGCGCCGCGTCGGCCGCGAATCGCGAGGCCGCGGTGACGCGTGCCCTCGCGTTGGTCGGCCTGAGTTCACACGCTACTTTTTTTCCGCGCCAGCTTTCCGGCGGACAAAAAATGCGTGTCTCGATCGCCCGCGCGCTCTCGCTTTCGCCCCGCTTGCTGCTGCTCGACGAGCCGTTCGGCGCACTCGATGAAATGACGCGCGACCGCCTCAACGAGGAATTGCTCGCCATCCGCGAGCGCCAGGGCTGGACGGCGTTTTTCGTGACTCATTCCGTCGCCGAAGCCGTTTTCCTCGCCAACCGCGTGGTCATCATGGCCGCCCATCCGGGGCGCATTCACGAGGAAATCCGGATCGACCTGCCCTACCCGCGCACGCCCGAAACGCGCAGCTCCATCGCCTACCAAAAACTCGTCGCCGAGATTTCCCGCACGCTCCGTTCCGTCGACTCGCACGGCGATATTTCAACTCAAAACTCAAAACCAATAACCCAAAGCGCGGCGCCGTCTGCGTCCGCCCGCTCCACCTGATGGCTCGATCCCGTCCATTTCCGTTTCTGCAACTGCTCCTGCCCGCCGTGGCCGGCGCGCTCGGCGTCGGTCTCTGGCAGATCGCCCATGCCGCGTTGTCGGACGATTTTCGTTTTTTGTTACCCGCGCCCGCTGCGGTTCTCGCCGCCTTTCAGGAACACGGAGCCGATCTCGGGCGGGCCACGCTTCATACGGCCGAAGGCGCCGTGCTCGGATTCGCCGCCGCCGTGATTGTCAGCGCCACCCTGGCGTTGCTGCTCTCCCTTTCACCGCTGGTGCGCGCCACGTTTTACCCGTACCTGATGATTCTGCAGATGACACCGATCATCGTTTTTGCGCCGATCCTCGTGCTCTGGGTCGGGCCGGGACTGAAAAGCGTCACGATCATCACCTTCCTCATCTGCTTTTTTCCGCTCGCGGTGAACACCACGCAAGGCCTCGTCTCCACCGACCGCAATCTCGTGGAGCTCTTCCGGCTTTATCGTGCGACTAAACTCCAGGAGATCGTGCGGCTCAGGATTCCCGCGGCCCTGCCATATTTCTTCACCGGCCTGCGCATCGCCGCCACACTGGCTCCCATCGGCGCGCTCGTGGGCGACTACACCGCGGGCAGTTCGGCGGGCGATGGCGGCGGACTCGGTTTTCAAACGATCATTTACAGCAGTCAGGCGAAATACGCGGCGCTCTACGCGACGGCCATTATCTGTTGCGCCCTCGGTTTCATTTTTGTCGCCGGTGTGCTCGGCGTCAGCTGGCTCTGCCTCCACCACTGGCATGATTCCTACGCACGCACCGATAACTAAAATAGGTCCGCCATCTAAATGGTCATTCTGCACGAAATAAAAAATCCACTGGGACGCGGTCGAAGGGCGCTGCGCAGTCTCATCGGCTGGCCCGAGCCTAGCGCTGCGTTCGACCACTTCACTGCGCTCAGAATGACCACCGTTGAAAACGCAGTTTAAGGTACTCCCTCCTTCACGTGATGCGTTAAATTAACGATCAAAGCCTTTTTCCTCCCATGCTCACCTCCCGCTCCCTGCTCACCGGCGTCGCCGCGGTCCTGTGGTTCTCACCTTTCACCGTGCCCGCCTTGCTCAACGCGGCCGACCCGAAAGCCGCGCCGTTCAAACTTACCGTGCAACTCGACTGGGTCGCCGAGCCCGAGCACGGCGGATTCTATCAGGCGCAGGCCCGGGGCTTTTTCGCCGCCGAGGGTCTCGATGTGACCATCGTCCCCGGCGGACCCAACGCGTTCGTCATGCAGAAAATCGCAACGGGACAGGCGGAGATCGGCCAGGGCGATAGCACTGACGCGCTCCAGAAAGTTGCCGAGGGTCTGCCGATCCTTTGTGTTGGAGCAGTTTTTCAAGACGATCCCTCCGGCCTGCTCGTCAACGCCGCGAGTTCCGTACATCGGTTCGAGGACCTGCAGGGCAAGACCATCATTGCCCGTCCCGAGTGGACGTTCCTCGCGTTCCTGAAAAAGAAATACGGCCTCAAGGTAAACGTCGTTCCTCAGAATTTTTCGGTCGCTGCGCTGCTCGCGGACAAAGAGGCCATTCAGCAGGGCTATTCCATCGCCGAGCCGTATCACGTCGTGCACGCGGGCGGAGCCGCGCCGCGGTTTCTTTCGACGTGGGACGCCGGCTTTCGGGCCTACGCGGTGCTGCTCACCAATCGCAAATTCGCGCGCGAACATCCGGCCGAGTTGCGCGCGTTTCTGCGCGCGTACGTGAAAGGCTGGCGCGATTACCTCGAGGGCGACCCGACGCTGGCCCACGCCGCGATGAAGAAAGCGAATTCGAATCTCGACGCCGACTTTGCCCTCGCGTCGCGCCAGCTGATCATTGACGGCAAGCTCGTCACCGGCCGTGACGCCGGCGGCGGACCCGCCAATATCGGCCGGCTGACCGCCTCACGCTTTGCGACGCAAATTCAACAGCTCGAAGAACTCGCCGTCCTGCCGAAAGGCAAAATTAAGGTCGAACAAGCGATGACGACGGAATATCTGCCCTAAAACACGGGAAGCAGACTTGCTGCGCCCACTCCGCTTCGCTCCACTTCCGGCCTCGTTCCGTCGTTACCCCGCCCTACCCAATGCCCGTCGGTCTCCGCGCTTTTTTTCGTTTTCAGGAAAGTGGCCTGCTGCTCGTCATCCTCGCCCTCGGCGTTCTGCTCACGGCCTTTGCCGGGACCGTGCGCACGCCGGTGTTTGAACGTGCGGCGGATGGCTCGCGCAGCCGGGTGTTCACAACCAACGCCGCCGGCGAACGCGTTCCGCTCACCGCCGAGAAAAATAAATTTCTCAACACCCAGAACCTCGCGCAGCTCGCCAAGGATACCAGCTTCATCGCGATCATGGCGGTCGGCATGGCCGTCGTCATCATTTCCGGCGGTATCGATCTCACGGTCGGCTCGATCTACGCTCTCGCCTCCGTCGTCGGCGCGCTCGTCCTGCATCGCTACGGCCCTGAAGCATCCGGCGCCAACGGTTCACCCGCGCTCGGCATCGTGCTCGGCGCCAGCGCGTGCGTCGGCGTCGCCGCGCTCTGTGGACTCATCACCGGCGGGCTGATCGTCGCGCTGCGCGTCCATCCGTTCATCATCACGCTCGGCGGCATGGCAATCCTCCGCGGCATCGCGTTTGTCATCACGAAGGGACAATCCGTCGGCAGTTTTCCCGCCGGCTTGCGCGATTTTGTCCGCTTCGAAATCGGCGACGGTCTCAGCTTTGTTCCGCTCATGACGATGCTCGCCGTGCTATTTGTCGGCTGGATTTTCCTTTCGCGCCTCGCCGCCGGCCGGCGCGTCTACGCGATTGGGGGCAACGAACTTGCCGCGCGTTTCAGCGGCATCCGCGTCGAGCGCGTGAAGCTCGGCGTCTATCTTATCAGCGGCCTATGCGCGGGCATCGCCGCCTTGCTTTCGCTTGGTTACTATGGCGCCGCCACTTCGGGCGACGGCCAGGGCTACGAACTCAATGTCATCGCGGCCGCCGTCGTGGGCGGCGCCAGCCTGACCGGCGGCCGCGGCTCGGCGCTCGGCGTGGTCCTAGGAGCATTGATCATTCAAATGATTTCCAGCGGCATCGTGATTCTTGGCATCGACCAGAACTACAGCCAGATCATCATCGGTTCCGTCGTGATCGCCGCCGTCGTCCTAGACAACCTCAACACCTGGCTCGCCAAACGCCGCCTTACGGCCAAGGCCCACTGACCTGCTCTATTGCCGCAAAAAAGCCCTAAAAAATCCAAGGGGTTCGCCTTGATCTCCCGCGCCCCTAAGGCGCAACGAAATCTCCGGCACAGCCATAACCGAATTTTGTGACTCTTCGCGGCCAACCCGCCAAATCCTCTCCCTTTCCCCATGAAAAAAAACCTCCAAATCCTCCTCGCCAGCTCGCTGCTGAGTCTCGCGGCTTTCACCGCTCACGCGGCTGATACTCCGCGCACCATCACCCTCGGCCTTGTCGCCAAATCCCAGGGCAATCCCGTCTTCCAAGCCGCTCGCGTCGGCGCCCAGGATGCGGCCAAGGAGTTGAGCGCAAAACTCCATCTCAACATCAAGATCGATTGGCGCACGCCGAACGAAGAAGACGCCCAGAAGCAGGCCGAGGCCATCGAACAACTCGTCCTTGCCGGAGCCGAGGGCATCGCGGTCAGTTGCTCCGACGCGAACAAGCTCACCGACGCCATCAACTCCGCCGTGAAAAACGGCGTGCCCGTGGCCACCTTCGATTCCGACGCCCCCGCCAGCCAACGCTTCGTCACCTACGGCGTGGACGATATCGAGTGCGGCAAACAAACGATGGACGAGCTCGCCAAAATCATGAACGGACGCGGCATCGTCGCGATCCTCGCCGGCAACCAAAATGCCCCCAATCTCCAGAAGCGCGTGCAGGGCGCGAAAGAGGCCGCGAAGAAATATCCGGGCATCACGATCCGCGACACCTACTATCATAAAGAGACGCCCCAAGACGCCGCCGCGAAAGTTGAGCAAGTCATGCAGGCCAATCCCGATATCGCGGGCTGGGCCATGATTGGCGGCTGGCCGCTCTTCACCGAGAACGCGCTGAAATGGCAACCCGGTACCGTGAAGTGCGTTTCGGTCGACGCACTGCCCGCCCAGCTTAATTACATCCGCAGCGGTCACGTCCCGGTCTTGCTCGCCCAACAATGCTACGAGTGGGGCCACAAGTCGGTCGAGCATCTCATCAACAAGATCGTCCTGAAAAAAGATCCTGCCGCAGTCAAAGATGTCAGTGCCCTGATTCCCGTAACCAAGGAGAACGTTGATGCTTTCGCGAAGAACTGGGAAAAGTGGCTGCCAAAGTGAGGCGCTTGGCGCATTACTTCGTTGAAGTTGAAAGTTTAAGTTGAAGTCAGCGATGCCTTACACCGAGCGGCAGCCGTGGCCTTAAACTTTTCCCTTAAACTTAGACTATCCCGCTGATGTCCTTCCTGACTTTCAGCGGGATCACCAAACGCTTTCCCGGCGTGCTCGCGCTCGATGGCGTTTCTTTCGCCGTTGAGCGCGGGACGTGCCACGCCCTGATCGGCGAAAACGGCGCGGGCAAAAGTACGCTCGGGAAAATTCTCGCCGGGGTCTACACCGCCGATTCCGGCCAACTCCTGCGCGACGGCCAGCCCATCGCGCCGCACTCGCCCCTCGCCGCCCGCCAGCTCGGCATCGCGATGGTGCATCAGGAACTCGCGTTCTGCCCCAACCTCTCCGTCGCCGAAAATCTCTGCCTCGGCGATCTCCCGCGCCGCGCCGGCTTCGTCGATCGCGCCGCCCTCCGCGCGCGCGCCCGCGCGATGCTCGCGACGATTGGCGCCGAGATCGATCCCGACACGCTGATCGGCACGCTCTCCACGGGACGCGAACAACTCGTCCAAATCGCCGCCGCCGTCGGCACGGGCGCGCAAATCATCGTGATGGACGAGCCGACCAGTTCGCTCTCTGCCGCCGAGACCGCCGACCTTTTCCGCCTCATCCGCGTACTCAAAGGCCGCGGCCTTACGCTCATCTACGTTTCGCACCGCATGGATGAACTCTTCGCTTTGTGCGACAACATCACGGTCCTCCGCGACGGCCGCCACATCGCGACTGAGTCCATCGCCGCGACCACTCCCGCGCGCGTGGTCACGCAAATGATCGGCCGCGAACTTATCGCACAAACGCCCGCCCATCTCACGCGCGAACTCGGGACCGTTCGCCTCGAAATCAACGCCCTCGCGTCACCGGGCAAATTTTCCGACATCGCGCTCTCCGTTCGCGCCGGCGAAATCGTGGGCCTTGCGGGCATCGTGGGCGCCGGTCGCAGCGAAGTGGTTCAAGCGGTCTTCGGCCTCGATCCCGAAGCCACCGGCGCCATTCGCATTCACGATCGTCTCCTGCCCCTTGGTTCGGTCGAGCACGCGCTCGAAGCCGGCGTCGGCCTTGTTCCGGAAGATCGCAAACGGCAGGGGCTGGTCCTCGGACTCAACTGTCGCGAGAACACCGCGCTCGCCTCGCTGCCGCGCCTTTCGACTTTCGGTTGGATGCGACGCCGTACGGAACGCTCGCTCGCCGAGCGGTACGCGAAACGTCTGCGCCTGAAAACGCCGTCAATCGACGCCATCACCGCCGGTCTCAGCGGCGGCAACCAGCAAAAAATCGCCCTCGCGAAATGGCTCGCCCGCGATTGTGACGTGCTGCTCATCGATGAGCCGACGCGTGGGGTCGATGTTGGCGCGAAGGCTGAGATTTACCAACTCCTCGACGAACTCGCCTGCGAAGGCAAAGCGCTACTGGTCGTCTCCTCTGAATTACCCGAGTTAATCGGCCTATGCCGTCGCATCCTCGTGATGCGTGAAGGCCGGCTGGCCGGTGAAGTGCCGCGCGCCGATTTCAGCGAAGCCGCTCTGATGCGTCTGATGGCCGGCGTCGCGGCCGCCGCCTAGAGCGGCTTAAACCAAAGCGTAGCCACGAGCGATGTAGCCGCCAGCGGCCCGGCGGGCCAAAACAAGGAATCCGAACCCGGCAGGCCGAAACGCCCGCCGCGCCCCAAAACGGCCGCGGGAAACTTAAACCGCCCTTGATCAGGCGCGCGGCGGTCGGCCACGGAGGATATTGGAATCCTCGAGGGAGCGGTCGTGTGGCAAGCGCACTGACTCACGACGCCGACCTGCCGATCGCACCCGCGCTTCGCCGCGGATCACCGGGAATCCACCGGGAAGTTTTTAGCCGTGAGTCGACCCGCGCAAAATCTGCGTCGTTTCCGTCAATCTGCGCGCAGCGAATCAGCCGCTCCAGCCGTATAATATCGCGTCATGAAAACCATCCTCGCCCCGATCGATTTTTCGGCCGTCAGCAATTCCGTCATCGACGCCGCTCGTATGCTCGCCCGCGCCGTCAATGGCCGCATTGTCATTCTCAGCGTCGTACAGCCGCCCGTCATCACCGGTGACTTCAGCCCAATGTTGGAAAATATCGGCGCGATCATCGACCACCAGGAAAAGACCGTGAGCCGGCATTTGAGCCGTCTCGCGCAACGGCTCGCCACGCCCACGCTTTCCATCGAAACCGTCCGGGACACAGGCCTGCCAGCACCGCTGATTTTGGAGCAGGCCAAAAAATGTGACGCCGACTACATCGTCATGGGCTCGCACGGACACACGGCGCTCTACGATTTGATCGTCGGCAGCACCACGCACCAAGTGCTCAAGAAAGCGGGCTGCCCCGTGATGATTGTACCGCCGCCCATGAAAAAAGCGGCCCGGCGCAAAGCCAAAACGCGTTGAGCCGCCGCTCAGCCGCTGCGGCCGAATGTCACTTAATAGGTGACATTCCCCCGGCGGGCATTTGCCGGAAACGCGGGCCGCCTGCTTTTCGCCTGAGGGACGCAGACTTGCGGCCCTCCCATTCGCGCCCGACTATGTCGCCTCAATTGCCATGAGCGCAGACGCCGCGAACTTATCTTCCGTTCGAGACTCCATCGCCCTTCGCCGCGCCCGCATCGCCGCCGTCGTTCCGCTCGATGACGCCCTGCTCATTGTTGCTGCCGGCGATCCCGTTCACCTGCCGGAAAATTCGGATCAGACTTACCCTTTCCGGAGCCACGCCGAATATTACTACCTCACCGGTCAGGAGTGTCCGGGCGGCATCCTCGCCTACGATCCGCTCGATCGCCGGTGGATCTCGTTTGTCCCCGCGATCACGGAAGCCGAAAAAATTTGGGAGGCCCGCGCCCAGCTTTCCGGCACGCCATTGCCTGAATTCGCTTCCTGGTTCCGCGCCCGCCGTGGCCGTCGTGTGGCCAATCTCGGCGCGCTCGTCGCCGCCCTGAGCTTCGACGAAGAACTTACCACTCTCGTGCGCGATCATTTTCAGCACGCCCGTCGCGCCAAAGACGCCGGCGAACTCGCCCTCATGCGCCGCGCCGTCGCCGCCACGGCGGCTGGTTTCGAAAAACTTTGCGCGGCGCTTCGCCCCGGCATTTCCGAGCGGGCACTGCAGATCGAAATCGAAGCGGAATTTTTCCGCCATGGCGCGACCCGCACTGGCTACGATACGATCGTCGGTGGGGGATCGAATTCCGCCGTACTCCATTTTCAACCCACCGCCCGCACCGTCCGCGCGGGCGAGTTCGTGCTCGTCGATGCCGGAGCGGAGGTCGACCGTTATGTGGCTGATGTCACCCGCACATTCGTCGTCGGCCGACCCAACGCGTTTCAACGCGATCTTTACCAGATCGTGCTCGCCGCCCAGGAACGCGCCATCACCCGGTGCGTCGCCGGCGCCGAGTGGAAAAGCCTCCACCTCGCCTGCGCCACCGATCTCGTCGATGGCCTGATTTCCGTCGGGGTGCTGCGCGGAAAGGCCCACGCGCTGATCGAACAGGAAGCCCACGCGCTCTTTTTTCCCCATGGGCTTGGTCACCTCGTCGGCCTCGGCGTGCGCGACGCCAGCGGTTTGGCCATCGGCCGGCGCCAAGACCATCGCCCCTCGCTGCGCATGCTGCGCCTCGATCTTCCGCTCCAAGCGGGCTACGTCGTCACCGTCGAACCCGGCCTCTATTTTATTCCACCGCTGCTCAACGACCCCGCCCGCCGCGCGCGCTTTCACGACAGCGTCAACTGGCCGCTCGTCGACCAGCACCTCGGCCTCGGTGGAGTTCGCATCGAGGACAACATTCTCGTCACCGGCGGCGCGCCGGAAAACCTAACCGCGGCGATCCCCAAGACGCTCGCCTGATCGGCCGGGACAACAGCGAAATTCGCGGAATCTTTATCTGCAATTTCACGACTTTTAAGTCGGCGAGGCCGGCCTCGGTGGGGTGAAACTCTCGCGCAGCCGGGCTAACTTTCGTTCAGCGAAACTCATTTAGAAACGCCCCTTGGGTGCCGATGTCGTCCGATTCCCGG
>CAIXKG010000151.1 GCA_903919985.1 uncultured Opitutia bacterium | reverse complement strand
GGGACAATATTCGGCCGCGGTTTGAGCAAGGGCGGCGGCCGTCGGGATTACCTCCCCGAAGAACGAGCCGCCCTGAAAGAAATCGGCGCGCCCGGCGGCAACCAACGCGTCGCCTTTCCTCTCCCCGCGAGTGCAGTCGCCGCGATTGCCGCGCAGACGCGGGGTCCTTTCGGCACGCCCGGGGGTGACACATTGCCCGCCGGCGTCGGCAACAAAGCCATCGCGCTGAAGAATTGCCGCAATGTGATCTTTCGTGATTTCACGATCTACCACGGCGGGCACTTCGGCATTCTCGCCACCGGCGTCGACAACTGGACCTGCGACAACCTGAAGATTGATACCAACCGCGACGGCATCGACTTCGACTGCTGCCAGAACGTGCGCGTTTCGAACTGCACCGTTAACTCCCCGTACGACGACGCGATTTGTCCGAAGGCCTCGTTCGCCCTCGGTTATCCGCGACCGGCCGAAAATATCACCATCACGAATTGCCAGGTGAGCGGCTATGACGAAGGCACGCTGCTCGACGGCACACGCCAGCGAAAAGTCATGAAGGACGGTGGCACCGGTCGCATCAAGTGCGGCACCGAGGCCAATGGCGGCTTTCGCAACATCACGATTTCCAACTGCGTCTTTGAACACTGCCGCGGCCTCGCATTCGAGGAAGTCGACGGCGGCCTGCTCGAGGACATCACGGTTTCGAATATCACGATGCGCGACATCGCCAACGCTCCGATTTATATTCGCCTCGGGCGGCGCCTGCGCGGACCGGCTCCGATTGCCGTCGGTGCTGCCCGCCGGATCAAGATCGACCATGTCGTTGCGCACAATGTCGCGGCGCAAAGCGGCGTGCTCATCCTCGGTCTCCCCGGCCACGCCATCGAAGACGTTTCATTGAGCAACATCTTCATCGACTACGTCGGTGGCGGAACGGCGGAACAAGCTCAACGCGAAGTGCCCGACGACGAGGCCGCGCAGCAGCAATATCCCGAACCCGCAAGCCACGGCACCATGCCGTCGTGGGGCATGTTCGCCCGTCACGTGAAAAATCTCGATGTCAGTCACGTTGAGTTCCGCGCGGCCAAGGGAGATCTCCGTCCCACCGTGCAACTTGATGACGTCGCCGACGTGGCGTTCGACGCCGTGAAACTCCCGCACGAGGCGAGCGCTACTGCCTTCGTTTTGAAAAATGTGAGCGGCTTTTCGATCCACAATAGTTCCGGTCTCCCCGAAACGAAACGCCCGGAAAAGATCGCGAGTGAAAAACTCTGAGGGCGCGCGATCGCGATAATTTCCTAGATCAGGAAATTCCAGTCCTTCGGGCGATTGCAGCGTAGTGCAATCGCCCCGTTGGGGCGGACGCCCATCACCGCGCGGATCGTCTTCCCCGGCGGTTGGAGAGAACCCCTGCACGATCAGCCGGGAATTTAGGTCGGGGTGGCGTTGGACGTGATGGGAAGCGCGTGAAGCAAAAAGACGGACCACGAATCTCGTAAAGAACGACGATTGAAGTTTGGAAAGCGTCGCCGATTTTTTGCGGGCTTCTTCCCGGAGAGATATTTTTTAACTGATCAACAGCAAACGCGGTGGTGCGTCGGGCTGGGTTTCAGGTGCGCGGTGAATGCAGGGCGGAACCGGACTCCCCGGATAATACACGGCAATGCGCCAGAGATTGCCGAGGCCAAACGAAAAAGGCCGCGCGTGCGCCATGGGCGCATAGTGAAGGTCGTAAGCATACTCCTTCAGATATTCGCGAAAGCTAGCGTCGTCCGGACCACCGAAACGGGCCAGAAGTTCTGCCCGCGTCGCCGCGAGGTCGATGTGCCGCACGGCCTCGTCGTTGCGGAGACCTTCGGACGCCGCACCGGCATAGCTACATAGCCACGTGTCGGCTGGACCCGTGGCGCTGTCCGCGTGGAACGAATAGACATCGGTCGGCACGGGCGTCGGGTCTTCGTCGCGCGGGTAATTGCGGATGCAATCGAGCACCGGTGAAAGACCGAGCGCACCCAACCGGTCACGGTCCGCGAGCATGAAGTCGACGGCAGTGCGGCCGGCCACAGTCAGACGCAAACCGCGCAATCGATCGGCATCCAGCGAGTCGATTTCTTCGATGGGTCCCAGCTCGCTGACCACGGCGTTGAAATCACCGTCGAGCGTGCGTTTCCAGCAGAGCGCATTAACGCCGTCGGCGAAAGGCGTCGCAGCCAGCTCATTGAAACTGTGTACCACTTTGATCCGCGCGTAACCAGGAGGCAGAGTAAACGAGGACAACGAACTCATGGAGCCTGGATGAAGAGCTGTAACCGTGAGCAAGCGTCAAGACGGACAAGATTGACGCTTTCGGTGCGGCGCCGCCTTGAAGATCCGCGCGACTCAGGCGCGCGGGTGCGCCTTCGCATAAATTTCCTGCAGTCGGGCGATGCTCACGTGGGTGTAAACTTGCGTCGTCGTGAGCAGCGCGTGGCCGAGCAATTCCTGCACCAGACGCAAATCGGCGCCGGCATTCAGCAAGTGCGTCGCGTAGGAGTGTCGCAGCTTGTGCGGCGTGAGCGCATGGGGCAGTTCCGCGAGCGCCAGGTAACGCTTCAGCATGAGTTGCACGACGCGCACCGTCATTCGACTGCCGTCGGGATTCATGAGTACGGGATCGCTCAGACCCGCGCGCGGCGCGAACTCGTCCCGCACTTTTTTCAACACCGTGAGCGCGACGCGGCCGAGCGGACAAATCCGCTCCTTCCGCCCCTTACCCACGACGCGCGCCACCCCGCTATCGAAATCCACGGCACCATAGTTGAGGGCCACGAGTTCGCTCACGCGTAGTCCGCCGCCGTACAGCAGCTCCATGGCGAGCCGGTCCCGCCATGCAACCTCCGGCAGCGCGGTTTCGTTTTCGATCAATCGCTGCGGTCCGAGCAGCAATCGTTTCATCTGCTCCTCGGTTAAAAAAACCGGCAGGCGTTTTTCCAACTTCGGTAGCGGCACACCCGCGAAAGGATTTCGTTTCAGCCGTCCGCGCTGTTGCCAAAATTTCGCCCACGCCCGCAGGCCGGACACGTGATTGTGCAACGTGCGTCGGTCGAACCGTCGCCGCGCCTCGATCACGAAGTCCCGTACCTCGCGCACCTGCAAGGCATCCACCCCGCGCGCCCACACGCCGGCCGCCTGAGCCCAGCGATAAAAATCCTCAAACGCCTGCCGGTAATTTCGCACCGTGTAGACCGAGCACCGCCGCTCCAAAGCGAGATAGTCGGCAAAGGGCGTCCACCACTCCGCGGTCACACCCGCTGGTAGCGCCGCGAGCTTCGGGCGCCGCGGCTTAGCTTTCACGTCCTCACTCCTTCCCCAGCCTGCCTTTCGACCGCCCGCATCACCTTCGTCGCGTGTAAACGCAACGCACCCTCGGGATCGAGGCCTTTGGCGCGGGCCGCCGCCGTCAATTCGAAGAGTATTTGCCCGAGTCGATCGTTCGTGAGGTCCACCTCCAACGCCCGGACTTGCGGAATATCCACGGCGCGATCCGCCGGCAGCGCCTTCTTCTCGATCTGTTTCCACACGGCCTCCGCAAACATCAACGCCGGCAAGCGCGGTGGCAGCTCTTTGAAAATCCCGGACGGCACAGCGCCATGCTTTTTTTCCAGCGCCTTGATCTGTTCCCACTGCACCAGCACCTGCTCAGACGTGTCGAGTTTGCCACTGCCGAACACATGCGGATGCCGGCGCACGAGTTTCTCGTTCACTTCCTGCGCGACATCTTCCAACGAAAAATGGCCGGCCTCGGCCGCGAGCTGGGCGTGAAATACGACTTGAATGAGCACGTCGCCCAATTCCTCTCGCATGTGGGCCATGTCGCCACGATCGATGGTGTCGATCAGCTCACTCACCTCGTCGATCAAACATCGCACGAGCGTGGCGTGCGTCTGCTCTTGATCCCACGGACACCCGCCCGGCCCCCGGAGCCGCGCGATCGTCGCCTTCAATTCATCCATCGCGTTCATTGTGCCCGGCAGTTAGCCCGGTGAATCCGGCGAATACACGGAAATTTTTCCGCTTTGTGTTCCCGCTCTTCCGTGTGTTCCGTAGGCAGCTTCATGTCCGACAAGCTCACTGAGATTATGGCCTGGAAGCGTCAGGAGATCGCCCCTCTCCTGCGGCCGGTGCCGTTGGCCGAACTCGCCGCTGTGCACGCCAGCCTGCCGCCTGTGCCATCGTTCGCGGCTGCTCTCCGCCGGCCCGACGGCCAGTTGGGCGTCATCGCCGAGATCAAACGACGCTCGCCATCGGCGGGCGCCATCGCCACCGGCGTCTCCGCGACCGATCAAGCGGCAAAGTATCGAGCCGCCGGCGCGAGCGCACTCTCGGTCTTGACCGACGAGAAATTTTTCGGCGGAACGCTCGGCGATCTCTCGGCGGCGACCGATTTTTTCCGGGCTTCACCTCCTGCGGTCCCATGTCTGCGCAAGGATTTTTTCATCCATCCCATCCAGGTCGTGCAAGCCCGACAGGCCGGCGCCAGCGCAATTCTGATTATTGTCCGCGCGCTCTCGGATGAGGAGATCGCGTTGCTTCACGCCTCGGCGGCGGCCGCGGGGCTCGACGCCCTTTTCGAGATTCACCACGAACCCGACTTGGCGCGCGCGGTGTTGCACGGGGCTAAAATTATCGGCGTCAACAATCGCGATCTCGCGATCTTCAAAACCGATCTAGCGCTGAGCGAACGGCTCATTCCGCAGTTTCCGGCCGGCGTTACCGCCGTGAGCGAGAGCGGCATCTTTACGGCGGCCGACGCCCATCGCGTTCGTGCGGCTGGAGCTCACGCCGTGCTGGTCGGTGAAGCACTCATGAAAGCGGCGGATCCGGCCGGCCTTATTGCCGGATTTCGCGCATGACCATCCATCGCCCGAGGGCGCTGCTGCCGCGCAAAAAGTTTCTCCACCGCCTCGCGCGCAGCATGGTGGTGGGCGCGCTCATGATCCTGGTTTCTCTCACCATCGGCATGGTTGGCTACCACGTCCTTGGGGGCCTCTCGTGGATCGATGCCTTTCTTGATGCCTCGATGATCCTTTCCGGCATGGGACCGCTTTCCCAGCTGCACAACGACCAGGTCAAATTTTTTGCCGGGTGCTATGCGATTTATTGCGGACTTGCACTGATCAGCACCGCCGGCGTGATGCTCGCTCCGCTGATTCACCGTTACCTGCACAAGTTCCATCTCGAGGACGACGCGAACGTCTGATTATGCCGTTATCTCCCACTGCCACGCGCGACCTCCTGGCGCAACTCGGACACGCGCCGAAACGTTTTCTTGGGCAGAATTTCCTCGTCGATGGCAACATCGTGCGCAAGTCCCTCGAACTCGCCAGCGTCGCACCCGGCGACGCCGTGATCGAGATCGGGCCCGGGCTCGGTACGTTGACCTCCGCGCTCCTTGAAGCAGGAGCGGAAGTATGGGCGGTCGAAAAAGACCCGACACTTTTCGGGCATCTTGCGGCGACGCTCGCGCTGCAGTTTCCTGATCGGCTCCATTTGCTTCACGGGGACGCGGTCGAACATCCATTGGCCGGATTCGGCGCAGGCAACCCATCGAGTCCGCCTCGCGCCGACTTTAAAGTCGTGGCCAACCTGCCCTACGCGATCGCCACGCCGTGGCTCGATGCCGTGTTAGGCGGGCCGTTGCCCGCGACGCTCGTACTCATGCTCCAACAGGAGGCGGCCCAGCGCTATACGGCCGTGCCCGGCACCAAGGCGGTCGGCGCCATTTCGGTTTTCCTGCAATCGGCTTATGGCGTGGCGCCCGGCCACAAAGTACCGGCCGCTTGTTTTTACCCGCGCCCCGACATCGAATCTTATCTCCTGAATTTGGTGCGCCGACCCCGGCCATTTATTTTTTCAAGCGCGAACAAGGCGCTCATCCGCGAGTGCTTTCAGCAACGACGGAAGCAAATCGCCTCACTCCTTCGGGGACGTTTGTCCGATGGTGGCGCAGTCTGGCTGGAACATCTGCGCTCAGCCGGCCTCTCAGGCCAAAGCCGGCCGGAAGATATTCCCAGCGAGTTGTGGCAACAATTGTCCCCAACCAGCGCAACTGCGGCTTGAAAGCCCGGCCGCTCACACTACTGATAACTCTACCCATGCGATTCCCAGCCGCCCTTATTGCTATCGTTGCCCTGACCTCCTTCGCGCACGCACAAGATCAAGGCGCGCAGCCGATTCTGGGCCGTGTCGAAGGCCGAAGCTATGCTTCGCCCACCGGTGCGTTCAAGGTCGTGATTCCCGTACTCCCCGAATTGGGCGGCACGATCACCGACACGCCCAACGTCGTCACCTTTCAGGACGACTTTAATATCCACATCAGTATCGCTGCATTTCCGCAGGACGCGACGCAGCGCTGGGAAATGACCACGCGCGGCCTCAAGGATTACCTGGTTTATTTCTTCAGCAATTACGTGCTCTCCGATTTCAAGCAGAGCTTCGAGGGGGCCTCGATCGAGAGCGCGAAATTCGTCCCAAGCGTCATGGACGGGGAACTGATCACGTACATTTTGCTCCCGGGTGGTTCGATGTTCATGGACAAGCTTCCCTTGATTGCCGAAAACGCCGCGCCTCCGATCGCCAAGCGGGCCAACGCGCTTTTTGTGAAGAACGGTCACATTTTTGTCATTAGCGTCGAGTTGGCCGAACGGGTGCTTGAGCGCTCCACCTACAAAAAGACCGTGGCTGAGGAGGATGAAATTTTGCGGCAACGTCTGGTTGAGGCGGTGGCGCGAATCACGTTCCCCAAGCCCGCGCCAATCCCTCCCCCGTCGGCTCCGGCGATCCCGCCCTCGTTGATGCGGGCGAAGTGAGCGCGCGACGCTCCGACGTGGCGGCAGGCAGAATGAATGTTAGCTGATCGCTCATGACCCTCTCGGGCTTTGTCAGCTTTGTTCTGGTTGGCACGCTCGCCGGCTGGCTGAGCGGAGTGTTCACCAAGGGCCGGGGCTTCGGTCTCGCAGGCAATATCATCATCGGCATCAGCGGCGCATTTCTTGGCGGCTTCTGTAGCGGGCGGTTGGGAATTTCCGCGCATGGATCCCTAGGCCAGCTGATTTTCGCGGTCCTAGGATCGCTCGTCGTAGTCTGGCTGTTGCAATTCATCAAACGATGACGCCGGCGGGTTTCCAGTTGCGCGATGCCACGACGGCCGACCTCCCCGCGATCGTCGAGATCTACAATGCAACCATTCCAGGTCGGATGGCCACGGCCGACACCGAGCCGATCACCGTGGCGAGCCGCCTGGCGTGGTTCGAAGCGCACAATCCCGCGACCCGTCCTCTTTGGGTACTGGTGGATGAAGGTTCGAACACCGTCGCCGCATGGCTGAGTTTCAATTCATTCTACGGCCGCCCGGCGTATAATCCGACCGCGGAACTCAGTTTGTATGTGGCGGAGTCATACCGTCGACGCGGATTAGGTCGGTGGCTGTTGCAGCAGGCGATCGGCCGGGCCCCAGGATGTGAGCTCAGTAATTTGCTCGGCTTCATCTGGGCGCACAACGGTGCCAGTCTGCGCCTCTTCGAGGAATTCGGATTCGAGCGCTGGGGGCATTTGCCGCGCGTTGCGATCCTCGACGGGATCGAACGCGACTTGATCATCGTTGGCCGCCGCGTGGGCTGAGCTTTCTGCACGGGGCAGCCAGTTGCCTTCCCTTTATCAGGCCTGGCGCAGATCTGAAAAAATTCCACCCGATCGCAGCGGCGGCGGGTGTCCTGTGCCCTGGAGCGGAAACAGCTCTGACTTACGGCGCCGCGAACTTTAGTGCGCCGACAAAGAGTAGCACGATCAAGCCCGAGATAACACAGCAGACCAAGAAGCCGATCGTATCGACCCGATCCCATTTACAGAATTCCCACGATGAATTGGGGACCAGTTTCGTATGGTCGAAACGGCCGGGATTCCGACGGGTCTCCGCCATCGCTTCGACCTCCAGTTCTGGTGTCGCGCCCACGGGTGTTTTCATTTTCCCGTAAAACTGAGCGGTGATTTCGGGGGCGGTCCGCGGAGTGAGCAGGCTCACCACAAACAAAACGAGGAAGGGGAACAAGGCGTCGAAGAAAAATTGCAGAGTAAGCCGCTGGTTAGGCGAAAGCTTCACCACGTCGACGCCGGCGTGTCCCAGAATCCAACACTCCGCATTGAAACGGCCGCTCCCCACCAAGGGGCTGGACAAGTTATTTTCCTGCGCGTGCACCACTTTCGCGAAATAGACTCCGGCCGGTTTGCCGTTGGGCGCCACGCTGACCTGCGCCAGGTTTTGGTCGTTGCTCAGCGCGGTAAATTTGGCGGCCGTCCACGGTACCACAATGATGATCAGGGTGGAGAGAACGACGCAGCACCACACCGCCGGCGCCGTCAGACGGCGCCAGAAAAAGCTCATCAGCACGCAGGCGCCAAACGGCACGTTGACCGTGAGCACGATGTTAACGATCGAGAGGAAATCACCCATCATCCAAGCGGAGAGCGCACCCAGCGCCAACACGGCGACGATCGTGCAGCGGGCGAAAAACACGCCTTGGAGTTGCGTGATGTCGGGCCAGATCTGGCGGTAGACGTTGCGTACGAAAAGCGACGAGATCGCGAGCGCCTTGGCCGCCAGCGTCGACATTGTGCCCGCCAATACTCCGGCGAGCATGAGACCGATCAGGCCGGTGCCCAGGAGGCGGTTCGACATCGAACCCCAAACCGCATCGGGGTCAGACAGGCCGCCGACGCCGAAAAGCGCGACGGCGATCAAGCCCGCGAACGCCCACAGAATAATCATGAAGCGCTTGAGGTAATTGCCCGAAACGCCGCTCCGCGCGGCAAACTCGTTCTTGGCCGAGCCACAGATCCCCATGTTGTGGCTCAAGCCCGCATTCTGGACGATCGCTACAATTAGGAACGCTCCGATGCTCCAAACGGTAAACTGATCCGCTACACCCCCGCCAAAAAGGTCGAAGAAATGGCCCGGCACTTTCTGTCCCAGCGCGTGCCAGCCACCAATCGCATGAATCCCGGTCGGAATTAACAGCGCGGAAAAAACGATAATCAAAATGCTCTGCAGGCCTTCGTTCACCGCCGCTGCCGCCATCCCGCCCATTACGATGTAAGTACCCACCACAAGCGCGAAAACCAAATAGAAGGCGACGTCGTTGAGCACCGTGATGTAGCTATGCAGCTCGCCCCGAACGTTCCGTTCGCGCAAGGTGTCGAGCTGCAGTTTTTCGGCCACCGGCAGCGTGCCGGCCACAAACAGCTTCTCGAGCCTCTTCAAATCGTTGTAACCCTCAACCGAGGCGCGGTCGCTCACCGTCCATTGAGTCTCTTGCTTAACCACCAGCGAAGCCGCGATTTTGTAGGCCGTGACGTTCGCAAAACCGAGAAAAACACACGCCACCAAAATTTGGAACAGCGCGTAAAACATGCTCAGTTTCCGGCTCTTAAAACGGTCTTCGAAAAGATCGGACAGTGTCGTCAGGCGCACCCGCCGAAACCACACGTTCATGAACCAGAAATACGGATTCATGAAAACCGTCTGAAACGAAAGCCACGAACCTGGAGCGCCTTGTTGGAAGACAAAGCTGGCGGTGCTGACGGCGCCCGAGGGTTCGGTGGCGTTGCCGAAGTTCAGGAAAAATTGGTAAAGCTTGCCGAGCTTTCGTCCCGCGAGGAAAAAACCCTCCTCGTTGTTTGTGCCGCTGGCGGCCCGTTTGCCGATGTAGATCACCGCCACCAAGTAGGCGGCGATGATGACGAAATCGAGGACGTGAAGGCTACCGAGCATGGGTAAATGGGGTTGGAATGGGCTAATCCGTCGGAGGTGAATGCGTAATCCACTCGCAAGGTGGAAAGCGCGCAGCGTGAAAATGCGCTGTCAGTAAGAATAGGCTAGATTTTTTTGAGCGTTTTGCCCCGAAAATACGGGGTCCACATTCAGCGCACCCGACCAGATCAAGCCCGCTCGGGGAAAATTTATAGACTTTGCGCGCCGTCTAAAAAAATAGGGCGCGTTAGCTTTAGCCCGTTGCTGCGAATCCGTTGCTGCGACTCGCGCGGGCGAGCGCCGCTGAACCGGCGGAATAATAAATATCCGCCCTATCTCGCCGCCGTCACGCTTTCATGGATCGCAACGACGAAGCGTTTTAGCTTCGCCTCATCCTTGATGCCCGGCGCGGATTCAACGCCGCTGTTCACATCGACGAAGCGCGCGCCGCTGGCGCGTAGCGCTGGCCCTATATTATCCGGGTTCAAGCCTCCCGCCAGAATCCAGAACTTTTCCGGATGCGCCGCTTGGTGACGCGCAAACTTCGCCCAATCGCCCGTCTGGCCCGAGCCGCCGAAGCCGCTGACATGAAATGTATCGAGCAGAAAAAATTTCGCCAGCGGCAGTAAATTCGCCGGCACATCTTCGCCCGGCGGCAGCTTCGGCGCGAGCCAGAGGTGCTTCGGGCCCGCGATCGCAGACCAACTCGCAACGGTGGATTCCGGCGTGTCGCTCGAAAAATGAATCTGAAAATAATCGAAACCCGCCGCGACCACCTGCGTGAGTTCGTCAACGGTGGGAGCGACCATGACTGCGACGCGTTTACGGTCGGGCAGCAGCGGAGCCATCGCGACGTAATGCTCCAGCGCAATGTAGCGCGGCGACTTCGGATAGAGATTAAAGGCGAGGTAGTCCGCGCCGCAACGATCGGCAAACTCCGCGTCCACCAGGGACGTGAGCCCACAAACTTTGAAGCGAATGCCATCGATCATGAGAGCGAAAAGAAGCCAAAGCCGCGGGAGATGCCAGCCATCGTTTCAGATGGACGTGACTCGACGGATTTGGATCGCATGGCAATTAAGTGCGCGAGGACAGCCCCGCTCCGCGTGCACCAGCGTGAGGCGGCCCAGCGGACCCGCGGCTCTGTCCAGAAACCCACCCGTTGACCATGGCTCGCGCCTCGCCCACGCCGGCTGACATGATTACCCCGCTGTTTAAATGGCTCACCCTGCCGCTCGGGTTCGCCTTGGCATTGTCATCGTCGGCGCTGGCCCAGTTTGCGTCTCCGCACGAAAAGAAACTCGGCAAATCCGCCCCGCCGACCCACGTCGCACGTCTGATGGAAAACCTTGATCGTGGCGTCGTCGCCGTAAACAAAGGCGGCGGAAAAATTTTCGTTTCGTGGCGTCTACTCGGTACCGAGGCGCCCGATATTGCGTTCAATATCTACCGCACCACCGGCTCCGCCGCAGCGGTCAAACTCAACGCCGCGCCCCTCACTCAAGGCACGAACTTCGAGGACTCGGGCGTGGATTCGACCCAGACCGTGGCCTATACGGTGCGGGCTGTAACGGCTGGGCGCGAAGAAGCGGCCAGCCGGCCTTTCACCTTTGCGGCCAACGCGCCCGCGCGGCCCTACCTTTCGATCCCGCTGCATAAAATCGAGGGCTACGTTCCCACGGATATCTCGCCCGCCGATCTCGACGGCGACGGCGAATACGAACTCATCGTCCATCAGGCCTCGCGCGGCCGCGACAATTCCCAGCCAGGCTTCACTGGCTCTCCGATCCTTCAGGCATACAAACTCGACGGCCGGATGTTGTGGCAGATCGATCTCGGCAAAAATATTCGCGAGGGCTCTCACTACACCCAGTTTATGGTGTACGATCTCGACGGCGACGGTCGCGCGGAATTGGTGTGCAAGACCGGCGACGGCACGACCGACGCGCTCGGCAAAGTCATCGGCGATCCACAGGCCGATTGGCGCAGTTCCCAGGGCAGCTTCGTGCCGGTACGGCCGGGCGAACCTTCCAAGGGCCATGTGATGCGCGATGGGATTCTCTCGCACGAGACGAGCGGCAACGTACTCAAGGGGCCCGAGTACCTCACCGTTTTCGATGGGCTCACGGGCGCGGCAATCGACACGGTTAACTATGAACCGCAGCGCCACCCAACGGCCGGGCCGTTCCCCACCCCCGAGCAATTGAACGACGTCTGGGGCGACGCCTACGGCAATCGCATGGACCGGCTCCTCGCGTGCGTCGCGTACTTCGATGGCGAACATCCCAGCGTGATGTTCAGCCGCGGTTACTACACGCGCACCGTACTCGCCGCGTGGGATTTCAAGGACAAGAAACTCGTGAAGCGCTGGATTTTCGACACCGCCAACGGTGCGCGCGGTTTCATGTACTACGAGCATCAGGGCAACCACAGCCTCACCGCCACAGATGTGGATGGCGATGGCCGCGACGAAATCGTTTTCGGTTCCGCGGTGATCGACGACGACGGCATGGGCCTGTACTCCACCCAACTGAACCACGGCGACGCGCAGCACGTCTCCGATCTCGATCCGACGCGCCCGGGCATGGAGATTCTCTCCGTCCACGAATTCAACCAGCACTTTTACGGTCTGGAAATGCGCGACGCTGCGACCGGCGAAATCCTCTGGGGAAAACGTTCCTACGATCCGGCTCGCTGTCTCGCGATCGACATCGATCCGCGTTATCCCGGTGCGGAATGCTGGGGCGTGGGCGAAAACCTCAACGGCCTCTACAGCGCACAGGGCAAGGAAATCGCCCAGTCCAAGCCGCGCTCCTGCAGCTTCGGCATCTTGTGGGACGGCGATCTCCTCTCCGAAATCCTCAACGGCAATCAGATCGAAAAATGGAATTGGGAGAAAGCCGTGGAATCGACGATCTTCACGATGGAGGGCGCATCGAACTCGACGGCGCTCAATGGCGGTCTGACCGCGGACATCCTCGGCGACTGGCGTGAGGAACAGGTGGTGCGCACCGCCGACAGCTCCGAGCTCCGGATCTATACGACAACCATCCCAACTACGCACCGCCTCTACACGCTGATGCACGATCCACAATATCGCCTCTCGGTTGCGCTCCAGAATGTCGCCTACAACCAGCCGCCGCACACCAGCTATTTTCTGGGGGACGGCATGGCAGCCATAAAACAGCCGAACATAAAAGTCGTTCCGCGGCGATGACTAGGCGTATAGACCGCGTCGAATTCCCGATTAGCGGAGCGCGTGAGCGATTCGGAGGCGACGCTCGAAATTCGCACCGCTTCCGCAACCCCGCCAGGGCTCCCACGTCATCGGTTTATTCCACCCGCACGATATACCCGCGGAGATATTCACTCTCGGGCATCGTCACGAGGACGGGATGATCGGGCGGCTGGTGGCAAAATTCGAGCACTTGGACGCGACGCTTGGCATCGGCCGCGGCTGCCGCCAGCACGCCGCGCAATTCGGCGTCCTGCATGTGGTGCGAACAGGTGTAAGTCGCCAAAACTCCGCCGGGAGCCAGTGCTTTCAGCGCGCGGAGATTCAACTCCTTATAGCCGCGCAGCGCCCCTTCGAGCGCGCTCTTCGATTTCGCGAACGGCGGCGGATCGAGCACAATTACGTCCCACGGCGCATCGGTCGCGCGGGCTTCGTCGTTGAACCAGTCAAATACGTTCACCTCCAAAAACTCGGCTTTCACTTGGTTGCGTTCCGCGTTGCTCCGAGCGGCTTCCACCGCTTCGCCGGAACTATCCAGGCCCAAGACATGGGTCGCACCGGCCCGCGCGGCGTGCAGCGCAAAGGGCCCTTGATTGCAAAACGCGTCGAGCACGCGTTTGCCCTGACAATATTTCGCGACGAGCCCGTGCTGCACGCGCTGGTCGAGATAAAAGCCCGTCTTTTGGCCGCCGGCCAGATCGAGCCAATATTCGAAACCGTCGATGGAAACCCAGCGCGGCGCCCACGGCAGGCCCGAACGCGTGTGCACTCCGAGAGCGAGGCCTTCGAGGCGGCGGATGTTGGCATCGTTGCGAAAAATAATTTCGGCCGGCGCCAGCAACTCGACCAGCAAATCGCTGATGACGGTGCTCATTCCTTCCATCGCGAGAGTCTGAATCTGGACCACGAGCGCGTCACCAAACTGATCAACCACGAGGCCGGGTAACTCGTCCGACTCCGACCACACGAGCCGCCCGCTATGCATTTGCGATGCGACGATGCCGGTGGCGGGCGGGGTCGGTTCGATGAGTGGGTCGGAAGGCAGCGCGTTTTTTGGCGCGCCGCGCCGGCGTTCGATCGCGCGGACCAGCGCGGCGCGCAGCCACGCGGCATCGAGCGTGATGCGATTGCGGCTGAGCCGCCGCCAAACGATTTGCGAGCGGCCATTGTAGATGCCCGTGCCGATGAAACGGCCGGTACGATCCCGGCACTCGACCACCGCGCCATCGTGCTCCGGCGCGAGCAATGACTCCACTTCGTTGACGAAGACCCACGGATGCCCGCTGAGCACGCGGGGCTTGGCATTGGCTTTGAGTTTGAGAAACGGCACGGACGCAGTCATCGGCCGAAGATTGGCGGTGTCGCCGTGCTGGCGACGTCAAAATTTTTCCTGAACGCGCAAGTCCGGCCAGCGCACCGATCATGTGGGCGGGGTGCCGTCGCCCCGCAAAATGTCTTTCGGCCAGTGACGCCCAAGCGGAGTGAGGGCAATCCGCCGACGTCAAAGCACCCGCCCCGGGGCTCAGAACAGCGGCCAAAAATTAGTCGCCGTCCTAGAGCGCCGGCGCCGCCACGGGCACTTCCGCGACCACGGGTGCTTTGGGTTTCGGCTCGCCGACCAAAACGCTCAGCTGGGACTGCACTTGTACGAAAAATTCCGGGGTCAGCTCGCCGGCGGGTACTTCGAAGAGCTCCTTCGACTTCGCGTGCTCAACGACGTTGCGCAGGCCATCGGCCGATTTCCCCTTCGGTCGCAGAATTTTTTTCCGCTCCAGCATCAGCGCCAGGAATTGCACGAGGCGCGTGTTCTCCGGTGTCGGTTCGGTTGTAGGATCGGCCAGGGTGGGGAAAAGATTCTCCGCGTTGAGCTTCAAGGCCCGGTCGCTGTTCGCCTCCTTGGCGCGAAATTTGTAGGGGCGCACCCACGAGCACGCGATGAAGCCCGCCGGGGTAAACTCCGCCGCGTGCGCCGCGAGCACATCGCAGCGCACAATCTCCAGCGAGGCCGAGCGCACCAGGAAACTGGCGACGGGCACACCTTCGATGAAAGGCTGGCCCGTAACGAAGCACGCGGGCGCGAGTGACTGCAGATTCATTTCCATCGGCTTTCTTGTTTACTCCCGCGAGTCGCGGACGCTAGCACTTTCCCACCGCATGAACGGACGCCTTATCGCCATCGGCGACATCCACGGCTGCCACGAAGAATTCGCTGAGCTCCTCTCCCTGCTCGAACTTAAGAGCGACGACCGGCTCGTCCTGCTCGGGGATCTCGTCAACCGCGGACCCGATACGTGCCGGGTGATCGACCTCGCCCGCGAACACAAGGCGATCTCGTTGCTCGGTAACCACGAGCTGAGGCTTTTGAAATATCGCCGCACGCGTGACCTGAAGTATGCGAAAGAGCACGACCTCGAAACCTACGACAAGCTGCGCCCCGAAGACTGGGCTTACCTCGAAGCGATGCCGCTCACCTACGAGGAGCCCGCGCTGAATCTGGTTTGTGTCCACGGTGGTTTTCTTCCGGGCCAACCTTGGCTGCGCCAGCCCGCCGAGGTGATCACGCGCATTCAAGTCGTCGATCGCAACGGCGAGGCCCGCAAACGAACCGAGGCCCCCGAAGCGCCCGCGTGGGCCGATTTGTGGAGCGGACCGCCCTTCGTCATCTACGGCCACACCCCGCGGGCGGAAGTCTACAAACTCCAGTGGTCCGTGGGCATCGACACCGCGTGCGTGATGGGCGGCCAGCTCACCGCCTACATCCTCCCCGAGAAACGATTGGTGCAGGTGAAGGCCCGCCAGCGCTATTTTGGTTAACAGGCTTGCTCGCTCTCGCGCTTTTCTCGCCATGACAAATAAAAGACGCGCCGTCCGCCGCCGGGCCTGACTCACTTCCCCCATGTCTTCCGAACCGACTCCCCTCTCTTCCGTGCGCGAGCTCAAGAGCCTCGATGCGGGCTCCGCCCGCACGTTTGCCGCGATGCTCGTCGTCAAAAAGCTCACGACGAAGACGGCGTCCAACGGCAACGCCTTCCTCAGCGCCGACCTCGGCGATCGCACCGGCTCCTTCGGCTGCACGGTCTTCGGCGACAATCCTGGCTTCGAGGCGCTGAAGTCCGCGGGCGAAGGCGCCGTCGTGCGCGTCGAAGGCAAAATCGAATACTATCAGGGCCGGCTCTCGCCGAAACTCTCCCGTCTCGCCGTCGTGCCGGAATCCGAGCTCACCGCGCCCGAGGTGCTGGAAAACCTGGTCGAGGTCGCACCCGAAAACGGCGGCGCGCTGTGGACGGAATTCCAAGGCTTCATCGCCAGCATCGCCCAGCCCGAACTGCGCGCGACGGTGCAGGCCGTCTTCGAAGAAATCGGCGACGCGTTTAGTTGGTCGCCCGCGGCGGTGTCGATGCACCACGCCTACCGTCACGGCCTCCTCGAGCACACCGTGCATATGGCGCGGGCCTGCCGGGCGCTGCTGCCGCTGTATCTCGAAGTCGACGCCGACCTCGCGATGGCCGGCATCCTTTTGCACGACACCGGAAAAACCATCGAATACGAAGGCACCCTCGCGACAAAGCGCAGCCGCCGTGGAATTTTGCAGGGACACGTGGTCCTCGGTTACCAACTCGTGCGCAAAGCCGGGCTGAAAGCCAAACTCGACGCCGAGCGCCTCGAACGGCTCGAACACATCGTCCTCAGTCACCAAGGCGAACCGGAATGGGGCGCCGCCGTTTACGCCGCCACACCCGAGGCGGTCTTTGTTTCGATGATCGACAACCTCGACGCGAAAATGGGCATGGTGCAACGCGCCCTGCGTCAGGCCAACGAGACGGACGAATTTTCCGAGCGGCTGCTTGGCCTCAGCTCGCCGTTGCTGACGCGTAAAATCCCGCCGGCCTAGCCGCCATCGTGCGAGCGTTTCCGCAACCTTCGCCCGAGGCGCTCGTCTGACGTGTTCAACCCCACTCTTCCAGTGAACCCTTCGCCGTCCCCGCTCGATTCCGCCGCACTCGGAACCACGACCCCACTCCGACAATGAATCCTTCCGACCGGCCGCAGCCACCCGAGAATGACGCGGTCAAGAACGATCCTCAACCGTCCCCGGCCCACGCCGGGCGAAGCCGTAGCAAACGCGGGAAAAACAATTTAATGGCCCTGGGCTCCGCCGCCGTCCTCGCGGTTTATCTTGCCGGTTATTTTCGGACGCGCTCCGCCGCCCTGCGGTTCGAAAACGACACCGCGGGCCCACGGCATTCCGGCGCGGCCGTACCGATTGAAACCGCGATAGCCGCCGTGCCGCCCAAGCCGGCGGTGACCCCGCCCATCGAGCCCGCGATGGCGAAGCCGGAGGCACCTTTAGTCGTGGCCGCACCTGCGCCGACTCCCGTTGCGCCCGCGGTCCCGCCGCCAATCACGCCGACCCCGGTCGCAGTCGAGCCAATCAAGCCCGCGGCCGCGGTCGCAGTCGTCGCGCCCACCGCTGTTTCCACGCTGCCAATCGCCGCGGCACCCATCGCCGCTGCGCCAGTCGCCAAGCCCGTCGAGGCGCCGCACCCGAAATGGAAAGACGGCACGTTCTCCGGCTGGGGTTCCTGTCGGCACGGCGATCTGCAGGCCACCTTGGAGATCAAAGCGGGCCGGATCGTTTCCGCCGTTATCAGCATCTGCCAGACGCGCTACTCCTGCGACGTGCTCGACAAGATCGTGCCGCAAGTCGTGCTGCGCCAGAGCGCCGACGTCGACACGGTTTCCGGCGCCACCCAGAGCGCCGACGCGTTCTACTGGGCCGTGACGAGCGCTCTCGCCAGCGCCAAGTTTATCCTAGAACCAGCGAAGGCCCCGTGAGCGGGGCTTACGTCCACAGTTTTTCCCGGATGGGCACCGTCGTAACGATTCGCATCGTCGGTCCAGCCGTCACCCAACGGCAAAAATCCGAACTGGAAAATAGCGCGGGCCGCGCAGCCGCTTGGTTTCAACGCGTGGAGGACGCGTGCTCGCGTTTCGACGAAAGCAGTGAGCTACGGCAACTTTCTGCGCGCGTCGGCCCGCCCGTCCCCGTGAGCGCGCTCCTGTTTCAAGCGCTGCAGTTCGCGCTGAAAGTCGCGGAAGAAACCAACGGCGCCTTTGATCCCACGGTGGGTTGGCGCATGGAAACGCGCGGATTTAATCGGCACTATCAAAGTGGCGAACCGGTGCGAACGGCGCCGCCAGCCGACACGAACGGAACTTATCGCGATGTGCGCCTCGATCCCACGAACCGCACGGTCACGCTCCTGCGTCCGCTGGGCCTCGATCTCGGCGCAGTGGCAAAGGGCCTGGCCGTGGACTTAGCGGCGCGTGAGCTCGAGTCGTTTGAAAATTTCACGATCGACGCGGGCGGCGACCTCTTTCTGGCCGGCTCCAACGCGGACGGCGAACCGTGGTCGGTCGGCATTCGCCATCCGCGGGATCCGCAAGCCTTCATCCACCGGTTGTATTTGTCCGACGCCGCCGTCTGCACATCGGGCGACTACGAGCGCGTGGGGGCCTCCGGCCATCATTTATTGGATCCGCGGACGGGACAATCCGCCGCGCTTGCGGCGAGCGCCACCGTGGTTGCGCCGAATGCGATGATGGCCGACGCACTCGCGACGGCGGCGTTTGTGCTCGGGCCGGTCGAGGGCCTTCAATTACTAGAAAACTCGGAGGTCGATGGGCTCATCGTGACGCCCGCACTCGAATCCTTCATGACCCCAGGATTGCGCGATGAGTAACATCCCATTGGTTGAACCACCGTCGCGGTCCACGCGGCTGCGTCGATTTTTTCGGAGCCCGAAAGGATTGCTCATCTTGGTTCTGAGCGCTCTCACGGTCGGCGCCGCGGTGGCCAACGGCGTGGCCACCATCGCGCCAGGCGTGATCGGTGCGGTCGTGACCGCGATGCTGCTCGACGCGCCCCTTCTCCGGCGGCGCAAGCGCAAGTGGGTGATGCCCGACGGTGCACTGCTCACCGGGCTCATCGTCGCGATGGTCCTCAGTGCGCAAGCGCCGTGGTACGTCGGCGCGTTCGCGTCGGCGCTCGGGGTTGCCGCGAAATATTTCCTGCGCTCCCGCACGGCGAACATCTTCAACCCCGCGGCACTCGCGCTGCTCGCCGCCTATGTCGTTTTTCACTCCGGCCAAAGCTGGTGGGGCGCCCTACCCGATCTGACGCCGGCCCTGCTCGAACCCGTGACGCTTGCTGTGCTGCTTGCAACGGGCCTGTTGGTCGCCGACCGGGTGAACCGCGGGCCGGCCGCGCTCTCGTTTTTGGGCGGGTATTATCTGCTTTTTACCGCCAACGCTTTTCTGGGCGATCCGGCCCACGTCGCCGCTATTTTCCGTTCATCAGATCTGCATGCGGCGCTGTTCTTCGCCTTCTTCATGGTCACTGATCCGCCCACGTCGCCGCCCGGGCCTCGGAACCAAATCATCTTCGGCGCAATCGTCGCCGGCGTCAGCTACGCGGTTTTCTTCTTTGTCGGAGCCGTTTACTATTTGCTCGTCGGACTGCTGGTGGCGAACGCGTGGGAAGCCTGGCGCCGAGTGCAAGCGAAGCCCGCGCATTCCGCCGCCAAGGACCACGCCCTTTAGCGAAGCGACTTCGCCGTTAGATCTCGCGCGGTTTAAGTTTTTCCGGGCCCGTTTTGGGTAGCGGCGGGCGTCTCTGCCGGCCGGGTTCGGCGTTCTCGCTTCGGCAGGCAGGGACGCCCGCCGCTACGTCGTCACCGGCTACGCTTTGGGTCAAATCACTCTAATTTTAGGTACGCGGGTTCGCCATCCTTACCGCCACTCATGCCGCGGATAGCGCCGCGAGAGTTCGGCTTTCACCTTCGGATACTGTTCGCGCCAGAAATTTGTCAGGTCGTCGGTGACTTGAATCGCGCGGTGATTCGGGGCGAGCACCTCGAACTTCACGGGCACGCGGCCGTGGCCGATCGTGAATTTCCCGTCGACGCCGTAGAGTTCCTGAATGCGCGCGCTCATGATCGGCGGGCCCTCTTTGTGATACGTGAGCTTCGCTTTGCGGCCGTTCGCCATCGTGAGTTTTTCCGGCAGGTAGTCATCGAGCACCGCGAATTGCTCGGCCGTTAACCAATCGCGCAGGACCGGCATCACGGCTTTTTCCTTCACCGCTCGCGCGCTCGTTTCGCCAAAACAGATCTGCTCGATCAACGTCCCACGGTCAGCGTCGGTCAGCGGATTCACCTCCAGTTCAGGAAACCACTCCGCGAGTCGGTTCACGCGTACGATCCATTGCTCCACCGCTTCGTCCCAAGCATCCAGCGTGATGCGGCCGGCCAATACTTCCTTGGTTAAAATTGCGGCGGCGGCGTTGAGCGGCACGTCGTCGCTGTTGCCTTTGCTCTCGAGGACGAGGTCGCGAAAACGCCGCTCCTTGCGCGCGACCACCCGCTTCGCCTGCTCGTCGTAGAGCACGCCTTTCGCTTCGTAGTAATCGTCGGGAAACAATTCCTTCAACCACGGCTCCTCAATCGCCGTCGCCAGCGTGAGCAGCGTGTTTACCTCGCCATCGCCGCGGCCAATCTCGCTGATCTCCGCCGCCACGAGCAGTTTCGCTTGCTGAATCGCGCTCTCCCGGGCCAGCACCCCGCGCCGACCGTGTACGAGCTCGACGCGGAGCGTGCCGCCGTCGAGCCGTTTGCCGAGGTGGTCCGAAAAACCCGCGAGCACGCACTTGCGCACGGCGGTGCCGTCAACGCGCTGCTCGGTCACATCAAGCCCCTCTTTTTTCGCGATGGCCAAAAACTGTTCGAACAGCGGTCCGACCTGACGTGCGCCCTGCGCGTGCACGCCGACGCGACGGCAAGCGTCGATCGAGAAATTGTTTTTCTCCGCGAAACGCCACGCCCGCATCAGCAGGAAGAAATCGCTCTCGTGCTCCTCGCCGAGCAATTCCTCCCGCGCGGTCTCCACTTCCTTCGTCGCGCCGCGCAGCAAAAAACTCCGACCTTGGGTGAGCGCCGCCATCAATGCGACTGATCGCACGCAACCGCGCTCTTCGGCGGCGATAAACATCCGGGCGTAACGCGGATGGACCGGGAAACGGAGCATCTTGCGGCCAAGATCGGTGATGCGGAAAGTTTCATTTCCTATTTTTGCGGGACGGGTGCCCCCGCCCGCCTCGACGTTAATGCGAGGTGCGGGCACCCCGCCATCACTTCCAATGGCACCGAGATCGGCCAGCAATCGCTCCGCCCGCTCCAGCGCCTTGGCGTCCGGCTTTTCCAGCCACGGAAACCCAAAAATATCGTCGATGCCGCTCGCTTTGAGGGTGAGCACAACCTCCGACAAATCGAGGCGCTTCACCTCCGGCAATTCCTGGAGCGGCCGTTGCGCGTGCTCGCGTTCCGTCCAGAGCCGCACACAGATGCCCGGCGCGGTGCGACCAGCGCGGCCCGCCCGTTGATCGGCGCTCGCGATGGAAATTTTTTCCACGAGGAGGGTGTTAATGCCGCGGTTGGCGTCGAAGCGCGCGACCCGAGCGAGCCCGCCATCGATCACCGCGGTGACGCCGTCGATCGTGAGCGAGGTTTCGGCGACGTTCGTCGAAACGATGATTTTCCGCGTCTCGTAGCGCGCCACGGCGCGATCCTGCTGATCGGGCGACAGTTCGCCGTGCAGGGGAAACGCCACGAAATCCCGCAGCGCGCGTCCGCCCTGAATCGCCTGTACCGTGCGGCCGATCTCGTAGGCCCCGGGCATGAACACAAGCATGTCGCCGGTCGTCGTGGCGGCCACGCGCTCACATTCGCGCGCGGCCACTTCCCAGACGGGCTCCTGCTCGAAGTTCGCGGGCTTCGTCAAATATTCGATGCGCACCGGAAAACTTCTTCCCTGCGAAACGAGCACGTCGCACGGCGCGAGATAGGTTTTCAACGCGCCCGCATCGAGCGTGGCGGACATCACGATGATTTTTAGATCGGGCCGCGTGGTCTGCTGGATCTGCACCGCGCGCGCGAGGGAGATGTCACCGTAGAGGTGCCGCTCGTGAAACTCATCGAACACGAGCGCGTTGATCCCGCGCAATTTCGCGTCGAACGACATCTGCCGCAGGAGAATTCCCTCCGTCACGAAGCGAATGCGCGTCTGCGCCGACACGTTCGACTCCAGCCGGATTTGATAGCCAACTATGTCGCCGAGCGGAGCGCCGACTTCTTCGGCCACGCGTTTGGCGAGCATGCGCGCGGCGAGCCGGCGCGGTTGCAACACGACGGCCTCTCCGCCGTCGAGAAATCCGTGGCGCAGGAGCATCTGCGGGATTTGCGTGGATTTACCCGAGCCGGTTGGCGCCTGCACGATCAACCGTCCCCCGGACCGCAACGCGTCAACGACGGCGGGCTCGAGTTCGTAGATCGGGAGGGCGGAGGGAGGCATGGATTGAAAGAGCGAGGCCTGCAGGTAGGGCGGCTTATTCCTAAACCGCCGCTGCGACTCGGCCCACGGAGGGCTCGACGCGAAACCGGCGCGTTCGGAATAACGCGCCGTACCTTTTGCAACGCACGCTTAGTTCTTCAATTCCACGACGACCTGAATCTCGGTCGTCGAGCCGCGCGGCAGACCGTTTACGGCGACGGCGGCGCGGGCGTGCTTGCCGGCGTCACCGAAAAGTTTCACGAAGAGATCGCTCGCGCCGTTGATCACCGCGGGACTGTCGGAGAAACCATCGACGGCGTTCACGTAACCGCTGACGAAGACGATGCGTGCGACTTGATCGAGCGAGCCGGTCGCTGCCTTGATGTTGGCGAGCGTGTTTAGGGCGCAGATCTCCGCGGCCTTGTTCGCCGTCAGAACCGTCTGCTCCTTTCCGACCTGGCCGAGGTGGGTCATCTGTCCGTTGAACAGGCAGATCGTGCCCGCGCAGTAGAGGAGATTGCCGGTACGGACCGTGGGCACGTAGCTGCCCGCGGCCGCGGGCGGATTGGGCAGAGCGAGACCGAGTTCAGCGAGCTTGGCTTCTGGAGTCATGGCAGCAGTTCAGTTTGCCGCCGACGCGTGGCAAAGATTTTCGGCGACGCGAGCGAAAGTTCACCCCAGCGCCAAAATCCGGCGCGCGTTGCCGCCGAGAATCGCAGATCGCTCTTCGTCGGCCAGAGGCGCCGCGCGCACTTCGGCAAGAAAGCGCCGCATTTCCGGCGCCGTTTCGACCTTGGGGTAACCATTGAGCGGAAAGTCCGAACCGAATAATATCCGCGAAGCGCCCACGGCAGCGACCGCCCGCGCCCAAACGCCGGCGTCGTAAAGAAGCGGCGAGGCCGCCGTGTCGTAATAAACATTATGCAGTCCGTCTGCGTCCGCTTCACTCCGGGGTTTCGCCCACGCCAGACCGCCGCCCCAGTGCGCGAGGATAAAGGTGACGCGTGGCCAGGCTCGGGCCAACCGATGAAAGTCGGCGAGCGGCGTTTCAACGCGGCCGGGAAACTTGCCCGTCGCCGGGTCGGTCACGTGCAGGTTCAGCGCCCAACTCCAGTCGGCCGCCGCGGCCAGGACCTCGCTTAGATCCGGCGAAGCCACGTCGTAGCCCTGCGCGTGCGGCGACAATTCGCCGACCCCGATCAAGCCGCTGTCGCGCGCTTGCCGCAGCTCTTCCACCGCGCTGGCCCCGCCCGCCGCTGGCTGGACGGAGGCAAACGCGCTCAGCCGGTCCGGGTGCGCGCGTACGCATTCCGCGTAGAATCGATTCTGCCGGACGCACGATTCCGCCTGGGTCCAATACCAGCCCAAAAGCACCGCGCGGCCGACTGCGGCCTCGTCCATCTGGCGCAGAAGTTCGTCGACCGAAGGAAAATCCTGCACCGCGCGGCCATCCTTCCGTCGGCGGGTGCAGAGTGTACCCCAGAGTGATTCGCCGTGAGCCGCCGCCCACCCTGACGGGTCGCGGTTGATCTCGGGTGGATAAAGATGCACGTGGGCATCAATCGTGCTCATGGCGTAATTAGGCTCGTTCTCGACCTCGTACTCAGGCTCGTTCTCTTTCGCGGCCGGCGGACATTCCGGCAAAGAGAACGAGAACCACTGCGAGAACGAGAACGATTTTAACCTCCATGCTCAACCGCCTCTTCAAACTCAATCAGCATCACACCACCGTCGGCCGGGAAATGCAGGCCGGCCTCACGACGTTCACCGCGATGGCCTACATCCTCGCGGTCAATCCACTGATCCTAAAGGACGCAGGCATGCCACTGCCGGCGGTCGTGACGGTGACCGCGCTCACTGCCGCCTTCAGCACGATCATCATGGCGCTGATGACCAACTTCCCGCTCGCCCTCGCCCCGGGCATGGGAATCAACGCTTACTTCACCTACACCGTCTGTCTGGGGGCGGGCGTGCCATGGCAGTCCGCGCTCGGACTCGTCTTCGTGAACGGCGTGGCTTTCCTGCTGCTCTCGCTCACCGGCGTGCGCGAGAAAATCGTCAACTCGATCCCCTACTCGCTCAAAATCGCGATCACCTGTGGCGTTGGACTTTTCATCGCGTTTATCGGATTGAAAAACGCCGGCATCGTTGTCGCCAACAAGGCCACGTTCGTGGCGCAGGGTGACTTCGGCTCCCCCGCGGTAGCCCTCGCCTTCTTCGGCATCGTGCTGACCGCCGTGCTTGTCGCGCGCCGCGTGCCGGGTGCGATCGTGCTGTCGATCGCGATCATCACCGCGATCGGTTTCATCGTGCCCGACGGCAAAGGCGGCCACGTCACCGCGTTTCCCACGGGAATCTTCTCCCTGCCCGCTTCACCTGAACCGGTGATGTTTAAGCTCAACTTCGACTTCTTGATCCATAATTTCGCGAAGGCGCTGCCGATCATGCTCACGCTGCTGATCGTCGATATGTTCGACAACATCGGTACGCTCATCGGCGTGACGAAGCGCGCTGGTCTCCTCCAGCCCGACGGCACGCTGCCCAAAGTCGGCCGGGCGCTGGTGAGCGATTCGCTCGCCGCAATCATGAGCTCGCTCCTCGGTACATCCACCGTCGTCAGCTACATCGAGTCTGCCGCGGGCGTCGAAGCCGGGGGACGAACCGGCCTCACGGCCATCACCACCGCCGTCTGCTTTCTTTTGGCGCTCTTCCTGACGCCGTTGATTCTGATCATACCTAGCGCGGCCACCGCGCCTGCGCTGGTGGTCGTCGGAATATTCATGTTTCAGGCCGTCGCTGAAATTAAACTCGACGATTTTGCCGAGACGATGCCCGCGGTCGTAACGCTGCTCTGCATTCCGCTTACGTTCAGCATCGCCGAAGGTTTGGGACTCGGCGTCATCGCGCTCTCCTGCCTGGCCCTGGCAACCGGCCGGGCCCGTAGCGTTCCGACGTTCACCTACGTCCTCGCCGCGTTATTCTTCGTTCATATTTTTCACGGCCTCTTTGTTTGAGCCGCGGCGCCCCGCATAAAGAGCGCGGTTGCGCCAACCTACTCAATTACGCCGTAGCGGCAGGGACGCCTGCCGCTACGGCACATGCCACGGAAGAACTCAAACTTCCTTGGCAGGCCACAGGAGATTTAACAGCAACGCGGTGAGTCCGCCGGCCGAAATGCCCGACTCCAGCAGCGAGTGCAGCAGCGACGGCAAACTCTCGAGCAAAGCCGGCTGCGTCGGCAAGCCGAGTCCGACGCCGAGCGACAGCGCTACGATCACGCCTTCGCGCTGGCCAAATCCCGCGCTCAGCAGCAACCGAATCCCCGCGACCGCGACCAGGCCAAACATCATCAGCGCCAAACCGCCTAACACCGATGGCGGTAGCACCGTCACCCAGCGACCCACCGCGGGAAAAAGTCCGAGGAGTGCCAGCATCGCCGCCATGACGTAGCCGACGCGTCGGCTCGCGACGCCGGTGATCTGGATCACGCCGTTATTCTGCGCGTAGGTCGCGCTGGGAAACCCTCCGAATAACGCGGACGCCGTGCTCGTAATACCGTCGGCCAGTACGCCACCCGACAGTCGCCGCCAATGCGCCGGACCCGCGGTGGCGAGCCCTGACAATTGCGACGTGGCGGCGATGTCGCCCATCGCTTCAAGCAGCGAAACCAGATAAATAAACACGAAGGGCGGGACAAATTTCCAGTCAAAGGCGAAGCCGTGCGGCAGCAGGCGCGGCCGGGTGATCCACTCCCCCGCTCCCATCTCCGGCGCATGCAATCCGCCGAGGAAACCGCAGAGCGCGCATCCCGCCAACACGCCGCACGCTGCTCCGGCAATCCGCGCCCACGCGCGACCGGTCGCCTGCGCGACAACAATCACCGCGATAACGAGCGCGCCCACGACGAGTCCCCACCAGAGTGGCGCGCCAGACCGCACCGGCGCAGCCAGACCAAAAAATGCCGTCGGGATCAGCGACGTTCCAATCAGCAAGACCACGACGCCCGACACCAACGGCGTGAAGACCGTGCGGAGCTTCGACACGAAGGGCGCGAGCAAAATCAAAAGCGGCGCCGTGAGGCACGACAGACCCAACATCAACGCGAGTCCTCCGGCCTGTCCCGCGGCCGTCAACGGTTGCAGAAACGCGAAGCTCGTTCCCGTCACGCTCAACAGGCCTGAGCCGACCGGCCCCCGTTGTTTGCATTGCAGCCAGGTACCGAAAGCCGAAGCCAGCAGCGCGATGCTGATCAAATAGGCGGTGTCGGCCTGCGGCAGTTTGAGAATGCTTGCGAGAATCAGCGGCGGCGTGATCGTGCCGACGACCATCGCGGAAACGTGCTGCGCGCCGACCAACACGGAGGTGCCTAATGGCATTCGATCCTCGAGACCGTAAACGACGCCGGCCGGATTTCCGTTAGTCGGAACCGATGCGGGCGGGGGTAATATTTCCATCGTGCGAATCGTTTAGCACGTCTCAGGCCACGGGGTCGTCTGGTTTGCGGCCAAGGTGGAATGGGCGTGAGCCATCTGCTGATGGCACTCGCGAAATCGCATTACCCGCCCCGCGGCGTACTCTCTAAAATCAAATTAGGGCCCCTCGGTCGGCGGGCCGTAAACTTTCGCCAGCTCAAGCATCAGCTTTTCGAGTTCGGCGTAGTAGGCGGGCTCGGAAAGCTTGGCTTTCTTTTCGCGGAGCGCCTCGATGCTCAGCTCAAGTTCGTCGCGCCGCGCCCGCTGCTCGACCGAGAGCTTTTGCTCGGCCGGGCTGCGGATCAGATGGAATTGTTTGGCGCGCAGTCCGTCGAGCGCACCGCCATCTTTCGCCTTCTTGGTCGCGCGGGTCCCGCGAAACCAATCAGAAGGCGTGCCGAGGCCGTCGCTATTGTCGTCAATCAACGCATGCTCCGTGGAGAGCCGACCCTCCGTCTTGTAGAATTCTAGCACGCGGGTCGACGCGCTCAAAAAGGCTTCGAGCAATGAGGTCTGGCCATCCTGGTCGAGATCGCTTTTCGGATCGAGCATCGCCGCCGCGAAGTATTGCCCGAAACGCGCGTAGTTCTGTTCGTAGCCACTGCGCGTGGCACTCACGATCACCCGGTTTTTGCCGGTGAGTTTCGCGATGAACGGAGCGCTGCCGGACGAAGTGTCAACGATGGCCATCGGCCGGTTAAAGGGCTTCAACCACAGGGCGAGGTCGACCGCCGTAAGGTCTGGCCCACGTAGGTTGAACTTCGCGTCGCGCCCGTCGAACGTGCCGTGCCCGATCAGCACCACCCACAGCTCGCTCGCACCGTCTTTCGCTTCGGTTTCAAGCGCCTGCTTGACCCGTTCGAGATCGCTCGGGCCGGTGGCGGCTTCCTCCCCGATTCCAATCGTCACGCGCTTGGCGCCGGCGAGCTGACAGGTCTTCTCCCAGAGTTTCGCCTGATTCGTGAAATTAGTCCCAAATTCCGATTCCCCGCCGGCACCCACGACGACGATGACCGTCGTTTGGTCGTTGAGCGGTGATTCTGCCGCGACTGCCACGGTCGGAAAAAATTCGAGAGCGAGACCAGCGATCGCACCCATCAAAAAGCCCCGCAGGCAGGGCGCGTAAGATATCTTGCTCATGGCATTCCTTTCCAGCGGCGCACGCCCCATTCCGTCAGGAGACAGCCCAAGGCGAAGAGGAGCATGGCTGGCGTGTGCCAGAGCGGGTTCATGGCGGTTTCCATCACCGGGGCCTTTTTCTGCGGCAGGCTGCGGGCGAATTTCTCCAGATCCGCCGCGGCGACGATCTCGCCTCCGGTTTTGCGCGCGAGATTTTCCAGCAACGCCACGTTCGGCGTGAGCGAACGAAATTCTTCGGCCGCCATGTCGCTGCTCCAGCCGCCCTCGGCCCGGCCCACCTCCGCGCCCACCGCGTTGGTGACGATCGCCGTCGCCTTGTAGCCGCCGTTCAAGCGCGGCACATAATTCGTTTGGTAAAGTCCGGGCTCGGTCGCGGATGCTTCCGCGAGCAAATGAATCGGTGCGGCCGGTGCCGTGGCGTCGCCGAATGCGACCGATTCAACCTCCACTTTCACCGTCGCGTCGTCCAGCGGCTGGAATTTCGCGTCGCGGGCGCGCACCTGCAATTGCACGGTCCCGTTGGCGTCCTCCGGCAACGGTTCGATGGCAAGGTCGACGCGGTTCGGCACGTCGGCGATCATCCAGCGCATGAGCTGGCGCCACGCCTTGTTCATATCGATTTTTGTCGCGGCGTCCTTCTGGCCCCAGCGCCAAAAATCGCCGATCATCAGCGCGGCGCTGCGGCCTCGGCCAAAACGCTGCACGGCCAGGGCCGGCATCTGATTGCCCTGGTCGTCGCGCACCGTCGCGATGACGCTCGCCCCCGGTTTTAGTCCGCGGACGTGGTTCAGGACCGCAAAGTCCACCATGGTGTCGATGCGCGATTTTTCGTCGGACTCATTGTCGCGCAGCCGCGCCCAAGCTTGCAGCCAGCCCTCGCGGCCCAGCTCAAATTTGAGCGCACCCGGGGCCGCCTGCTCCGTGGGCTTGTCGAGATAGACGGGCAAGACGTCGCCGATCGGATTGCGCGCGTAATTGCCCTCCTGAAACGACTCCATGCCGCCCAACATCAAAAGGCCGCCGCCGCGTTCAGACACAAATTTCTGCAACAGCTGCGCCTGCTCCGGCGCGAAAAATTCGCTCTCGAGGTCATCCAGAATTACGGCGTTAAACCCGTATAAATCCTCCGGTATGCGCGGGAAGCCAGAGCGCAGCTCGAGTTCGTCCTTGGTGTTAAGGCGGACCAGGACGGGCTGATCGTAACTCTGCACCTCTTCCGCCGCCTGTGTGCCGAAGCCGCGGAAAAGCGGATTGCTGGTTTCGCCCGCGCGCCCCCGGAAATCAAATTTCGGTTCGCGTTTTGCGATCCGCATCAAGCCCACCAGTTGGATCTGGTCATCATCGTCCATGGCCCGATTGAGATATTTATACTCCCAGTTCGGCCGGCCGGAAACATAGAGAATGCGGTACGGTCCCTGGCCGCGATTCACCACCATCACGCGCTTGTTGTTGGCCAGCGTCGCCTCTTCGCGGCCCTGCACGCCGAGGGCCGGTGCCGCCTTGGGTGCAACGCGCACCTCGTAAAATGAAAGGCCTTTGTGTTCAGGTTTGAGCTGAAAACGAAATGCGAGCGTGTCGTTTTCCTTGCGCACTTCGAGCGACTGCTCCTGCACCGTTTTGCCCGCTTGATCAATCAAGCTGGCCACCACGGCCTCGCCTCGAAAACCGACGGCGGCGACGTCAGCTTGAATCGAGACCGGCGCATCTTCGAATGCGGTCTGGCTCACGTTGACTTGTTGCACCGCCAGATCCCGCGCCGGATCGCTGCGGCCGATCACGACAGGGTAAATGGGCGGCAAACCCGTGACATCCGGCAGCGCGGTGCCGCGGAGATCCGTCGCGTTGCCATCGGTCAACAAGAGAATGCCCGCAAGCGGACGGCCCTGGAACCGTTCCTTCAGGGTGCGCAGCGCGGTCGCGAGCGCGGTGGAACGGCCGTCGAACGCGAGCTCATGAAAGTCAGTCGTCGATTGAAGACGGCCATCGAAAAGATAACGCCGGAGCTCGAAGGAATCGTCGAGGGTCGCCTGCCAGTCCTGGCCTTTACGATCGAGCAATGCGCGCAGAGCGTCGCCGCGGCTCTTGGTGTCACCCTGATCCTTGATCTGCAGGCCTTGGCTGTTGTCCGCCACCACGGCGAAAATATTGGCGCGGGGCCGAGCGCGCTGACTGGTCCAGAGCGGCTCCAGCAGACAGAACGCGAGCGCCGCCATGCCCAGCGCCTTGAGTGACAAACAAAGTGCACGCACCCAGCCCGGGCCTGCGGAACGATAGTAACTCCAAAGCAGGATCCCGACGGCGAGGACCACGAGGGCCACGGCGGGCACGAGCCAAGTGAAACTGGAAAACGTGAGGGCGGCGAACATCATGGGGTGAGCGAAACCAGTGGGGAAATAGCAGAGATTGATGGGGCTGGAGTGCCATCACCTCGCGGTTCGGCAGGACTCCATGCGGGTTGAGCGTGCCCCGCCAACAACGTTCGATTCATGACCCATCTCACTTTTCCTTCCCCAGTTCTTCGTAATAACGACGTACGGAATCGGCGTAACGCGAGGGCACCGGATCGCGATCGATCGGCACCAACGCATCCTTCGAATCACGTCGCGCAAGTTCCTCCCCGATACGCGCCCGCACTTCGACCAACGGATTCACAATCTGCAACTGCACCGTGGCCCAGTCAGGTTTCTTCATGTCGCGGGTATATTGCTGACGGAGGAGACGCCCACGCTCGCGCGCGTTCGCGACCGCATCGCGCAACGCCGGCTGGTCGACGAGTTGTTCGACGTCGCGCAAGCGATCAGCCCAGGCGCCGAAATCGCCGCCCGTGATCGGCCCGCCCATTGGAGCGACGCCGCGATTACCGATTTCTCCAAGCTGGTCCAAAATTCCTTCTGCACCACCGATCCCGGTGTCGTTGTTGTTTCCGCCGCGACGGTTATTGCCGGCCAATTGACGTTGACCACCCTGACGCCCGCCGCGATTGCCCCCTGCTTGGCCTTGTTGGCCGGGCTGGCCTCCGCGTTGTCCCTGCTGACCGGCCTGGGCTTGCTGCCCCTGCTGCCCGCGTTGGCCACCTTGGCCCTGCCGGCCGCCCTGCTGCCCCGGTTGCCCCGGCTGACCTTCTTGCCCCGGAGATTCCTGCGCCTGCTGGCCTTGTTCGCCCGGGGAATCATTGCCCGCCAGTCGCTGATCGGCCGACGCAGTATCCTTGGGATCGCCGGGTTGGCCCGGTTGTCCTGGTTGTCCTGGTTGCCGCGCTTGTCCAGTCCGGCCCGCCTGCCCGGCCTGCTGGCCGGCAGGATTAGCGCCCTCCTGACCGGCAGGCGCGAGTTCGCGCTTCAGTTGATCCGTGATGGCGTCGATTTCGGATTGGGCGAGCTTCAGCGCCTGCGCGTCGTCGCCCAAAACACTTTCCGCGGCGCGTTCCACGCCACGCTTGAGATCCGTGATGCTGGAACCGGCCCGTTGCGCGGCCTCGCTGGCCTGCGGCAAGTAGCGTTGACGCAGCATCTCGTTCGTGAGTTCGAGCGATTTCGCCGTGGACTCACCCTCGGCGAGCTTCTGCAGACGGTCGTTCGACTGCGCGATCATGCCCTGCTCGAGCAGTTCCTTACGCATGTCTTTCACGGCCTTGACGTCGTCTTGGGCGACCTTGCGCACGCTGTCGTAAAGCTGACGGGATAGGAGCGGTTCGGAAGTTTCCGCCTGTTCCGAAACCTGGGTCGCGCGATTAATAAGGTCGCTCGTGCGCTTCCGAATTTGGTCGACCTCATCGATCGCGGCCTGCCGGTCGGGCGACTCGGTGAGACGTTTTTGTTTCGGATCGTCGAGACCGGCGATTTTTTTCGTCACGTCCTCCTGCTTTTGGGCCAGCTCGCGAGCCTCGGTCCGCATTTCACGCAGATCGTCGGCGAACTCACTCGAATTTTGTTTCCGCAGTTCGTCGCGCATTTGCTGGAGCTGCCGCTCCGCCCGGGTACCGGACGCGAGCGCTTGCGAAACCGAACCTTGGCCCGTCGCGTCGGAAGATTTTTGCAGGTCGCTGCGGGTCTGATCGAGCTGGTCGCGCTGCTGCTGCATGGCGGACTGATTTTCCGGCTTATCCATGCGCTGCTTCACCTCGTCCATATCCGCGAGCATCTGCTGCTGTTCTTCCTGCAGGCGCTTCAACTGACGGCGAACATCCTCTTTTTCCTGCTCGGTGTTCGCGGCTTGGAGCGCGGTCTGCAATTCCTTGAGTTTCTGATTCACGTCCTGCTGCCGGCGCGCGAGTTCCTGCAGGCGGTTCAACACCTGATTCTGCTCGCGCCGCTCGGGGGATTGCGGGGACTTGGCCTGCCGCTGAGTTTCGTAGCGGTTTTCTGATTGGGCCAGATCGAGTTCGTCGATCTGACGCTGGTTGCCTTGCTGGCCACCGCCCCCTTGCCCGCGCTGCCGGCGGCTGCGC
>CAIXKG010000150.1 GCA_903919985.1 uncultured Opitutia bacterium | reverse complement strand
TTTCCGCCGTCGCGCGCGAGTTTTTCGAGGGCCGGCAGCACAACCGTCTCCCGGCGCCACGAGAGTTCGAGCACGGCCTGCCGGCGAAACCACTTGTTCGGATGCCCGAGGTAATTCACGAGCGCCATCGGCGCGGCGGTATGCAGGTCAAAGGGCTCGTGCTTCATCACGGCCGAGGTTGGCCGCACGCGATAGATGCGTCCGTCCGCTTTGCTCCAGTCATCAACCGGGCTGACGTGACTGAGCCGCGTATCATACCAATCTGCCAAATAAATTGCGCCGTCTGGACCGACCTTCACGTCGACTGGCCGAAACCACCGGTCACCGCTGCGCAAAAGCGGCGCCTCGTCCTCCACCCGAAACGTCGAGGTGTCCGGAATCAGAGGGCTGACGTAGACCATGTTGTGCAGGGAATTCGGCGCGATGATCCGCCCGCCCAGCATCGCGTCCATTAGACCTCCTTGGTAAATGCAGAGTGCCTGCGAGAAGCGTTTCCCGTCGCTCTTCGTCGGAAGGTGGTCGAAGTAGCCAAACGCGTAGGGATTCGCTGGCGTGCCGTGCTTACCGAAATTTTTCACCCCCGCCATCCCCTGATCGAAATGCATCCCACGCTGATTGCCGTTGGTGCCGCTGAAGACGCGCCCCTCCGCATCGATCTCGCAGCTAAGCGTGTTGCCGCCGCCCTCGGCAAAGATCTCGAACACTTCCGTCTTCGGGTGGTAACGCCAGATGTGTTGGCCCTCGAATTTCACGTTCTTCGTTACCTTACTGCTCACGTTCCCAGTCGTAGTGCTGCCCGTCGCACCGTAAACCCAGCCATCCGGCCCGAGGAGAAGGCTGCTCGCCACCGAATGCGTGTCCTCCAAGCCAAAGCCACTCAGACACACCTTTGGATCGCCGTCCGGAATGTCGTCATCGTTAGCGTCGGGATAAAACAACAGATACGGTGGGTTCATGACCCAGATGCCACCGCCGCCCTTCACCGCCGCTGTGGCGATGTTAAGCCCAGTAATGACATCACGATGGGATTCAAACACCCCGTCGCCGTCTTTGTCCTCGAAGACCGTGATTTTGTCGGCGCCCTTGACGCCGCGCGGCGGCGGCTCCGGCACTTTGTCGAACACCGCGCGCAAATGTTGGTCATAGCTCACCACCTTGAGTCCGGCCGGATATTGATATTGGATATACTGCGTCACCCAGAGTCGTCCGCGTGAGTCAAAGCTCATGTAGAGCGGCTGCACCACGGCCGGTTCCGCCGCGATGAGATCAATCGCGAGCCCTTCGCGCAGCGTGAATTTCTTCAATGCGTCTGCGAGCGCCGGCCGTTGTGAGCCATCACTCTGCACGCCGCGTCCCTCGAAGGTCTCGATAATTTTCTGCACATCGGCGTTGCCCGCCGGGGCGGCTGGCTTGGATTCCGCCGCGAGGCGCGGCAGCAGGCACATGGCACCCAGCAGGAGTCGAAGCGGCAGAAGTCGGTAGAGGGGAGGAGTCATGACAAGTGTGGCAAATTAGCGGGCAACGCAGGGTGGCCGCGCCAATGAAGCGACATCTTGCGGCAAAATCGAGAAACGAAAAACCATCCGCGCTCCCCTCTCAGCGCCAACCTCGATCGGACATTGCACCCCTTCCAGCGATCGTGTTTCAGCTTCTTCGAGCCAATGAATCCGTGCACGAGAAAACCACCGGAACGCATGCTCCCCTTCCGCGAGCAATCGGATGCACCGCACGGCCTCCACGGCGCCCTCAACCTGGGCCCCAAGTCGACGGCATGGTTGCGAGAAATCGGCCTCACCACCTTGAAGGAAGTGCGCGCACTCGGGCCCATCGATGTCTGTCGCCGGCTACATGCTGGCGGCCGCCCCGTGTCGGCGGTGAAGGCCTACGCCTTGGAGGGCGCGCTGACCGGCTGCCACTGGAATGCGATCCCACGGGAGACGAAGGAGTTCCTCGCCGCCGAATTCGCGCAGATGAAGCGGCAGCTCGACGCGAAGCGAAAATCCGCCACCGTGCGGCGAACTCGTCCGTCATGAAGCAATCTATCGCCACCATTTCCCTCGTCGTCCGCGACTACGACGAAGCCATCGCCTACTACACCGGCGCCCTCGGGTTTCGGCTCGTCGCAGACCGCCCTCAATCCACCGCATCACAGCCGGACAAACGCTGGGTGCTCGTCGCACCGCCCGGCGCAGACTCTCCAGGGGCGTGCCAGCTCTTGCTCGCGAAAGCGAAGAACGCAGACGAACTCGCCGCCGTGGGCCACCAAACCGGTGGACGCGTCTTTCTCTTTCTCCACACCGACGATTTCCATCGCGACCATCGAGCGTTCAAAGCACGCGGCGTGGAGTTCCTGGAAGAGCCGCGCGAGGAGGACTACGGGACCGTCGCGGTGTTTCGCGATCTCTACGGCAACAAGTGGGACTTGCTGCAGTTAAAGTAGACCGCCAGCACCGCGGCTACGGCAAAGTCCAAAATTTCAAGGCCGCGTTAGTTTGAGGGAGGGACGCCTCACCGAGGTGTCCGCGGACTGAAGGCGAGTTCGAGTCCAAGGCGGACCGCGCTCCGGAGAGCCGTCCCTACCGGTTTGATGCCGTTTTTCAGAGTTCGAAAAAGGTGAAGCCGTCGAAGTCTGCCGTCACCTGCCCCTTGGTGAACGAGTGGATCCACACTTCGACCTGCACGGCGCCTTCGGGCGCGACGCCCTTGAGCGAGCGCTCCTTCCATTCCGTGTCCTTCGTCGTCATCCGCAGGATGTTTTGGTTCTTCTTTTCCAGAGTATTTAGAAACTCGCCCTTTGCATTGTAGAAACGCACGTAAACGCCGATCGCGTTGCCCTTGATCAAGCGCGAGGCGAAGCGCACCTCGTAGGTTTTGCCCGGCGCGGCCGGAAACTTCGCCGCTGCCAGACTGGAGCCGAGCGTGTCGCTCGTGTCGGTGACGCGCAGACCCAGCTTACCAGTGTGCGCTGCGTCCGCGACGACCGCGCTCATCCCGTTGTCGCTGGTGGCGGTCCAGCCGGTAAGCTGCTGTTCAAAATCACCGTTGGCGAGAGCCAGCGGCTTTTCCGCCCGCGCGCTGGACAACGAAACGGCACCGGCCACGCAGCCGGTGAGAAAAAACGATTTGAGGTTCATGGCGCACATGCATCGGACGCAGACGCGGTCTCGTCAATGCTCGGCGAGCCGCGCCAAGCACGGTCCGGCTAAGTCAAGATTTCGCCGCGCGAATGCGCGCAAGCTCGGCCTGCAACTCGCCCACCCGCTGTGCCTCCGTGGCGAGCACGTTGGTGGCTTCGTGGGGATCCCGGTCCAGATTGAAGAGCTGCGCCGGTTTTTCCTTCGCGTCGAAAATCAACTTCCACGGCCCGCGCCGCGCTGCGAATTGTCCCGCGCCCGAATGCAACGCGATCGTCGGGCGCGCCGAGGAGTCCAACGCGGCGCCACGCAAGGCCGGCAGCACACTGAAGCTGTCGGGACCGGCGCGCGGCGGCAGTTTTTGACCTGCAACGTCCGCAAAGGTAGCCATCAAATCGGTGAGAACCAGGAGCGACGCGTTGGTCTTTCCGGCCGGCGCCTGCCCAGGCCAGCGCACGAGAAAGGGCACGCGGTGGCCGCCTTCAAAGAGGCCCCCCTTGGAGCCGCGGAGATCGCCGTTCGATTTGTGACCGAAGTCGTCGCCCTCATCGCTTTTCGGCACGGCGCCGTTGTCGCTCGTGACGATCACGAGGGTGTTTTTCGCGATGCCCAGCTCATCCAGTTTCGCGAGCACGCGGCCCACGCTCCAATCGAACTCATAGACCATGTCACCGCGCACACCGGCCTGGCTTTTTCCGCGGGCGAATTCCGGCGGCGTGCAATTCCGATGCGGTGCCTGCGATGCGAAATAGAGGAAGAACGGCTTCTTCATGGCGGCGCTCGCCGTCATGAACGCCTCGGCCTGCGCGGTGAGCGTCGGGCCGACCGCTTCGTCGCTCCACCCTTCCGTCATCCAGCCCTCGTGGACTTCGAGTCCGGAGGTGCCCGCCCGCGTGGGCGCCGCCTGCGCACGCCAGACGTTGGGTTTTCCGACCACACGATCGTCTTGGAGCCAGAAGTGCGGTTCGAGATTAATGCCACCGGGCAAAATGAAGCTCGTGTCAAAACCGAGCGCGAGGGGACCGCCCTGCACCGGCTGCGTGAAGTCGACCTCGCGCGTGCCGCCCGCGCCGTTCATGTGCCCGGACTTGCCGCGGACAAAACCGCCGCCGGGTTTCGCGAAGTTGAGTCCCAGGTGCCACTTTCCGACCGCGGCCGTGCGATACCCGGAGCGCTGCAACACCCGCGCCACGGTCTCCCGCGTCGGCTCGATCAGCGGCTCCTCGTATTCGCTCCAGAGGACCATGTTTTGCAGACGCGTGCGCCACGAGTAACGGCCGGTCAAAAAACCGTAGCGCGTAGGCGTGCAGACGGCGGCGGGCGTATGCGCATCGGTGAACCGCTGTCCCTCGGCCGCCAGCCGATCCATATTGGGTGTCGGGATTTTCGAGGCGGGATTGTAGCAATGCGGATCACCGTAACCCATGTCATCGGCGAGCATCACGATGATGTTCGGCCTCGTCTCAGCCCCGAAAGCGGCCTGCGGAGCGAGGACCGAGAGCACGAGCCCGCAGAAAAGATTAGAACTTGATTTCATTCGTCCAAGTGAAGACCCGGGGTTGGTTGTCGAAGGTGGCGTTGAGCAGCGTGGGGGTCTGATACCCGCTGTTCGCGTTCGGGAGAATTAGGACATGATAGCGGTTGAAGAGATTCGCCACATTAAGCTGCGTGGAGAAGACGTAGCGGCCGAGCTTGCGGGTGTAGCCGGTGATCAGGTCGAACTGCACCTGCGTGGGATACGAGAACAGGGACCGCGAGATGCCAGGGACGATACCACTCGGGTAATAGTAGTAGTTGCGGTATTTCCAGCCGAGGCGCGTCGTGCCGCCGATTTTGAATCCCCGCAGCGGCCCCGCGCTGACGTCGTAGAGATTGGTGAAGCTCGCGCTGTAGAGGGGATAGCCGACGGTCTTTTCGCCACTCAGCGAAACGGGAATATTGACTGGCGGCGGACTCGCAGGGTTGGGCGCGATCTGCAACGCCGAGATCGGCAGCCCCGCCACGCCGGTCAAAATCGGACCGTGCACCGGGTCGGTGCTGCGCAGAACGGTGGCGACCGCCGAGCTGGTGGTGATGGCGGCCGTGATTGCCTGAGGGTTTGCCCAGTAGGGACTCGTCGGCGTGTTCATCAGCGCAATCGTCAGCGGAACGGCGCCAGCGGTGCCGGCCGGCCGCGTGGGCGTGACGGCTGAGGGCGTCGTCGGCACCCAGACGGGCGACCCATCGGCATAGGTCACCGCTCCGTCTTTGGCGTAGAACTGGTCGTTATACAGCTGCGGGTAGATGCGGGTGCTGTTGATCGTGCCGTCCACCGTCGAGGCGCTGAGGCGCATGCGCCAATTGCTCGTGGGCGCAGCCGTGAGCATGAACTCGAGGCCTTTGGATTGCCGGTCGACGTTCACCCACACGCCCGAGGGCCCGCGGCCATTTAGCCCCACGGGGTTGATGTCCACCTGCAGCGGAGACGTGATCCGAAACTCCTCATTCTTTGAATCCACGCCGTAAGCGGCGATGGAACCGGAGAACGTGCCGGAGCGGTTCGCAAACTTCAGACCGACTTCGGCCCCGAGGCCGTGCGCCGGCTTGGGCACTTCGCCGGTCGGCCCAAGGGCCACCACTGCGGGCGGCTGGTTCGAGTCGGAAATGCCGATATACGGCCGGAGCCAGCTCAGTAGGGCATAGTTGGCACCCAGGTTGAAATTGACCGTATCCGAAATCGCCTGCTTATGATTCACAGGTGCCTGCTGATCGTAGCGATTGTAGTCGGAATAGGCGAATCGAAATCCGGCCAAGGTGTTCAGGCGGTTGTCCAACCAGCTCGTGGTGTTCGCCCCAAAGAGGCCCCGATTGACGAGTCGCGATACCACGTAGGAACCGCCGCCCAGCTGGATGCCGAGCGGGTTGTCTGCGGTGCGCAACGCGGGATTGGGCGGGGACGTTAGCTGGCGGACATAGTTTACACCGTTGACCGTCGACGTTTGCCCGAACGGTTCGCCGAGCGGATTCAACACCACGCCGTCGGCCAGCGACCAAAACTGCGCGGGCATGATCGTGCGACCGTTGTTGGCGGCAATGGCGGGATTCACGACCGCGTTGAAGTTTCCGTCGGCGAGAAAGGAGCGGTAACCGATTTCGCTAAGGGCCGTGCGCCAGAAGTCCGCGCCGACGATGGTCTGGCTCTTCCCTGCTCCACGAAACAGGTCATGCGTGGCGAGGGCCGAAAATCGGACGCCCTTGGAAATCGCGGGCAGCGTGAGATCGGAGAACAGGCCCGACATCGACCAGGATGGGAGCGCATTTCCGTTGGCCCCGGGCCCGCGCAGGTTCAGGCCGCCATTCGTCACCTGATTCCAATAATTGTTGTAGCCGACCGCGAACTGGGTCGAGAGCCAGCGGCTCCACTTCGTGTCCGCCGTGAGCTGCACGAAGTCCGTGACCGTGAGATCGCTGCTCAACTTGCCGGCGAGGGAGTTCACATTGTTCCAATCCAACTTTCCGTTGAGCAAGGATCCACTCGAATACGCCGCGCCCGTGACGGGATCGGTCTCGCCGGCCTGGTTAGTCGCGAGCAGATACTGCAGCGAGTAACCGTTGCGCGGGTCGTTGGTGCGCAGGTTGACGTTGAAATTGCTGTTCGCGATGCGGGCAAACTTGGTCTGTTCGAGCGACAAGCGGACCGTGGTATTTCCGAACAGGCTCGCCGCAAACTGGAGATACTGACCATTGATCCGGCCTCCGATGTTCAGGCGACGGCCCTGCTGCTCCTGGCGCAGAAACGCCGCACGCACGGCGAACTTTTTATCGCCGTAGTTCAGGTCCAGCTCGGCCTGTTTCTGGCCGTATTGGTTCACCCGGAAGAGCGCGCTGCCGTTCCGGCGTTTGAAGTGCGCCATCTTGGACGTAATGTTGATCACGCCGCCTGCGCCACCGGCGCCGTAGAGCAAGGCCTGCGGTCCGCGGATCACCTCCACGCGCTCCACGTCAAAATTGCTGGTCATGCCCACGCCGGTCGATCCGGGGGCGTTGTAGGATCCGACCGGCATAAAACCGTCGCGCTGACTGAGCGGCGTGCTCAATCCGCGAAGCTGGATATACGAGGTGCCCACCAGGTCGCCCGGCTGGACCTGCGCGGCGTTGCCACCAGGATCGGACGTCGAGAAACCGGCGCCGGCGGAATACTCCTGAATCATCGCCTCGACCGAGGATGCCGCGACGTCGTCCATAAACGCCTTGGTAAAGATATCCGCCGACACGGGCATCGTCGCGAGTTCGGTGTTGAAACGGGTGATCGAGTTGGAGTTAAGCGCGCCATAGCTCGTATCGGTTGAGGCCTGCACCTCAAACGCGTTTAGCTGGACGGCCTCGTCGAGTTCCTGTGCCGGATTTTTTATCGGGCGGTCATTTGGCGTCGGGGGCGCCACCCGATCGGCTTTGGACCGTTCGTCACTCCCGCGCGTCACCGCCAGGGCACCGTCGGCCGAATTTTCCGTCACGATGAGAACGGTGTTCGTCACGAGCCGATTCAGGGCCTCGCGCGCCGTGAGCGTGCCCTTCACGGCATTCGTGGTGACTCCCTTCACAGCGTCGACCGAGTAGAGCAACCGCGCATCGGACTGCGCGGAAAACTGTTTGAGGGTCGCAAACGCGTCGCCGCTAGGGATGTCGAAGGCGAGCTTGGCAGATTCGGCGGCAAGCGCCAATGAAGTCACGAACGCGAGGAGAACGCAGACCGACCAGCCGAAGCAGGCCGTGGAGACGAAACGTTGCAGGAATTTCATAGGGGTTACCCAACACAACGTCCTGCCAGCGTGAACTCGCTAAGAGTTTTTTGGGCGCCGGGCGCCATGCATCGTGCGGCCCAAGCACTACCGCAGCCGAAGCACGGTTTCGCGTTCCCGGCGTTCGACGACGACGCCGAACGTTTTTTCAAGCAACTGCACGAGGGAAGCGTAGTCGCCAGCGGAAAACCTGCCGCCAAACCGTCGCTCTGCCAGGCGCGCATCCGCGACCACAATCTTGTGCTGATTGTAGCGGTTGAAATCCGCGATGATCTCCGAGAGCGGTGCATCCGCGTAATCGAGCCGGCGTTTTTGCCACGCTAGTGCCTGATCAATTTCCGTCGCTGCCACGGAAGCAAACCGGGCCGGCACGGGCGCCACGCCGGGACTCGTCGCAATGGTTACACGCTCGCCAGCGACGAGGAGCGACAGATCCTTGGAAACAATTGCCGGCACCGCCTCCAAGAGCGATGCACCGTGAACTGCATCGTCGACGCGCACCCGTCCCTCAGTCACCAGCACGTCCACCGCAGCGGACTTCACCCGCACGCTGAACGCTGTGCCGACGGCTTTCACCGCGACGCCGGTCGCCTCGACCACGAAGGGCCGGGCCGGATTCTTCGCGACCTCGAAATGAGCCTCGCCCCGCAGCAAGCGAACCCGACGTTCGGCGGCGGTGAACTGCACATCGACCGAGCTGTTCGTATTCAGGGTGATGAATGAGCCATCCGGCAGATCCAGCCGGCGCAAGCCGCCGACCTCCGTCGCCACCTGCTCGGCGAAATCCGCGCGGCCCATACCGGGCGAGGTGCGTCCCAACCATCCGACCAACGCAACCGCGGCCGCCGCCGCCAATCCCACCGACAGCCAACGCACCCTGTGCGTAAAACGCACCGTCGATGTCGCAGTCGAAACTGCCCTCGCAGCCGGCCCCTCAACCAGCGATTGCGCCGCGCCGAGCCGACCCCAGGTGCGCTCGATATCCTCAAAAGCCGCACGATGCCTCGCGTCCGCCTCCATCCATTGCTCAAACGCCCGCGACTGGTCGGGGGTGAAATCGCCATCGCGTAGAAAAAACCATTCCATGGCGGCCCGCTCAGTCGGCGCCGTCGAATCGCGCGGAGATCGCTCGCTCACGGCGCACGCTCCTTTCCGCGGGACGTCACTCCCCGTTGCCGCAGGTATTCCCGGCAGCGCAGCATGGCGATCACGAGTTGGGCATTCACGGTGTTTTCGGCAATGCCGAGTCTGAGCGCGATATCCCGATGCGAGAGTTCCCGGTAGCGTCGTAACACGAAGATCTCCCGACAGCGCTGGGGGAGCGTCGCAATGGCTTCGGCGAGAATTTCGAGTTCTTGATCACTGCTGGCGGCTTCGGCCGCATCGGGCCTCTCTTCTACAACGGACGACTCGTTGATTTCAGCTAAGGACTGGAATGCGATGACGTTGGTATGGCGAATCGCGTCGAGGGCGAGATTGCGCGCCGTCACAAACAAATAGGCCCGCGTAAGTTTGGCCGTGCCAATTTCTCGCGCGCGCAAAATCCGCGCATACGACTCCTGCACGAGATCATCTACGTCGTGCAGCGAGGGAAAACGTCCCCGCAAATAGGCCCGCAACGCGGCTTCGTGCGGCTGCACTTCTTCGGCAAACCAGCGGGCGTGATCGGTGTGGGGAGGCATCGAGACTGAGCGCAGGCGACGAGAAACCTGCACCTTGTTCAAGCCCTGAATCGAAGCCTCGCGCGTTTCGGCTCCAAACCACTCCGCCTATTTTTTTTCGGTTGCTACCGCTGCGCTCGCGACACGGACCACGGCGCCGTTCACCAATGAATCAGACGGATTCACGATCACGCGGTCGCTCGGACCAACCCCCGCGAGCACCTCGAGCGTCGGCCCGAAATCGCGGCCCAAAGTCACACCGCGCAGCGCCACTTTTCCATCCGCGCCAACGACGCCGACCTGAGGTCCTTCCGCCCGGAACAGCAGCGTGTTCGAGAGCAGCGTGAGCGCGGCATCGGCCTTCGCTTGAGGAAAGCGGATTTGCGCGTAACTGCCTGCCAAAATTTCGCCCTTAGCATTGTCCGCCTCCAATTCGGTCAACAGGGTGCGAGAGGCGGGATCCAGGGTCCCGGCTGTGCGCACAACTTTCACCGGGAAAACACGTCCCGGGAGGTCAGGGAGGGAGAGTTCGGCTGTTTGCCCTACCGCCACGGTGCGAGCGATTGACTGCGGCACACGCACAAAAATCCGCAATGTTTGCGACTGGGCGAGACGAAAAAGTTCCTTCCCTCCGGTCGCGCTCACAAGTTCGCCGACGTCGGTGCGGCGCGCCGTTACAACACCGGAAAACGGCGCGGTGACACGCTCAAACGACTGGAGTTCTTCGAGGCGGCGCACGTTTGCGCGGACTGCATCAACCGTGGCCGACTTGAGCGCGAAGTCGGATTGTTTTTCCGCCGCCTCCTGCGCACTGACGGTCGCCTCCCGAAGCAGATCGGCCCAGCGCGACGCCGTTACGCGCGACAAACCAAGCGCCGCTTCTGCCTGTGCTAACTCAGCACGCGCTCGGGCCAGTTCCTGATTAAGTTCAGGCGAATCGATCTCGGCCAGCAACTGGCCCATCTCGACCCTTCCGCCGAGGTCCACGAACCAGCGTTTGAGGTATCCACTGGCCCGCGCGTAAATCGGCGCTTCAAGCAGCGGCTTCACCTCGGCCGCGAACGACGCCGACGTGCTGGCTTTGCCCGAGACGGCCGACGTCACGAGCACCGTGGGCACGGCGAGTTCGCGCGTCTCGGCGGCGAGCGTCGCACGGTCCCGCCAACGGGGCAGCATTCCGGCCACGGCGGCCAGGGCAACCAGCACAACAGCCACGACGGTGATCCGCCCGAGCGGCACCCGGCGCGGGATTTCGGCCGGCACTGCCGGCGGGAGAACGTGAGAGTTCATGATATTGGTTTTATGGGCTGACCGGCGAAACCGCCGGGAGGTCGGTTACTTTCGACGAGGAACGGCGATGCATCAGCCGAAACACGACGGGCACAAAGAAGAGGGTCGCCACCGTCGCGACAACGAGTCCGCCGATCACAGCACGACCGAGCGGTGCGTTTTGCTCGCCGCCTTCGCCGAGGCCCAGCGACATCGGCAGCATGCCGACAATCATTGCCAGTGCGGTCATCATCACAGGCCGAAGGCGGCTGGCGCCGGCGTCCAACGCAGCGGCAAGTGAATCGGCATTCTCCAGAAGACGGTCACGGGCAAAGCTGACAACCAACACGGAGTTGGCGGTGGCCACTCCCAAGCTCATGATCGCGCCCATCATCGCGGGCACGCTCACGGTGGTCCCGGTCAGGTGTAGCGCCCAGACGACGCCGGCCAGCGCCCCGGGCAGAGCCGAAATGATGATAAACGGGTCGAGCCAGCTCTGGAAATTCACGACGAGCAGAAAATAGATCAGCACAATCGCAACCAACAGGCCGACGCTCAGCCCGATGAAGCTAGAGTTCATCGTTTCCGCCTGGCCGCGGATCATGATGAAGCTCCCGCGCGGCAGCTCCTTTTCGGCTTGGGCAATCAGTGGCTGCATATCCCGCAACACGCCGCCGAGATCGCGACCGCTTACGCCGCCGAACACATCGATCACCGGTGTCACATTATAGTGTGTGATTACCGGCGCTCCTTGGGCCCGCTGGAAGGTCGAGAGATTGGCAAGGACCTGGCCGTCGCCCTCGCCGGGGCGGCTGGCGTTGATCGGAATCGAATTGAGTCCCTCAAGGGTGTGCAGATCGCGCTCGGGCGCACGGACATTGATAGAATACTGGATGCCGATCTGAGGATTGAGCCAGAAACCCGGCTGCACTTGGCTACTGCCGCTCAGGGCGAGCAAAACGGAATTCGCCACATCGCGCTCGGTGATCCCCATCTCACTTGCTTTCTGCCGATCGACCGCAAACCGCAGCTTGGGTTGATCTGCCGGTTGCTGCACACGCACATCGACCGCCCCGGGAATTTTTCTCACGTCCTCGGCCAAACGCGCGGCAATCTCGCGGTTTTTGGCCTGGTCGCGTCCAGCAATCTGGATATTGAACGGCGCCGGTAGGCCGAAGTTCAAAGTCTGGCTGACTATATCCGCTGGGAGGAAATAAAAGGTAGTGCCGGGAAAATCGCGATTCAGACGCACGCGCAAACGTCGCACGTATTCAGGCGTCGGTCCGTGTTCCGGGCGCAGGGATACGAGTATGTCAGCATCGCCGGTGCCGATGAGGCCGCTGTTGCTGTAGCTGAGCGCGATGCCGGAAGATGGGATGCCGATGTTGTCGAGCATACCAGCCAGCTCGCGCGCGGGAATCTCGTCGCGAATCACCTGTTCAACCTCGTCCACCAACTTTGCCGTTTCCTCAATGCGCATGCCGGACCGGGAACGCAGGTGGAGGCGAAATTGGCCCGCATCTACGGAAGGAAAAAAATCCTGCCCGAGTTGAGGGATCAACATCAGCGAGCCGAGACAAAACGTCAGGAAAAGTGCAGCAAATGCGCGAGGTTGATCCAGCAGGCCCGCGAGCGCGCTCCGGTAGCTCTCCCGAAACCGTGCGAACCCCCGCTCAAAGCCGCGGTGAATCGCCGCAAACGGTCGCAGCAGCCCCGTCGCGGGTGCGACGGATTCACCGTAGTGATCGGCATTGCGATAAAACCACATAACCAGCGTCGGCACGAGAGTCCGAGAAAGCAGATAACTCGCGAGCATCGCAAACACGACGGCCTCCGCGAGCGGCACGAAGAGGTAGCGCGCGACGCCGCTAAGAAAAAACATCGGCACAAACACGATGCAAATGCACAGCGTGGAAACGAAGGCAGGCAGCGCGATCTCTTCGGCGCCGTCGAGTATGGCGGGCTCGAGGGGTTTGCCGGTCGCCATGTGTCGGTGGATGTTCTCGATCGCGACCGTGGCATCGTCCACGAGGATGCCCACCGCGAGCGCCAGACCACCGAGCGTCATGAGATTAATCGTCTCACCAAGTGCGCAGAGCACCGCGAGCGACGCCAGCACAGAAAGGGGAATCGAGAGAGCGATGATCACCGTGCTTCGCCAGGAGCCGAGAAAGAGCAAAATCATCAGCGCAGTGAGCGACGCGGCGATCACACCCTCCTTCACCACGTCGCTGATGGCCGCGCGGACGAAAAGTGACTGGTCGGCAAATTCCTTAACCTCGATTTCGGAGGGCAGAGATTTGAGGATGCGCGGCATCGCCGCCTTTACCCGCGCCACCACGTCGAGCGTGGAGGCCGAACCGCTCTTGAGAATGGTGAGCAGCGCCCCGCGCACACCATCTTGGCGGACGATATTAGACTGAGGCTGGTAGCCGTCACGTACTTGAGCCACGTCGCGCACGTAGATCGTGGCGCCATTCACGGTCCGGATCGGCAGATGGTTGAGTTCATCCAGCACTCGCGGGCTCGTGTTGAGTTCCACCTCAAACTCGGTCGCGCCGATCTTCGCGGTACCACTCGGTAAAACAAAATTCTGTGCGTTGATCGCGTTGACCACGTCCTGCGCCGCGAGGTTCTTCGCCTTGAGGGCCTCAAGATCAAGGTCGACCGCGATTAGCCGAGTTTTTCCACCATAGGGCCAGGGCACGGCGGCACCCTGAACGGTGGCGAGGCCGACGCGAATTTGGTTTTGGCTGACATCGTAAAGTTCCTGCTCGGAGAGTTTGCGGCTGCTGATGGCGTATTGCAGAATCGGGACCGAGGAGGCATTGTAGCGGATGACCAACGGCGGCGTTTGCCCGGGCGGCAATTGCCGGAGGATCGTCTGCGCGATGGCCGTGATTTGCGCGACGCCCGCATCGACCGAGGCGCCGGGTTGGAGAAAGACCTTAATGACACCGACGCCGTTATAGGCATTGGACTCGATATGCTCGATGTCGTTGACCGTGGCACTGAGCGAGCGCTCGTGAATGTAGAGAATGCGCTGCTCAACCTCCTGTGCGCTCAGACCCGCGTATTGCCAGACTACGCTGATGACCGGAATATTGATCGCTGGAAAAATGTCCGTTGGCGTCCGCAGCAACACGAACGGTGTCATCAAAATGAGCACCAATGATGCTACGACAAACGTGTAGGGGCGACGGAGCGCGAGGCGAACGATCCACATGGTTAGTGTCCCCCGCCTATTTGCCCTACGACGCAGCTTCGATTCGCGCGGCCGAGGCAGCGGACTAACTTTTGGCGCGGATTCATCCGCGAAACATCGTGCCCCTTATTCATCGGATTCAAGTTCTCGATCAGACGGGCGCATCGCCGCAATGACAAGCGGGATGATCAGTCTGCGAGCTGCAACGACCGGGCCGTTTATGATGCGAGATTGATCGACTTCGCATAACCGAGCGACCGAAGACGCTACGTGGATTCGTCAAGGGCGGTTCCAAGCACGAACCTTATCCAAACAGCGAATCTCGGCCGAACGGCCTACGGCGGCAAGAAAAGCCTGATGCCGCTGAAAGGTCTAACAGGCCCCGCGTTTCTGGCCCAGCTGAGCCCCGAAATACAACAGTACAGCCCACACCGACATCGCCGAAAAAAGGCGACAGGCACGACGACTCAGCGACATTCCATCCGGTATTTATCTTTGTCATCTGAGCTCAAAACCGATTGATTGCGATCTTACGGTCCTCGACGAAATCACGTGGTCGCGACGGCTCGCCTCCCTTCGCCTACTCCATCGGTTTCACGTCCTTCACCGGCCACTTCGAAACCGTCACGCCCTTCGCGCTGCGGGTGCTCACCGGGATGGCGCTCAGGTCGAAATCAATCTCGCGCACGCGGGCCCCACTACGGCCGTCGATTAGCACTTTCACCTGTTTCGGCATTTCCTTCTCCGTCTTCGCGACGTGGATCCACACGACCTTCGAGCCTTCGCTCTTCACGAGCGGGTAGAGCTTATCGCGCGAGAGGCCACCGATCTGAAACCGTTTTGCGAACGCTTTTCCTGTTTCCTTGTCTTGATAGACCATCGAGTAAAAAGAGGTGTCCCCGTCCTTCGGGAAGATCGCGACGTAAATAATGTCGCGGCCCATGAACACTTTGTCCGCGACCTTTGCCACTTTGAGGGAGCCGTCGCGCATGATGCAGAGCACCACGTCGAGGATCGTGCAGTCCTGAATGTATTCGTGCTGGCGCCAGTTAAGGCCGATGAAGCCGTCGTCTTTGTTGACGTAGAGGCGTTGGTTGGCAGACACGACGGCCGACGCATCGATCTGCTCGATCTCGTCGTAGCTCGTGCGGCGCTTGTGGCCCTTGCCATATTTTTCTTGGAGCATCTCGAACCACGCGATCGAATAGCCAGTGAGGTTTTTGAGATTCGCATTCGTCTCCTTGATGCCTTCCTCGATTTTCTTGAGCGCCTCGTCGGCCTGGAAACGGTTGTAGGCAGAGATGCGTTTAATGCGGATTTCAGTGAGGCGCGCGATGTCTTCGTCGGTCACGTCGCGGCGGAGCTGCTTGAGAAACGGCTTAAGACCCGTCCGGATCTCGTGCAACACACTCTCCCAGGTCTTAGATTTCTCGATATTCCGGTAGATGCGTACCTCGATGAAAATCCGCTCGAGGGAATCCCAATGCCACTGCTGTTCGAGCTCGCCGAGTTTGATTTCCAACTCTCGCTTCAGGAGTTCGCGCGTGCGCTCGACGCTGCGACGCAGGATTTCCTTCACGCCAAGGAACTGCGGTTTATCTTTCTCAATCACGCACGCGGCGGGCGAAAGCTGCATCTGGCAATTCGTAAAAACGTAGAGCTGCTGGATGACCTTTTCCGGCTCCGCGCCCTGCGGGAGGTGGACGAGAATCTCAACCGAGTCGGCCGTGTTGTCGTCGACGTGTTTGACCTTGATCTTGCCCTTCGCGTTGGCCGTCAAAATAGACTCGATGAGCGTCTCGGTCGTCGAACCGAACGGCAGTTCCGTGATCGCGAGGAGATACTTCGAGCGCTGTTCGATCTTGGCGCGGACCTTCACTTTTCCGCCGCGCTCACCGTCGTTGTATTCGGAAAAATCCGCGATGCCGCGCGTGGGGAAATCGGGGAAGATGCGGAAGGTTTTTCCCTGGAGGTGGTTGATCGCCGCGCGGCAGAGATCGTTGAAATTGTGCGGGAGGATCTTCGTCGCGAGGCCGACCGCGATGCCCTCTGCGCCTTCGAGCAGCACGATGGGAAACTTCGCGGGTAGCGTCACCGGTTCCTTCGCACGGCCGTCGTAGCTGAGCTGCCACTCGGTCGTCTTCGGATTGAAGAGCACATCCTTCGCGAAATTCGTGAGCCGGGCCTCAATGTAACGTGGCGCCGCCGCTTCGTCACCCGTGAGGAGGTTTCCGTAGTTACCCTGCGGCTCGATCAGGAACGCGCGTTGACCAATCGCCACGAGCGCGGCGCCGATGGATGCATCGCCATGCGGATGGAGCGACATCGAGCGGCCGACGACATTCGCGACCTTGTGAAAACGCCCATCGTCCATGTCCCAGAGCGTGTGGAGAATCCGTCGCTGCACGGGCTTCAAGCCGTCGTCGATGTGCGGGACGGCGCGGTCGAGGATCACGTAGCTCGCGTATTCGAGGAACCAGCCGCGGTAACTCTTAGCGAGCGGGGAGTCCTCCTCCTGCACTGTCGCGCCACCGCGGCGCGGGCCGGGGGTGAAAACCGCGGGCCCCTCGGCCGGCACGACGAGCGCGGCTGCATCGAGGGCAGGCGGCACAGCTACCGTGCCCTCGGACCCGGCGGGCGCGAGCGGGGCGGGCGCTTCGCTATTGGATGCGGGGGCCGCAGGCGCAGCCGCGCTGTCGAGCGGCAGCTCGGGTTGATCGGAGTTTTTCGAAGTGGGTTTCTTGGGCATTGCGCGCGAAAGAGATTGGTAAAACTCGCAGGCTGCCACGCCCGCGCGCCGCGCGTCAAGCGGCGCGGAATCAGCGGAAATCCACCGACGGGCCCGCGTGCTTGCCCCTCATCGCTCTTTACTTGCTGCTTCGGCCAACACACGTAACGCCGCGGCCAAATCCTGATCGCGCCCCGCTCGCACGTCCGCGACCGTGAGCACTACTTTCACATCCGGCTCAACTCCGTTGCCCTCTAGACGCCGACCTTGGGGGGTCACGTAATCCTGGCAGCTAAGTTGCAGTTCCCCGCCGTCGGGCAGACCGTGAAACCAGCTCGCGAGCACCGCCCCGGCCGTCTTGCGGCCCACGATCGTCGCGCGCCCGCGCTCCTGCAGAACCGCCGAAAAAATCTCCGCCGCACTCCCGGTCGCTCCGTCCACGAGCACGACGACCCGTCCGCGATATCGAGCCGAACCGATTTGCCACGAGCTCTTACCGCCGCGATGTCCGCTCCGCGTGACAAAGGTCCCGCAATCTACCGACCGGTCAAAAAACTCGCCGATCGTGATACCTAGGGAAATAGTCCCGCCACCCGGATTGCGCCGCAGATCGATCACCACTCCCGGCGCGGCACGACTCAGTTTTAACTGCTCGCTCAGCCACCGGCGGTCCGTCGCATCGAACGCATCGAAGCGCAGGTAGACAAACCCACCCGGCAGCGCGCGCACCTCCTGCCGTGGTTTCGTCGAAAGAGGTTGGGCCACGAGGTCCATGGCAACGGGTTGTTCACGTTCGTCGATAAACTCCCACCGCGCTAGCTCGCCTTCCTTCGGCCGCGCCTCGCTGCTTTCGCCAAACGGCGTGCCATTCCGCGCGAAGACGATCCAGCCTATTTTCACGCCGGCCAGCGCCGCCGGGCTGCCCGCTACGAGCTCGCTTACGATCCACTGCCGATCGACCCGCGTCATGTTGAAGCCTGTGCGCGCCCGTGTCTGCGTGTTGCGCTCAATCGACCGCGTCGGAGAAAGCGCATGAGTGTGACTGTCCTTCAGCAGCCCGACCATCGCGTTGAGCGAGGCGTAAAGGGCTTTGTCGTCGGCAGCGGTCGCCGCCTCCGCACCATACTTCACGCCCGCCGCCGGCCAGTCGACGCCGTGCAATTTCGGATCGTAGTGCCAGTCCGCCACGAGACCCCAGACCCGATAAAACACCCGCACGTTAACCTCCGCCCGTGCCCGTTGCTCCGCGGGCACTGCGTCCAGCGCGACCCGCGGAGCGGGCGTCGTTGCACAACCGGCGAGCGCGAGCGCCGCGAGCCCGAGTGCGATTCCGCGCCACCGAAACCCTGTCATGCGAACAACCCTCGCATCCGTTCCACGTGATCCCCCGCGCGCCGCGCGATCTCCTGAAACTCCGCCGAAACCGCTGCGTCCGCCGCGACGCGCCGCCAAAACTCTCCGGCCCACGTCGCCGCTTCGGCCCACGCCGGCCTCACGCACGGCAGCGGCGCGCGCGGCACGAAGGTCCGCTCCACCACTTCTCCCTGCGTGCTCGGCGCCCAGCCCATCGGCAGCATGTCGTAAGCGGGCGTCGGCCGAAACGGCAGCGCATCGTCCAGCCAGAACGCGAGATTGCCAAAGTGCATGTCGGCATTACCGATCAGCTCGCCAAAGCTGTGCAACCGCCGCACCACGTCGAGCCCCGCCACGTCGATCAGTTCTCCCCGGGCCAAAGCCTCAGCTGCGGCCGGCCAATCAGTCACCGCCCCACCGACGTCAAACGCCCCGTGGAGCGCATCCAGGGACACCACACCGCGCCTGCCCCGCGCGCCCACGCGATCATGCCGCGCCACTTCCAGAAAACGCCGTCCGCCCGCATCGAGCACGCGCACCCCCGCCGTCGCCAGTCCATGCTCCGCCAGCACGGTCAAGGCCTGCGCCTCGGCCGCAAGTAGATCTGCCCAACGCCGCCCCACGGGCGTGTCCATCGGCGGAGAAAACTTTATGAGCACGGCCTGCACCGCGCCGTTATCACCCCGCAGCGCCGTCAAAAACTTTGGCTGCTTCCCACCCGCCGACGAGCCCCCCGCCCCACCGGCCGACGCCCGCGCCGCGAGTTCAGGATAGCGCACTTCTCTAGCACCTTCCGCGACCATCGCATCCGTAACTTCCGTCGTCGCATCGAGCGCCCGCGTGAGCACGCGCCGCAGCGGCGCATCGCCCATCACCAGATCGCCCGGCAAGTCGTCTCCCTCGGCCTGAAGAAACACCAGCGTGTCGTCATCGCTCCACAACCGCGGATCGACCGGCAGCCGCAACGCCTCCGCCACGCGCCGCGCCTGCTGCCGTCCAAGAAAACCCTGCGGCCGCAAATCACTCAGGAAAAACAGAAACCCGTCCAAAAATCCCTCCCGGTCCAGCGCCCGGTCCGCCCACGCCGGAGCCTCGCCCGCCCAATCGACCCAAAATCCACCATGCAGCGCATGCACGTGCGCCCACTCGCTCGCTCGCCCCGTCGCATCGACCCTATAGACCGGCCAGCGCTCGCCCGCCGCCCGTACCGACCGCCGCAGCGCATACCGAGCGCGCCGCGCTGAACCGAGCGCCACGACCGATTCACCGAGTCGCGCGAGACCCCGCGAAATCGTCGGCTGCGTCACCTCTAATGCCGTGGCTAGTTCTTGCGCCGTCAGCGCACCGCCCACCTGAAACCTCAGGGTCAGGTCGTAGGCATTGAGTTGTGCAGGGCGCGCCATTGACCCCTATTATGAATTAATTAAAGACTACTTATTCAATAACTAAACAGCTCTATTTAAGCACTTTAAAAACTAGATAATCGATATTATGAATAGATTAAAGATGCGATTTATACCTCCACCAAATCCTTCTCAATCCGCAGGTTTCCGATGATGAAATCTTGCCGCTCCGGCGTGTTCTTCCCCATGAAAAAACTCAGCAGCTCGTCGCTATTGTGGAGGTGATTCAGGTTCACGGGCTCCAGCCGAATGTTCTCGCCGATAAAATCTTTGAATTCGCCCGCCGAGATTTCGCCGAGGCCTTTGAAGCGCGTGATCTCGTGGCTCGCCCCGAGCTCCTCCATCGCCGCCTGCTTCTCTTTTTCGGAATAGCAGTAGATCGTTTTCTTTTTATTCCGCACCCGGAAGAGCGGCGTATCCAAAATGAAGAGGTGCCCGTTGCGGATCAGGTCAGGGAAGAATTGCAGGAAAAACGAAATGAGCAGCAACCGGATGTGCATGCCGTCCACGTCGGCATCGGTCGCGATCACGACCTTGTTATAGCGCAGGCCGTCGAGGCCTTCCTCGATGTTCAACGCGGACTGGAGCAGGTGAAACTCTTCATTCTCGTAGATCACCTTCTTCGATAGTCCGTAGGTATTCAGCGGTTTTCCCTTGAGCGCGAAGACGGCCTGCGTCTGCACGTCGCGCGTCGCCGTGAGCGAGCCCGCCGCCGAGTCGCCCTCCACGCTGAACAGGGTGCTCTCCTCGCCGCGAGGATTCTTGTCACCCAGGTGGAGCCGGCAGTCACGGAGTTTTTTGTTGTGCAGCGACGCCTTCTTCGCGCGGTCGCGGGCGAGTCCGCGGATGCCGGCGAGTTCCTTGCGCTCCAATTCGCTCTCTTCGATCTTCCGCTTCAGCGTCTCCGCGGTCTCCTTGTTCTTGTGGAGAAAAACGTCGAGCGACTGCTGCATAAACTTACCCACAAATTCCTTCAGGCTAGGGCCGCTCGGGCCGACGGCCGCCGAGCCAAGCTTCGTCTTCGTCTGCGATTCGAACACCGGCTCCATCACGCGCACGGCGACCGCCGCGTCGATCGACTGGCGGATGTCTGCTGCGTCGTAGTCCTTCTTGAAAAAATTCCGGACTGTATCGACGAGCGCTTCGCGGAACGCCGCGAGGTGTGTGCCACCCATCGTAGTGTGCTGGCCGTTGACGAACGAGTAATACTCTTCGCCGTAGTGCGCGCCATGCGTGAATGCCACTTCGATATCCTCCCCCTCCATGTGGATGATCGGATAGAGGGGTTCTCCGCTGAGATTTTTCTGAAGCAAGTCCTTCAGGCCGTTTTCCGAGCGGAACGATTTTCCATTCAGCGTGAGAGTGAGCCCGCGATTGAGAAACGCGTAGTTCCAGAGCATGTCCTCGATGAATTCGATGCGAAACTTGAAATCCTTCCCGAAGAGCGCCTCGTCTGGCGTGAACTCCACGAGCGTGCCCGTGCGTTCGTCGCTTTTTACGATCTTGTGCTCCCTCTTTAGTTTCCCCTGGGAAAATTCCACGAGCTTCGTCTGCCCATCACGAAACGCCTGCGCCCGATATTCAAAAGCCAACGCATTAACCGCCTTCTGGCCGACGCCGTTCAGACCGACCGATTTTTGAAACGTCTCACTATCGTATTTCGCCCCGGTGTTGATGATCGAGACGCAGTCGACGAGTTTTCCGAGCGGAATACCGCGCCCGTAGTCGCGGATGCGCAGCGTGCGCTCGTTGAGCTCCACTTCGATCTTCTTGCCGTGGCCCATCGTGAACTCGTCAATGCAGTTATCGATGGTCTCTTTAATCAGCACGTAAATACCGTCCTCGGCGTGCGTGCCGCTGCCGAGCCGGCCAATATACATGCCTGGACGCAGCCGGATATGCTCGAGCGAGGAGAGAGTCTTGATCGATGCTTCGGTGTAAGCTTGGGCCATAGTTGGAAGCGCGAAAACAGAGGCAGCCCAAGCCCGTTGACAAGCGCGTTTGCAGAGGTTGCGCCAACCGGAGTGTGACGCCACCTTCTGGCTCACCCATTTAGCATAAGAAAACCCCTCGGCTTTGTTGCATAATTCAGGCTGATACCCGCAGCGGTTAGGCCGCGACGGGGAAGACCTGGGGAGTATGGGTCGGGGCAGCGACACGCGGGAGGTCCGGGGAGAGCCGGGCCTTAGCCAGCGCAACTTGCGTATTCATCCAGGTTCTGGGGGAGAGCAGGCGGGCATGCCTGATCCCGGCGGCCGGGCTAGATTCCGGACCG
>CAIXKG010000149.1 GCA_903919985.1 uncultured Opitutia bacterium | reverse complement strand
GCCCCACGCGCGTAGCCCGTCGCGAGGAGCTGAAGCCACACCCAAGCGCCGAGGCCGATAACGAGATAGCCGAAAGTGTAGGCGGGAACGGAAAGTCGCGACGATGACCGCAGCACGCGGAAAGTGAGCCATGACCACGGCAGCCACATCACGAGCCCGAACCACGGGGTAAACGGCGCCGGCCATTGCAAGCTGTAGAGGATCGTCAGGGCGAAATCCGACCAGCTCTGTGCCTTGAGCGACGCATGATAATCGACTTCATGGCGGGTGAACCAGCCGAGTGCGGCGACGATTCCGCAGACAAAGATCGTGGGCATCGCCGCGCGCAGCGTGCTGACCCGGCGCAACAGTTGGAGCCCAAGCACCGCGATAACGGCGACGGCGGCGAAAAAACCCGAGGCCATGCTAAAAAGTCCGAGCGCGGCGGCCAGTACGCCGAGCCACCACGGGGCGGAAAATGACGGATTGCGCGGGAGCAGCGCGATCGCGGCAAACGCCAGGCCAACAAGAAAAAATTGCTGCGAATGAAACCCGCCCAACACGTTTTGCCAGCCCAGAGGAAGACCGAAGGCGACCGCTAGAAAAACCCAGAGCGGTGCGCGCGTTTTTGCGCTGAGATGCCGCCAGCCGAGAAGGAAAAAAACGACGGCAATTGTCGCCGGCAGAACCGCGTTCACCGTGGCCTCCAGTCTTTGATCCCACTGCCCGTTGGCCAGCGTAAGGCCGAGATTCAGAAGCTTGGTGAGGACCACGCGGTGCTCGTTGTGCGGCGCAAAAAGTGCGCGCCAGAAATGGTCATGCGTAAACCAGGGCGCGAGGAGATTGAGTCCCTCGGCGTCCCACTGATCCCATTCAGGCAGGTCCATGCCGAAGCGGTCGAACACCGCCCAACGTGCACCGAGCACGAAAACGAAAAGGCAGGCGGCGAGACCCGTCGGAATGATTTTTTTAAATTCGAAAAACACTCAGCCCACAAAAGAGACAGACGCACGGCGCAACGGGAAGCGGGAATTCGCATTCGGAAGTAGCGCGACGCTTGATCGCGCTTGCGTAGCCGCAAAGGATTTCGCGGCAAACAACGCAGCGGCCGGCGTCCCTGCGTGCCGAGGCGAGCACGCGGAATCCGGCAGGCAGAGACGCCTGCCGCTACCCAAAACGGCCACGGCTAGGCTAAAACCGCTACTGAGGTCGGAATGTCGGCTGAAGCGTCGCCCAACCTAGGAGCTTCAACGCGGGCGTCGGCCGGGATGGAGCATATAACTGTCGGCTGGCAGAATCGGCACCCACACGGGTTGACCGCGCGCGATCAATTCACAGGAGGTGCTCCAGTGTTGGTCTGGTGCGGGCGGGATGAAAAAACGTGGCGCGTTCGCCGCAAGCGCAACAACGCCCGCGGCCACCAGCGTGATGCGGACGCGTCCATGCGACGTCAGCGCGAGCGCGGCGAGCAGCCAGAGCAAAATAACTTTAGGTATAAAGAAGTAGCGGTCGCCGTTGCCCAGTTCGCTGAGGGTCCAAGTGTCCGGACGGGCCTTGTAGCCGGTGGCGGCCAGCACCACGAGTGCGGCGAACAGGAGCGGCAGGCCGCCTTTTAACCGCGCACGCTGCTGCCACAGCACGGGAATGATGATGGCGGTGAAACCTAATCCGAGCAATGCCGCGATCATCTCGTTCAGCTCGAGGTGGCCGAAAAAGAGGGTGCCGACCGTGCGGCGTCCTGCGATTGCGAGATGATGCCAGGGCGCCCACGGCACAACTTCGGCCGGCTGCGTCCGCGCCAGGAGCGAGGGCAGATGGCACGCCGCAATGATCCCGGCCGAGGCGCACAAGATCCAACTCCAGCGGGAGCGCCGCTCGATCGCGCGCCACAAAAACATCGGCAGCGCCAGAATAATAAAGGGCCCGGTGAGCCCAGTGATCGCCAGGAAACCGAGTTCGCCGCCGCGCGAAGTCGCGGTGTCGGCATCGCGGACGATGACGAGCGCGAAAAGTCCGAGCGCTGTGATCCACTGTAGATTGCTAGTGGTCAGCCACACTTCGCCGGTGTGCGGGACGGCCCCTATAGCGAGTGCTGCGACCCAGCCGCCAGGAAGCGGAATTCGGGGCGACTGCAGCCACCACGCCACCATGCCGGTCACCGCTAACGCGCATCCCGCGTAGAATCCGGGGACAATCTCCAAGGGCAGCGCAGTCGCCGTGGCGGCGATGAAACGCGGGATAAAATGAAGATAGCCTTCGTAGGCCCGAAAAAGGTCAAACCAGCCGCCGTACCCCTCGGCTTCGATGAAGAAGAGGGCGCCGTCTTCCGCCCAAAATTGCGGATTGAGCAAGCTGTCGGACTTGCGCACGGCGACGAGGGCGACCGCGGCAAAGGCGATGAGCAGGCGCCTCGTTCGGGCAGCGGCCCAGGCCGATGGGACTCCGCTCATGGCGTACTGGCGACCGCGAAGAGATTGTAGTGCAGCGGCGTGCCTTCGACGGTGCGCAAGGGATAGGGCGTGTGAAAACCGACTTCGACCCGCGGATAAAATTCACCCAGCAACGCACCCAAACTCCAGCGGGTAAAAAAGTTTTTGTGATCGCCCTCAAGCATGTGCCACGGCGTCGCCAGATAATCGTAAAGATAGCCGAGCAACTCGGAATTCGGCACGGATACGATCAACTGACGCGGCGCGGCGCGGCGAATCTCGGTGAGGAACGGACGAGGCTCTTCGATGTGTTCGAGGACTTCAATCGCGATGGCCGAATCGAACGTGGCATCAGCAAACGGCAGCCTGCCCGGAACGACGTGCGTGTGTGGAAGTCCAAGTCGTTTGAGTTCGGCGCAGTCCGACGCGCTGACTTCCGCGCCGTGCCAGTCGTAACCCTGCGCGATTAAGCCGCGACCATAGGAGCCAATCCCGCAGCCAACGTCGAGGATTCGGCGCGGTGCACGGGGCAAATAGCGCGCGAGCAGCTGCGTAATCTCCGGGCTTGGCTCGGAAAGCGACGGGCCGGTGGCGAAAATATTTCCACGGCGTTGCACCGCGATCGTGCTCTGATCGAGCAGAACTCCGAAATGGTTGCGGCGGTAGTCGCGGGCCATCATCCGCACCTCGCGGGTTACGAGCGGAGCCGAGCGCGATCCATCGCGGAAGACAGCGTGAACCGTGAGTGTGAGGGGTGCGTCGAAGCGGGCGGCCGGGCAGTGCGCGTCGAGCAAAAATCCGGTGCGGATGCCAGCCGGGAGCGCGAGGGCTGCGACGACGTCCGGGCGCAACGCCAAGGCGTAGGTCAAACCGACGCGTTCGCCGTCTGCACAAATTTCGACGCCAATGATATTCTCGTGGTCCTTATCTCCGTGGATCCAGCCCTCAACCCGGAGCGCGAGCGGATCGCACAGCGCGTCGGTCAGAGGTGCGTCGAGAGTGGCGATCATTGGAATAGCTTTCGGATGAAGTTTTAAATCACGGACTCAAAGGAAAAGCCCGATCGATGCCCTCTGCAGGGGGCAGAGCGGGCGGCACCAGCCGTGGTGCGGGACGGTCTCCTCTGACGTGTTCGGGATTCGGATCACCAGTGCGCGTAGTCGCCTTTTTCCAGACCCTTCGCGAACTCGACGAAGAGTTGCACGCAGCGCTCCACATCCTGGAGGTCCACGACTTCGCTTGGAGTATGCATGTAACGCAGCGGGATGCTCACCAACCCGGTCGCGACGCCGCCGCGGCCGATTTGCACCGCGCGGGCATCGGTGCCGGTCGGACGGGGATCAGCCTCGATTTGGTAAGGAATTTTCAGTTTTTTGGCGGCTTTTACGAGGCGCTCGAAAACCTTGTGATTGATATTGGCGCCGCGGCAGATGATCGGACCGCCGCCCAGCTTGGTTTCGCCGAATTTTCGATTGTCGCAATCGGGATGGTCCGTGGCGTGCCCGACGTCGACCGCAAGGGCGATGTGAGGATCAACGGTGTAGACCGCCGTGGTGGCGCCGCGAACGCCTATTTCCTCCTGCGCCGTGGCGACGCTGACGACTTTTGCGGCGAGTTTCTTTCTTTCCTTGGCGAGCCGGATGAGTGTCTCGCCCACGACGTAGGCGCCGACTTTGTTGTCGAACGCGCGCGCCGTTCCGATGCTGCCGTGAATCATTTCCAACTCGTGATCGTAGGTGGCGACGTCGCCGATTCCAACTCGTTCAATGGCTTCCGTTTTGGAAGACGCGCCGATATCGATCCAGATCTCGTGCTTCTTCGGGACTTTTTTGCGATCCTCCTCGTCCATGAGATGGATGGCGCGCTTGCCGGTGACGCCTTTCACGGGGCCGTGTTCGGTTTGGATGATGACGCGCCGACCCGAGATGATGCTGAGGTCATGGCCGCCGATCGTGTCGAAATAAATAAATCCATCCTTGTTGATGAACGTAATGATGAGACCGAGTTCGTCCATGTGGCCCGCCAGCATGAGCACCGGGTCGCCCGAGGGATTAAGGGTCGCGAGGCGGTTCCCCATGGCGTCCTTGGCGTAGAGATCGGCCGCGGGCTTCACGTGGCGATCGAACACCGCTTGGGCTTCGAACTCGTAGCCGGAGGGCGAGCGAGCGTGCAGCAGTTCGGCGAGAAAGGGTGGAACTTGATAGGATGACATTTCGTTTAGTCTCGCCCCTTCGGGCGGCGGCGCAAAACGTTTTTGTCAAATGACGATTTATCCAGCCATCGACATCAAGGGCGGCCGTTGCGTGCGGCTAACGCAGGGCCGCGCTGATCAGGAAACAGTCTACGCCGAAAACCCGGTCGACATCGCGCAGCAGTTCAAGGCGGCCGGCAGCGCGTGGGTGCATGTGGTCGACCTCGACGGAGCGTTCATGGGCGAGCCCCAGAATCTCGCGGTCGTCCAGGCCATCGCCGCACTCGGGATGAAGGTCCAGCTCGGCGGCGGCTTGCGGGCGCGGGCCGCGGTGGAGCGCGCGCTCGGATTCGGCGTGAGTCGGGTGGTCATCGGCACGCGCGCCGCGGAGAGCGAAAGCTTTGTGGGCGAACTCGTGCAGGCCTTCGGCGAAAAGATCGCGGTCGGCATCGATGCCAAGAACGGTCTGGTGGCGGTCAAAGGCTGGGTCGACACCACGGGCACCGGGGCGCTGACGCTGGCGAAGCGCATGGATGCCCTCGATGTACGGACCCTCATCTACACCGACATCGGCACCGACGGCATGATGACGGGACCGAATCTGGCCGCCCAAGAAGCGATGCTCGCCGCAGGAAAGTTTAACGTTATCGCGAGTGGCGGGGTGAGTCAGCGCGAGGATGTAAAAAACCTCGTGAGCTTAGCGCGCCGTTATGCGAATCTCGACGGAGTAATCGTGGGCAAAGCGATCTACGAAAAGCGCGTGGACCTGGCCGACCTGCTCACCCTCGCGCCTTAGAATCCCCGCGCGGCAGGGCGCGGCGCAGCGTTCACGGCCCGTTGATCTTCTCCGCAATTTCTTCGAGCGGATAAGTGATGATCTCGCCGAGCGTAGGATGGTACCAGGGCGCGCGGAGCAGATCGAATACCGTGGCCTTCATCGCGAGGGGCCCGCTGAACGCGTGGATGAGTTCGCCGGCGTCTTTGCCGACGATTTCGGCCCCAAGAATGCGACCACGCTTGGGCTCGGCGATGACTTTCACGTAGCCGTAATTCGCCTCCATTAGGATGGATTTGCCGTGATCGTTGAACGGATAACTCGCAGTGAGATAATCGATATTTTGCTCGGTCAGCTCCCGTTCGAGGCGTCCGATGGTGGCGAGCTGCGGGTCCGTGAAGACGACGTTGAGCAACAGCGACCAATCGACTGGTTTCAGTTTTTTGATGCCGGCGGCGTGGCGGGCCGCGAGTTCGCCCTGCTGGATCGCGATATGAACGATCTCAGCCGGACCGGAGCAATCCCCCGCGGCGTAAATATGCGGCGCACTGGTTTGCTGCCAGCGATTGATAACAATCCGGCCGCGGCCCCGCGTTTTAACGCCGGCGGCAGGCAGGGTGAGCGACGCGGTGTTGGGCTCGCGGCCGAGGGCGTTGAAAAGATGCGCGGCCCTGCGCACGACGAGTTTTCCATCGTGGACAAAAGAGACCGCGACGCCGCGGGCATTTTGCGCGACGTTTTGTAGTTGGGTGCCGGCAAACAGCTCGATGCCTTCGTCGGCGAGAGCTTTTTGCACGACCGAAGACGCAGCATCAGAATGATCCCGTAGTATATTCTGACTGCGTTGAATCAAGGTCACGCGCGAGCCGATGCGGTTGAGAAACTGCGCGAGTTCGCAGGCTACAATGCCACCGCCCAAGACGATGACGCTCTTCGGGATAAAATCGAGGTTCAGGACGTCGTCACTCGTCCAGCATTTGGCGTCGGCGAGTCCAGGCACGGGCGGCACACTGACCTTGGAGCCGGTGCCGATCAGAAAATATTTAGAGCGAATTTTTTGACCACTGCTGAGCTGGAGCGTGTGCGGATCGATGAAAAAAGCGTGGGCTCGAATCAGGTCGAATTTACCTGCGTGCAGCGCCTCAACCCGGTACGCGGCGAACTCGGCAATGATTTTCTTCTTTCGCGCCTGCATTGCTTTCATGTTGGCGCGGGCGGAACGAATATTCAGACCGAAGGTTTTTCCCTTTTGGGCGAGGTGCAGAACCTCGGCCATGTAGATCAAGGTTTTTGAGGGCATGCAGCCACGCAGGATGCAGAGGCCGCCGAGGTCTTTTGCACCGTCAACAATCGCCGTGCGGAGGCCGAGCCCGGTCGCGACCCGGGCGGCGTTAAAGCCCGCACTGCCGCCGCCGATACTGACAAAATCGTAGGATTTCATGGAGGATAAGTAGGGAGGAGCAACGATCTCGGTTGATATTTCAACGGTGCCACCGTTTTCCCGGAATCGCGGTGGCAGTCATACCGTAACGAAAGGGACCGAGCTCGACATGGGCCTCGACAAGCGTCCCGGTCCCGTGCCACCCGGCGTCGCATCGCCGCAGACTGGCCGGCGCCCGGCCTGCCAGCGCTGGCACGGGCTTCAAAGCACTTTCCGATGTTGAGCTTCACGCGGGAGCCTGAACCAGAATCTGCCGCCGAAACACGAAAGCAGGTCGGCCCTGCCGCTTCGCGCGTCAACCTCGAGGACCGCGGTGCGTTTTCAAGTCCATCACTTGACCAAGCTGGCGCCTTTTACGTTGGTCGGGACGGAATAGAAACCGGTGCGTGCGGTGATGTAGAGAGTGTCGTGGTTTTTTCCGCCGAAGCACATGTTGGCGGGCGCTTCCGGCACAGGAATGAAACCGATCTGCTCGCCGGTTTTAGTGCTGACCACGGTGACACCCGGGGTCCGGCTGAAGGCACTTAGGTAGAGATTGCCCTGGTTATCGAGGGTCATGCCGTCGGATCCGAAATTGCAGATGATTTTTTTATTGGTCAGAGCGCCGTCAGGTTGCACGTCGAAGCTGACGATTTCACGGCCGTCGATATTCGCGACATACAGCGTTTTACCGTCGGGCGTGCCGATGATTCCGTTCGGGGTGCCTGGAGCCCCCTTGGCCGAATTAAATTCGGCGAGGACACGCGTCACGGTTTTGTGGTCGGACGAGAGGAAGTACACGGTTTTCAGTTCCTGCTCCTGGACGCGCCCCGGCGCCCACCACTGGCGGGCGTAGTAGGGATCGGTGAAATAGATTCCGCCATCAGGACGAATCCAGAGATCGTTAGGGCCGCCGAAAAGTTTTCCCTTGTAGTGCCCATCCAGCAGGACCGTGTGCGCGGGTAGGGTGATTTTTTCGGCAGATGGCTTTTCGCCGACAGCCGGATTGAGCGGTTGCGGGTAGGGAATGGTTTCCGTCTTGGTCAGCGAGATCGACCAAAGCTCGTTGCGCTCGTCGGCACAGGCGATGAGGTTGCCTTTAGCGTCGAAGGACATGCCATTCGAGAAGCCAGCCGGGTGCATGAATACCGAGAGTGTCTTGTCCGCGACGCTCCACTTCATGATCTTGCTGCTGTTTTGCTCGACAAAATAGACGTCGCCATTGGGCGCGGTGGTTGTGCCCTCGGTGAACGGGCGGCCAGACACGGTATAGGTTTCAGTTGGCAGCGTCGCCAATTTTTCGACCTTGGCGTCGGGCGACAGGGTCGGAGGGAGACCAATTTCAGCGGCGTTGGCCGCGAGACCAGTGAGAGCGGCGCAAAGCGCGAGGGACAGGCGATGATTTTTCAGGGGATTCATTTTGGGCGGGTTCAAGCATGCGTGGGCGATCCTTCAACGGTCAAGCCGGTGATCTTTGGTGCGTCGCTCCTCCACCTTCGGCTTGAAGATGGGACCGCGCGGCGCGCAGGGCGGAAGTCGTCTCAAAGTACGTGTGGCGTGCGGTAATCTGGGGCGGATCACGCGCAGATGGAGCGCGCGACTTCGTCCGCTTTAGGTGAGCCACAAAGCAAGGCGACCAGTTGAAGGCCAAAATCAAGCGCCGTCCCGGCGCCGCGGGATGTAAGGAGTCTGCCGTCGGTGACGGTCCGTTCGTGGGCGAGAATATCAGGCAATTCGTCGGCCACGGAAAAATGCGCCGTGTAGCGCCGGCCGGTCAGCAAGCCGGCGTCGTTGAGCACGGTGGGCGCGGCGCAGATCGCCGCCAACCAGCGACCGGCGGTATACTGGCGTTGCACCAGTTCGCGCACTCGAGGGTCGGCGCGGAGATTTTTCACGCCGGGACCGCCGGGCAGGAAAACGCAGTCGAAATCATGGGCCATGACCGCCGAGAGCGGCGTGTCGGCGTGCAACGTGAGGCCGGCGCGGCCGGTTACATTAATGCCCTCGGCCAGTGCGGCGACCGTAACTGCGACTCCGGCCCGCCGCAAAAGATCGATCGGCGTGACCGTTTCGATTTCCTCAAAACCTTCGGCAAGAATTGCGAGAACGGTGGGCATAGTTTTTAACGTGGGTGGAATGATCGACCTTGCCCATGGAAAATTCACCGGAAAACGCCTCGTGGTCCTCGGCTGCGGCTACGTGGGCGCCGCCTTGGCGCGGGAAGGAGTGGAGCGCGGCATGCGCGTCACCGCGCTCACCCGTAACACAGAAAAGGCCGCCGCGTTGCGCGTGGACGGCATCCAGGTCGTTGTCGCGGATCTGGCCACCGATACATGGCATGCGCAGATTCCCGGCGGGCCGGACTACGTGCTAAACTGCGTGAGCTCGGGCGGCGGTGGCGCGGAAGGTTACCGTCGGAGCTATTTAAACGGCATGGCGAGTATGGTTGATTGGCTCCGTGCTCGTGGCGCCGCCGGAACGGCCGTGTATACCAGCAGCACGTCGGTTTATCCGCAGGGTGGTGGCATCCGCGTCGATGAAACGGCCGCAGTCGACCGGCTGGCCGAACGTCCGGGCGTGCTCCTCGCGACCGAAGACACGCTGCTCGGCACAAGCGAAGCGGCCGCCCGCCGGGTGGTGTTGCGGCTCGCCGGAATTTACGGGCCGGGAAGGCACCATTTGCTCGAACAGGTACAGTCGGGCGAGGTGGCGGGCCAGGGGGATTTCCACCTCAATCTGATTTTCCGCGACGACATTTGCGCGGCTATCTGGGCTGCTTTCGGCGCCACGGCGGCGACGGAAATTTTCAACGTGGCCGATGACGGCGCGGCGACAAAAATGGAAATCGTGACGTGGCTCGCCGGGCGGCTGGGGGTGCCAGAGCCGCAGTTCACCGGAGGGCCGGCCGCAGGACGGAGGGCGGTGACACCGGATCGGATCATCGCCAACGGCAAGTTAAAGAGCCTGACCGGTTGGCTGCCGTCCGCGCCCACATTTCGGGAAGGGTACGAAAAAATCTTGTCACTTTAGCGGCACAACCGTCTCTCAACGCGAACCATTAACCCTTAACTTATTTTCCCAATATGGCCGGCGTAGGCAAACTCCTCAAACAAGCTCAGAAAATGCAGCGCTCGATCGAGTCGCTTCAATCGCAACTCGCGACGAAAGAGATCGAGGTCGCGGCGGGCGGCGGCGCGGTGAAGGTCAAGGTCGACGGTACGGGCAAGTTTCTCGCGTTCACGTTCGACCCCGAGTTTCTCAAGGAAGACGCCAAGCTCGTCGCGGAAACGGTTTTGGCCGCAGCGCAGGATGCCGCAAAGCAGGCCAAGGAATACAACGACGCGGAGATGCAGAAAGTGACTTCGGCGTTTCAAATGCCCGGAATGATGTGACCGGTTTTCCTATTTTAGATTCACGATTTTGGATTTCGGCGCACGTGAAGCCCGGGATCGGGAATCGAAATTCAAAAATCGAAAAACGAAAGTAGCATGACGCCCGCTTTCGAAAAATTGCAGCAGCACCTCAAGCAATTGCCGGGACTGGGTTACCGCTCGGCCGAGAGGATCGCTTTGCATCTGCTCGTGGAAAAACCGGCGCGTTTGCCCGCGCTGGTCTTGGCATTGGAGGAAGCCGCGCGAACCGTGCGGCGATGCACGAAGTGCGGCAATCTGGCCGAAGGCGAGCAGTGTGCGATCTGCGCCGATGAGCGACGCGCAAACGGCGTGGTGTGCGTGGTCGAGCAAGTGCCGGACCTGGTGGCGATCGAGCGGAGCGCGGCATTTCGGGGCGGTTACCATGTGCTGCACGGGAAGCTCTCGCCGATTCACGGGGTCGGCCCGGACGATTTGAACCTCGCGGCGCTGCAAGCGCGAATCGCGGCGGGTGACGTGCGCGAATTGATCCTGGCGTTGTCCAACGACGTGGAGGGAGAAGCGACGTGTCACTATTTGACGGAAACGCTGGCGGTGCCCGCCGGCTTGAAAGTCACCCGCATCGGTTTCGGCCTACCCAGTGGCGGCGGGGTGCTCTACGCGGACTCCGTGACACTCAAGAGTGCACTCGATGGACGGCGCGACTACCAGTGACTCCGCAGGGATAGCGCGGTGCTGAGCTGCGAAACTGGTGCAGGTATGTCGTTCGCCGTTCCTGCTGAGTCTCCTTTCTGGTTGCCCAGACTAAAAGCTGCCCGGCTCCGTTTTAGGCGGTCACGTCAACGCGCGTTGCCCCAGACTTGGGTTTGAAATATCTGGTGCGAGAATGCCGTTTCTCGGCTGGATATTTATTTCGCTTTGGAGCGGGCGGGAATCGCCGCTGGCCTCAGCCAGACGGCGAGGCGTTGATATTCGATGTTCAGGTCAAAGCGCAGCTCGTCGAATTTTGTTTGGTCGAAGGCGGTTTTCTCCAGCTCCTGAAAACGGGCCTTTAATTTTTCCACCTTGGATTTCACCCAGGCCTTGTGGTCCGGTTCGGTGACCTTTTCCAACATCGGATCGAGCCGGGCTAGTTCGCGCCGCAACGTTTCAAGCGCCGTCACTTGCTCGGCGGTGAAAGCCGGCTTTGCACCTGGAGTCGCGGCGTCCGCCGCCGAGAGCGGCGCAGCGCAAAGGATCCACCCCATCACGAGCAGAGGGAGAAATCGTTTTCTTGGCACGAGCTGCAGAGCTTGTTTAACCACGGATTTCACGGATGGCACGGGTGGGGAAGGCGTATCCGCGGCATCCGCGGTTAAAGTAAGGAAGCTCTTGGGGCGTTCCGTATTATTTGTTGAGAAACAGTTCACTTTGGACGATTTCGCTCACGAGGCTTCTGATGCCGTAGCCGCCGGCTTTGGTTTTGCGCAGGATGGCTTCAATCTTTTCCCGATCGCTAAATCCGACGGGCGCACCGGTCGCAAAAACGGTAAGCTGGCGAACGAAGTTGCGCGCAATCTGATCCTCATCGGCCAGCAGCAGCTGCTTGAGTCCCCGCACATCCTTGAAACTGTGCCCGGGCGACAGTTCGCCCGCGGAATCCACCGGCAGGGCGTAGCGAAATTGAAAAGGCCAGCCGTCCTTGCCGAATCCGATTTCGCCACCCCCGGGCGCCGCCGCCCGGTAATTTTCGCGCCACGCGCCCATCACATCAAAACTTTCCAAGGCAAATCCCGGCGGATCGATCTTCCGATGGCACATGGCGCAGCTGGCATCCGCCCGATGTTTGTCGAGCTGTTGACGAATCGTCACGGCGCCCCGCGTGTCCGGCTCCACCGCCGGGACCGACGCCGGCGGAGGCGGGATCTCGTAGCCTACGATCCGCTCCATAATCCATTTTCCGCGCAGCACAGGCGAAGTCGTCGTGCCGTTCGCCGTCACCTTGAGGACGCTGGCTTGGGTCATGAATCCCCCGCGGACGTTTCCAGGCGGCAATTGCACCCGGCGCATTTTCACGCCGTCGACCGACGGCAGTTGATAGTGCTCAGCCAACCGCTCGTTCACGTAAGTGAAATCCGAGTCCACGATCGTCCGCACCGGCAGATTGGCCCGCAGCTGTTCCGCGAAATACAAGCGGGTTTCATCGACCGCTGCTTCCGTCAGAGCATCGTCGAGCGTGTAGTCGTTGTAGAGAACGGCCGACGGTGTGGTGTCGGCAATTTTCCGGAGATCGAGCCAGTAGTCTAAAAACGCTTCGACGAAGCGATCCGACTTGGGGTCGCGCAGCATGCGCTCGGTCTCGGCGCGCAACACCTCTGGACGCTGCAGCTCGCCCCGCGCGGCGCGGGCGCGCAGCGCGGGATCCGGTTCCGAGTTCCACAGGTAAAGCGCCAGGCGCGTCGCCAACGCCATGTCGTCGAGTCGACCCACGGGCTCCTCGACGAAAATGAATTGGGGAGACGCCAGTACCGCGGCGTAACCCACCAACATGGCCTTGGCAAATCCGAGCCCCGCCGCGCGACGTTGCTGGATAACTTCCAGAAAGAGGGCGACGTCGCTCTCTTTCACCGGCGTGCGATACACGCGTTGCATGAAAGCCCGCAACAAACGCTCGGCGTCGCGCGCGGGATCGGTCGAGACGACGTCCACGTTGACCTTTGTGAGTGGCGCACCACCGCCCCGTCCGCCGCGGCCATTGCCCGCCGCCGCCACCGACAACGCGACCGCACCGGCTTCAGATTCCACTCGTTGCAGGGGCAGATCGCCGAAGAGCAGGCGGTAACCTGCGCCGGCGGATTCGTCGTAGAGCGGTCCCTCGACTTCCATCCAGCGAAACGCGACGCCGGGCTGACCATCTTTTTGCGCCCACGGATTCGTATGATTGTAGGGCCAGTTGTGGCCGGTCGGACGAGAGCGATAAAAGCGCGTGGCGTTGGGCGACAGCGACTCGGTGGCGTAAAGCCAGACTTCGCCGAGATCGCTCACGGATGCTTCGGGCTTCACGTCGAAACCACCCACCCGGCGGCCACTCAACGGTCCGCGCTTGGTATAAACATTGATCGATTCGTTACGCCTTCCCTCAGAGACGTCCGAGCCTTTGCCGAAAAACCAATAGGGCTCGTCGATGGTGCCGACCCGGTCCAGTCCCTCGTAAATTGTCCGGTGACCGCCGGTCCCGACCCAGACCGTCAGTCCGCTGAACTTGACCCGGTAACGGCCGGTGGTGGGCGCGCGAAACTCGTCGAAGCTGTAAACAAAGCCCTCGTATTCGCTCGAGATCATGCCCACCGCTTCCCGTTCGCGGAGTTCGGGGTTGGTGGCGCCAACAGTGATCGGCGCCGTCTTCGCGAGAACCTCTGGCTGGCCGGTTTGGTCGAGAACCGGAAAGGTATGTCGCGGCGCGGAGGGATTGTTCAGGTTATTCCAAAATACGACCATCGAAGCCTGATCGCGCGCGTAGTAACGCCGCGATGCGGTGGGCGGACGGAGCAGTTGCTCCGCCATGACCTCGCGCATCGCATAGTCGGCGGCCTCCATGTAACGGCTCATGTGTACGTAGGACACCTCGAGCGCTTTGCTCACCTTGTTGAAGCGATGGGCTTCTCCATCAACCGGCAACTGGCTTTGCACGATAAGGAGCGGGGCCTGAAAAATATCGCGCAGGGAATTTTCGTACTCCGACCGGTTTAGTCGGCGCAGGACCGACCGGCCGCTCCGCGCGATCGCGGCTTGCTCGTGCTGGATGAGGGAAGATTTCAGCTCTGTCGTAAACGCCCGCAGGGCGAGCTGGTCCGGGCGCTTCTCCTCTTTCGGCGGCATTTCGCCCGCGACGACCCGATCGTGAATTTTTACCCACGTGAGAAAATTGGTGTTGTCTGCCGGAGAAAATTTCAACGCGTCGAGATCCAGTCCGCCGGCCTTGTCCGCGCCGTTGTGACAGCTCGCGCAATATTGCTCAGTGAAATCGGCGATCGGCTTCGCCAACTCGGCCGCGCGCAGCGGAGCGGAAGCTCCGGCGGCGAGCGCCAGTAACATACCGACCGGCATTCTCGCTGCGAACCAACGAAGAAGCCCGGGCGGCCGGGGGTGCGGGGACGGAACGCGAAAGCGGGCCATAAAAAAATTTCGGCTGCGGCTGGTCTTCAAATGAGATCGAGCCCGCGCATACTGCCGGTCGATGAGGCGAAACGATCTTGCTCCATGCCGAGCCGGTGCAGCATCGAAACAAATAAATTCGGCAGCGGATAGTTTCGTTCCTTGTCGAACACGAGGTGCTGCCCGTGCTTGAATCCGCCGCCGGCAAAGACGATCGGCATGTTGACGTTCACGTGCTGGTTCGCATCGCCGAAATTCGAACCGTAGAGCACCATCGTGCGATCGAGCAGGTTGCCCCCGTTTTCCGCCACGCCTTTGAAATTCGAATACAACCGGTCCAACAATTTCATGTGGCCGAGATCCAGCGCCTTCAACTGGCCCAGCTTGTCCTCGTCTTTCCCGTGGTGGGATAAGTTGTGGTAAGTGTCGGTGATGGCGACTCCGGGGATGCCTTCGACGACAGGCGTGGACACGCTGTCCAACATCAACGTGATCGAGCGAGTCGAGTCGGTCTGGAACGCGAGCATCGCCAGATCGTACATGACTTTTACTTTTTCCATGTACTGGGCGGGAGTCTGCGGATCCACGGGCGCAGGCGCGCTCACGACCGGACGCGGTTTTCGCTCCCAGCCCTTCGAAGCTTGAAGGCGGTTTTCCAAATCGCGCACGCTCGTGAAATATTGTTCCACCCGGTCGCGATCCTCGGACCCCAAATTTTTCTGGAGATCCCGGGCTTGAGCGGCGACCGCGTCGAGGATGCTGCGGCCGTTGTCCAGTTCCGTGATTTGCGCCGCGATCTGGGCTTCGGTCCCTTGGAAAAATAATTGTTGGTAGACTTCCGCTGCCTTGTCCTGCGGAGGAATGGCGACTCCGGTGCCGGTGAACGAGAGGCTGCGGGCCCGACTGTTGACGGCGAGCGTCAGCGAGGGAAAGCGCGTGAGGGTCCCGACTCGCTCGGCGATCAATTGATCGAGCGAGATGGTGTTGCGGAATCCGCCACCGCCCGGATGAGGCGCCGCGGTTAAAAAGCAGACGTCCGCTGGGTGGCCGCTATCGACATTGGGATGAGACACACCGGTAAAAACCGTGAAATCCTTGCGGTGCGCATCCAGCAATTTGAGATAAGGCGAGGCCACGTAATCGCGGCCAGCACCCGTGGGGAAAAAGTTTTCGTGCAGCAGGCCGAGGTTGTTACATATGCCAAACATACGACGAGGCGCTTCGCTCGTTCCCAGCGGCGACGCCTCCGCGGCCCGGGCGAAGGGCCGCAGCATTGAATTGAGAAACGGCAGGGAGAGCGCCACGCCGGCGGATCGCAGAAAATGACGGCGATCCATCGCCTCCCGGGTCGCAACATACGGAGCCTTCGGATATTTTTTGAGGGTGGTCATGGGTGCGAATCGCGGGCCCGGGTGGTGCGAAAACCGTTTTATTTCAGGTGGGGGAGGACAGGGGGAAGGGGCGAAGAGAAGGCGTTTGGGGCCGCGGAGCAGACAGTACAACGCTCGAGCTGGGTCACGATTGCGGGGTAGTCGAAGACCGAAAAAAGGGGTGTTTAGGAATGCCGCGGAAGTCAACGCGTGACCTCGCGAACGATCTGCCCCTGAACGCTCGCGGGCTGAAGGCGCGGCGCCACGGCTGCTACTCGGGAACCGCCATCAGGCCCGATCACTTGTGCCGAGTCGCTCCCCGGGGCAGCACCGCGAGTACAAACGTAGCTTCCGTGACGCGAAGAAACGTCAGGCCTCTGTAGCCGGGATCGTTGAGCCAGGCCCGGTGTCAGCCGAGACCGGCTCCAACAAAGGTGCCGTTTCTTCACCCGCGAAAGTCTGTCCAACCGCTCGGACGAACACGCGCGTTGAGCCAAGTCCCGAGAGCGAGAAACCTCGGGGAACACGTTCGGGCTGCGACCCGAATCAGCGCCCGAATATCATTTCGGGTCCAAGGTTATTTTTTGAACAACATCAGGACTTGGGCTCGAAGATATAGCCTTCCTCGCCGTGGTCTGAGATATCCAAACCTTTTTGTTCCTCTTCGAGGGTCGGCCGAAGTTCCATCAACGCCTTCACCACCCCGGTAACCAGCAAGGTCCCGCACACCGCCCAGATCAGCGTCAGCCCGATGCCTTTCAGTTGCTCGAACCAAAGGGACTGGCCGACGACTCCGCCAAGATTGATCTTCAAATTTGCATTCACTGCGGGGGTGGCAAACAAACCCGTGAGCAAAAGACCGACCGTACCGCCGACCCCATGCACTCCGAAGACGTCGAGCGCGTCGTCGTAGCGGAACATGGACTTAATCTTGGTGCAGGCGATGTACGAAACCGCCCCGCCCAGTACGCCGACGACGAGCGAGCCGGTCGCATCCACAAACCCGCAGGCCGGTGTGATCGCGACCAGACCCGCCACGGCGCCCGAGCAAAAACCAAGTACACTTGCCTTGCCCCGCACGATGCGCTCCAGCAGCGCCCACGCCCCGGCCGCGACCGCCGCCGCCAGAGTGGTCGTCATAAACGCGTTGGCTGCGATGCCATCGGCGGCAATCGCCGAACCGGCGTTAAACCCATACCAGCCGACCCACAGGAGCCCGGTGCCAACCACGCAGAGCACCAAGCTATGCGGCGGCATCGGCGTCCGGCCATGGCCGTGACGCGGCCCAACGATAAGGCAGAGCACCAGGGCAGAGTAGCCCGAGGCCATCTCGACCACCATACCGCCCGCGAAGTCGATCGCCTTAATCGTGGCCGCGGTATTGAACACGCCATTCATGAGGCCGTTGCTGCCCCACACCATGTGAGCCAGCGGACAATACACGACGAGCAACCAGAGCGATACGATCACCAGCACGGCCGAGAACTTCACGCGCTCGACGATCGAGCCGATCGCCACCGCTGGCGTAATGATGGCAAAGGCCAGCTGGTACATCGCAAAGACATTATGCGAAACCCAGAAGGAATAGTCGGGATTCGGCGCCGAGGTCACCCCGCGCAAAAAGAAAAACTCCGAGCCCCCGAGGTATGCGCTCTGAAAACTTTTCCCAAACACCAAGCTGTAACCCACCGCCCACCAGAGGACGGTGACCAGGCTCACGATGCCAAGGCACCAGGCCATGACCGAGAGCACGTTCTTGGTTCGCACGAGTCCGCCATAGAACAAGCCGAGACCAGGTAGCGTCATGAACAGCACTAACGCCGCGCTCACCATCATCCAGGTGTTATGGGCTGGTCCGGGTATTCCCACTTCCGGGGTCGTGAGACCGGCGGGTACCCGGCCGCTCGTGTCCTTCAAAGCCGCCGCCGGATCGGCATTGGTCATGTACGCCTCAAGACTCGCCAGGCGTTGCTCGACCGTAGCTTTGGGGGCGGCCGCATTGGCCGGAGGCTGCCCGACGGCGTAAAAGGCGCCGGCGAGAAAAAGGCCGAGGGCGATAAAAAAACGGAGCGATAAAAAGGGGGCTCGAATCATAAAAAGGGAGCCCCATGAGAAGCATTCATCGATTTCATGCAATCCATGAAACGTTTAAATCAACCCGTTTTCCCGATCGGCGGAGCCGCCTAGGCTGGCCGACGGCCAGCGCAATTGCCCGAGCTCTCATCGCCGGTCACACGCCGGACCCGATGAGTCATAAAAATGGTGCGGGCGGCGGGAATCGAACCCGCTTCTCATGCTTGGGAAGCACACATAATAGCCAGTATACTACGCCCGCGAACTAGAGCGCTGAAAAAGTCGCAGCCCGCGTCGCGGCGCAACGTAAAAAACCAATACACCCTGCGCGGGACGGCGCCCCGGCCAAAAGAATTATTTTCGACGCAAGTTGGAATCCGCCGGCGCGACGACGGTGGCGTCACCCAGAACCTCGGTTCCAACCGGACAGCTTGCGGCTAAGTCGGCCCAGCCACCGCGCGAGCGTACACCAAGCGCAAGCACGACCCGGATCTTTTTATGCAGACCAAGGAGCAAATTGACGGAGGACGGGGATTTTCAGGGAGCGAAACGGCCGAGCATCGGCGCGCGCTCGAAGAAATCGCCCGTGCATGGCCGGCTTCGAGTCGGCGCACCTATTTCAATAATTCCCCCAACGATTCTTTCATCGCTTCGGCCCAAACCGCATGACCTTGGGCGGTGGGATGAAGGACCGCGCGGTCGGCCATGAGCGCAGCTGGAATAGCGCCGTCGGGCCCGATGAACTTGTCGGCGAGATCGAGGAAGAAAACGTGCTGGCCGTCGTTGAGCGGGGCGATGAGTTGGTTCACTTCCGCGACGCGATGACGATCGCTGGAGTCCTTTGTGTTGCGGGGGAAAATCCCGAGCAGGAGAATTTTTGCGGACGCAAACCGCGTCCGCACTTCGTGTACGATCGCACCGATACCAACCGCGATCTCGGGCGGGGTATTCAGGCCAATGTTATTTGTCCCGATCATGATCACGACGACCTTGGGACTGAAGCCCTCGCCCTCGCCATGCTGCAAGCGCCACAGCAGATGCTGGGTCCGGTCGTAGCCGATCCCGAAGGCCGCAGCCTTCATGTTCCCGTAGTACTGTGCCCAGACTTCTTTGCCGACGCCGCCCCAGTTTTGCGTGATGGAATCTCCGAGGAAGAGCAGATCGATTTCACCCTGTTTCGCGAGGCCCACGTAGCGTTCGTGGCGGGTGTTAAAACCGCTGATGGCGTTGGGGGGAAGTTTGTCCTCGGAACGTTGCGGCACCGGAATGATCGCGGTGTTTGGCCGGGCGACGGCAGCTGCTGCGACGACCGGAGCTGTCGCGGCTATGACCGGGCTCTCGGCCGCGCTCAAAGCGGCATTGCCGACGAGGAGGAGCGACAGGCTGACGCCGCGTAGAGAGGGGATATGCCGCAAAAAACGATCGGGCGATTTCATCAGGGGGATTGGGGGAAAGCGGTGACAGAGGTGCGGTTCAAAAAAGGAAACTTAAATTTTTCCAACCGCAGTGCTTCGACAGGAATCGTCGCACGGCCGATGCGCCGGGATATTGAACCCCCGCGCGTGAAAATTACACGCCCGCCGCGGCGTGCTCCGCGCGCAGATTACGCCAGCGGTTGAGCACGCGACGGTGAATATCTTCGGGCGATAACCCGTACGCGGCGCGGAGGATCTGGCCGTTGGTGCCGTGCTCCACAAATTTGTCCGGCCAGCCGATGCGCTCGACGGCCGTCGGGCATTCCGCGTCCTGCAACGCCTCGAGCACTGCACTCCCGAAACCTCCGGCAAGCACGTGGTCTTCCATCGTGACGAGCAGGGGAATGAGCGCGGCGTGGCTGAGGAGCAGCGTGCGGTCGAGCGGCTTGACGAAACGCGCGTTTACCACGCCGACCGAAATATTTTCTTCGCGCTCAAGCCGCTCGGCGAGCTTCAACGCATCGCGTACCATCGGGCCAAGAGCCCAGATCATAACGTTGGAACCTTCGCGCAAAATTTCCGCCTGTCCGATCGGCAGCGCGACGGGTTTGTCCTTGATCGTCACGCCCGTGCCGGCGCCGCGCGGATACCGAATGAACCCCGGGCCCGGCAAATGCAGGCTCGTGTGCAACATGTCGACGAGCTCGTCCTCGTCCTTCGGCTGCATGACTGTCGCATTGGGAACGCACCGCAGATACGAAATATCGAAAAGCCCGTGGTGCGTCGGGCCGTCGTTCGGCGAGAGGCCGGCGCGATCCATGCAGAACGTCACCGGCAGATTTTGCAGCGCGACATCATGGATGATCTGGTCGTAGGCGCGCTGCAGAAACGTGGAATAGATCGCGCAGACCGGGCGGAATCCTTTGGTCGCAAGTCCGGCGGCGAACAAAACGGCGTGCTCCTCGGCGAGGCCGACATCGAAGAATTGTTTCGGCAGTTCGTTCGCGAGGTGAATCAGCCCAGTGCCGCTTGGCATGGCGCCGGTGATGCCGAGGATATTCGCATCTTTGGTCGCGAAACGCACGAGGGCGTGGCCGAAGACATCTTGGTACGTGGGCGGCGTGCCAACCGCGGCCGGCTCGCTCTTGCCGGTCACAGGATCGAACGCGCCGAGACCGTGGAATTTTTCCGGATGGGCGATGGCGGCGTCGAGGCCCCGGCCTTTTTTCGTGAGCACGTGAATGAGCACAGGCACGTCGGCGTGCTTCGCGAACTCCAGGTTTTTCTGGAGCTTGTCTAAATCGTGGCCGTCGACCGGGCCGAGATAACGAAGGCCAAATTTCTCGAAGAGCGAAGACTCCACGAAGAAGTCCTTCGTCTCGCGTTTCCACTTATGGTACATCCGATTCATCTCCTCGCCGGCCGGGAAACTCTTGAAGAAACCCTCCACGTCGTGGTGGAGCTTGTTGTAGGTCGGACTCGTACTGAGGCGGTTGAGGTAGCTGGAAATGGCACCGACGTTTTTCGCGATGGACCACTCGTTGTCGTTCAGGACGACGATGAGGCGCTTGGTGCTTCCCGCGATATTGTTCAAAGCCTCGAGGGTGACGCCGCAGGTAAAGGCCGCATCGCCGCAGACGGCGACGACATGTTCCGAGCTGCCGCGCAAATCGCGGGCCGTCGCCATGCCGAGGGCCGCGCTCAGCGCGGTGCCGGCGTGGCCGGCGCCAAAGCTATCGTGCGGGCTCTCGGAGCGATAAAGGAAACCGCTGGCACCATTCGTCTGGCGGAGCTGGCGGAAAAAATCGCCGTGCCGGCCGGTGAGGAGCTTGTGCACGTAGCCCTGATGGGCGACGTCGAAGACGAACTGATCCGTCGGCGTATCAAATACGCGGTGGAGCGCGATCGTGAGTTCCACCACGCCGAGATTCGGGCCGACGTGGCCGCCATTTTTGGCGGTGACGGCAATAATCTCGTCGCGTATTTCCTGCGCGAGCTCGGGCAGCTGAGCGGCGTCGAGCGCTTTGACGTCGGCGGGACCGCGGATGATTTTAAGGAGCTTGGTGCCGGGCATGAGTTAAATTAGATTAAGAATAAAGGTGGGTCGGCCGAATCCGGGCCGCGTTAGGTTTCGCGCTCGGTGGCGAATTTTTCGAAGCTGACACCGTCCTTCTGTTTTTTGAGTTGCTCGATTTTCAGCTCGGCGGCCTTCAGTCGGGCTTCGCAGATCTTGAGCAATTTCGTTCCTTCCTCAAATTGCGCGAGCAATTCAGCGAGGGGGACGTCGCCCGACTCCATCGCTTCCACGATGGATTCGAGATTAGTAAGCGCGGCTTCGAACGAGAGATTGGCTGCCTTGGATTCCACGCGTGGCAAGATGGGTGGGGTGGCGCCGGATTCAATCAATCTTTGGACTGGCCGCGGCGGCCGTTTCGCGTGGTGTTGGAGCGCATGAATATCGTGTTGATGATTACCGCGGCGTTGATGGCCCTGCGACTGGCGGGCGAACTCATCCTTTCGGCGCTTAACCGGGCGGAGGTGAGGCGCCATGCCCTCACGATTCCCGCGGCCGCAGCGGCCATCATGGATGGCGAGACCTACGCGAAGTCCGTGGCTTACACTTTGGAAAAATCGCGGTTTGCTGTGGTTACGGAGATCTTTGACACGTGCGTGGGCGCGCTCGCGATTTTCGGTGGAGTGCTGCCGGTGATCTACGGTCACGTCGCGGCTTGGGGCGCACCGGGCGCGGTGTGGGACGACGCGCTGTTTATCCTGATCGTCGGCCTGCTGCTTGGCGTGCCGTCGTTGCCATTCGACTGGTGGGCGCAATTTCGCCTCGAAGCGAAGTTCGGCTTTAACAAAAGCACTCCGGGCCTGTGGGTCGCGGATAAAATCAAGGGCGTCGCCGTGACCCTTGCGATCGGGTTTCCTCTTTTGTGGGCGTTGCTATCGCTGGTGCGTTGGGTCGGGGCGGCGTGGTGGATGTGGGGGTTCGGTCTGATGTTTGGATTTCAGCTTCTCATGCTCGTGCTGTACCCGAAACTCATCCTGCCGCTTTTCAACAAACTCACCCCGCTGCCCGAGGGTGAACTGCGTACGCGACTACTCGCCCTCGGCGATCGGACCGGATTTCGCGCCGCGACGATCCAAGTCATGGACGGCAGCAAACGCTCGGGGCATTCGAACGCTTTTTTCACGGGCTTTGGCCAGTTTCGGCGCATCGTTTTGTACGACACCTTGATCGCGCAGCTCACACCGGAGGAACTCGAGGCGGTGCTGGCGCACGAAATCGGACACTACCGCTGCGGCCACATCCCGAAGATGATCGCGTTGTCGGCCGCGACGCTGCTCGGCGGCTTCGCGCTCATCGCGTGGTTGGCGCGCAGTCCATGGTTCAATCTGACGTTCGGTTTCCCCGCGGGCGAACTGGCGCCGGCGTTTTTGCTGTTTGGCCTGCTCAGCGGGCTGGTGACGTTTTGGTTCTCACCCGTGAGCAACCGCCTTTCCCGCAAACATGAGTACGAGGCGGATGCTTTCGCGCGCAACGCCATGGGCGGCCCCGCCGCGATGTTGGGCGCACTCCGCAAGCTTGCGCAGAAAAACCTGAGCAATCTCACGCCACACCCCTGGTTCAGTGCGTTTTATTATTCGCACCCGACGCTGGTCGAGCGCGAGCGCGCGCTGGTGGGCGGCTGAAAATCTCGCTGCGATTTATCCGTTCAATCCGTGGCATCCGTGGTTAAAAAATGGCTCGGACTGTTTCTGTGCGCGGCATCGATCGCCGGAGCGGAAACGCTCAGCATCGCCACTTACAACGTGGAGAATTACGGTCCCGCGGATCGCATCACCGAGGCCGGTTATCGCACAGACTACCCGAAGCCCGAGGCGGAAAAACGGGCGCTGCGGAGCGTCATCCGTGCGCTCGATGCTGATCTGCTCGTACTGCAGGAAATGGGCGACGCCGCGCATCTCGAGGAATTGCGCCGCGATTTACAGAGCGACGGTCTGACCTACGCGTACGCGGCGTTGTTGGTCGGGAAGGACGCAGACCGGCACGTCGCCTTGCTGTCGAAGCGACCGCTGAAACGCGTCACTCAGCACACCGACTTGAGTTTTGCTTATATGGGATCGCGCGAGACCGTGAAACGCGGCCTGCTCGAAGTGGTCGTGGCGACCGAGGGCGGAGACCTCACACTGTTCGCCGTCCATTTGAAAAGTCGGTTTACGGACCGGCCCGACGATCCGCTTTCGGCCACGAGGCGCGCGGGTGAAGCCACGGCGGTGCGCGACCGCGTGTTGCAACGGTTTCCGGCGCCGGCGACGGAGCGGTTCGTCATTCTCGGTGACTGCAACGACGACAAAACCAGCAAGGCACTCGCTCATCTCCAGGAGAGGGGGAAAACGACCGTCGCCGAATTGCTCCCCGCCACCGACAGCCGGGGCGAAACGTGGACCCACTACTACGCGAAAATCGAATCCTACTCTCGCGTCGACCACCTGTTGGTTTCCCCGCTGCTACGGCTCGCAGTGAAAGGTGGAGCGGCGCGAATCTACGACGGTCCCGGTGTAAAGGAAGCGAGCGACCACCGGCCGGTTATCGTGACGCTCGCGTTGAACGCGCCAAAGTGAGTGCGACCGGGCCTTAGCCGAGCCAACCGCAATTCCAACCCCAGCAGCGTCGGTCGGCCCAAGATTTTCTCCTGGCTTCGTTCGACCAAGCGAAAAAAAGCGGCGCCGGAAAGCGGCTCCGGAAAGCGCGCTCGCCTTGGATGCAGAACACCGCGGCGCTCAACACGGCCCATGGCTCGCATCGAATCATCCCGCCGCGGCGGGATTCAGCACCCCGATGCAGGGCAGATTCCGGTAGCGCTCGGCATAATCGAGGCCGTACCCGATCACGAACTTGTCGGGAATTTTAAAACCCACGAAATCGGCCTCGAACGGAACTTCGCGGCGCGCGGTTTTATCGAGTAGCACGCAGGTCCGCAGACTCGCGGGACCGAGCTTGCGCACGAGGCCAGCGACCAGCGTGAGCGTTTTGCCTGTGTCGAGGATGTCGTCGACGATCAGCACGTGACGATTCGCGATATCGAGGGTGAGCGTGGCGATGAGCTGCGGCGCGCCGACGGATTTGGTTTTCGCGCCGTAGCTGGAGATGCGGATGCAGTCGAGGCGGACGGGGTTGTCGATCTCGCGCATGAGATCGGCGGTGAACATGATCGCGCCGTTGATCAGCGAAACGATGGTGAACTCGCCGTCGCCGTACACGGCCTTCAGTTCGCCGGCCAACGTGCGGATGCGCTTCTTGATCTGCGCTTCCGTGTAGAGCACGCTTTCAAGGTCGGGATGGAGGGAAGGGGATTTTTTCTTCGGGCGCGGCATGGACGTGCTGGGAGCGAGGCGGCGTGAGCGACATGTGGCAATCCGTTCCGCCGCCACCCTGAGGGTTTATTACTTTGACTTGGATTTAGTCCAAATCTTGCGTCCTCGACGCTTACGCGCGGCATGATTTCCATTCGAATTCAGCAACTCACCAAGCGCTTCGGAAGCGTCACCGCGTTGCATCATCTCAATCTGGAGATCGCACCCGGAGAACTTTTTTTCCTGCTCGGCCCGAGCGGTTGCGGGAAGACGACCCTGCTGCGCAGCATGGCGGGATTCTACATCCCGGAAGAGGGAAAGATTTTTTTCGGCGACGAAGACGTGACGCGGCTCGCGCCGCACAAGCGAAATACTGGAATGATGTTCCAGAGCTACGCCCTTTGGCCGCACATGAGTGTCGCGGAGAACGTGGCCTTCGGCCTCGAAGAGCGGAAGGTCGCGAAAGATGAAATCAAGCGCCGCGTCGGTGAGGCCTTGGAGTCGGTACGCATGGGCCAGTATGCGGAGCGCCGCCCCAATCAACTTTCCGGCGGACAACAGCAACGCGTGGCACTTGCGCGCGCGCTGGTAATCCGGCCGCGCTGTCTCTTGCTGGATGAACCGCTTTCCAACCTCGATGCGAAGCTGAGGCTTGAGATGCGGACGGAAATCCGCCGGGTGTGCAAAGAGTTCAAGTTGACGACGGTGTACGTAACGCACGACCAGAAGGAGGCGCTCTCAGTTTCGGACCGCATGGCGATTCTCGAGAGCGGACACATTTTGCAGGTCGGATCGCCGCGCGAGGTATACAAGCGGCCGCACCGCAAGACGGTCGCGAACTTCATCGGCGAAACCGATTTCATTCCGGGAAAACTGCTCGGACGCGAAGGCGACAAGATTTGGGTCGAGACCTCGGTCGGTCGTTTTCAGGGCATCATGGGCGATCCGCTGGCCAATGTGGCGACCGGCGCAACCGTGACCGTTTCCATCCGGCCCGAGTGCTGGACCATCACGCAGGCGCCGGAAGCGCAGAACAACATTCGCGGCGCGATCGGTGATTCCGTTTATCTCGGCGAGATCGGGCAGTACGATTTCGTAAGCAACGGGACGACGCTGAAAATGGTCGAGCGCAACCCGCGGTACGTCGGCACGCGGGCGGCGAGCGGCGAGTTGTTTGCATCGGTCGAGCCCGAGGACGTGGTCGTGCTGGTGGATTGATCGGCGATGAAACGCTGGGTCATCGTCTTCGCGCTCGTGGCGACCGTCGCGTTGCCATTCGTCTTGCGCCCCAAACAGCGGGAAACCGAACGAACGGATGACACGCTCGTGCTCGTAACTCCGCACAATGAAGCGATCCGCCATGAATACGCGCAGGGTTTCAAGACTTGGTACCGCGCAAAGACTGGCCGCTCAGTGAAGATCGACTGGCGCGTGCTGGGCGGCACGAGCGAAATCGCGCGGTTCATGGAAGGCGAGTACACGGCCGCGTTTCAAAATTACTGGACGAAAAAACTCGGCCAAGCGTGGAGCACGGACGTGCAGGCTGGATTTCAAAATCAAAAACTTCCCGCGGACGCTTCGCCCGCGGCCCGCGCGGCGCGAGAGGCATTCATGGCTTCGGACGTCGGCTGCGGAATCGATCTCTTTTTTGGCGGAGGCACGTACGATTTCGACAAGCAAGCGAAGGCGGGTCGCATCGTGGACAGCGGAATTCTTAAAAAGCATCCCCAGTGGTTTACGGACGACGTCATTCCGCGGACGTACGCGGGCGAGGAATATTGGGATAAGGAAGGGCGCTGGGTTGGCTGCGTGCTCAGTGCGTACGGTATTATTTTCAACCGCGATTCGCTGCGGCGGCTGGGCATCGAACATGAGCCGGCGCAATGGAGCGATCTGCAGAATCCGGCTTTGATCGGCGAGGTTGCGCTCTGCGATCCGACAAAGAGCGGTTCGATCGCGAAGGCGTTTGAAAATGTGATTCAACAGCAGATGCAGCGAAGTTTGGCGGCTTTGGTTCGCGCAAATCCGGCGGGTGATCCCAAAGCGCGCGAGGCCCAGGCGGTGCGCGAAGGCTGGATCGAGGGCTTGCGGCTGATGCAAATCGTCGGGGCCAACGCGCGCTATTTCACGGACACGTCGCAAAAGCCGCCGATCGATGTCGCGGCCGGAAATTGCGCCGTCGGCATGTGTATCGATTTCTACGGCCGACAGCAGGAAGAGGCCGTGCGCCGGCGCGATGCCTCGGAACGAATCGGCTACGTTTCTCCCGTAGGTGGATCGGTGAGTTCCGTCGACCCCATCGCGTTGTTGCGTGGCGCCAAAAACCGCGAACCGGCGATCGCGTTCATCGAGTATGTTTTGTCGACGGAAGGGCAGGAACTTTGGAATTTGAAGCCGGGTACGCCCGGCGGGCCGGAGCGTTTCGCACTGCGCCGATTGCCTTTGCGCAAGGATTTTTATGCGGACACCAGTCTGCGTCCGCTGCGGAGTGATCCGGACGCGATGCCATTTACCCAGACTGATCAGCTGATCTACCGGACCGAATGGACGGGCGGCGTTTTCCGCGAGATGGCCTTCATTATTCGCGTAATGTGTCAGGACACCCACGAGGAACTGACGCGCGCTTGGCGCGCAATTAATGCGGCTCCCGTGACAGCGCGGGCGGAGGCGCTGGCCGCGCTCACGGATCTGACGGCAGTGGACTACGCGCGGGCCAACGGAGCCATCAAACAGGCCCTCGGTTCGAAAAACAAAGTCGACGAAATCACCATGGCGAACGAGCTCGGCGCCGCGTTTCGTAAAAATTACGCCCGCGCGGAGTCGATCGCGCGCGCGGCGCGATAAAAGCAGATCGAGTCGTGACTCGATTATACCCGTAGCGCGGATTCACCGAAAGCGCAGCCGCCAACGACGTAGCGGCCGGGGAAAAAATTGCGCCGCCTTGGCGCCGACAAATCATTTCCGCCGTCGCCAACGGGACACGAAACGTTTCGCCAACGCCCGCCGCTCGTCGTCGCTCCGGCTCGCGGGCGAATACGGTGCGCCAACGGGCCGCGAGTTGAACCCAGACGCACCCGCATGGGGGAATTTGTCGGCGCAGGGAAACGTCAGCGCCTATCAGAACAGCTTTCGATCCGTCGGTCAGCGCGCTGATCTACACCGATCGTTTACGGAAATTATTCGACGGGGCTCTTCGCCGCGGCATTTGCGCCCGATTTTTTTCCGAAGCAATGCGGACAACTCACATCCGGCACGTAGCGCGGATCGCGCTGTTCTTCCTCGCGCAGCGGCATCTGACAGTTGAAGCACATAACCGAGTTGGTTTCGTGCAACGCCGAGTCCACGCCCACGCGCCGGTCGAACACGAAGCATTCGCCCTGGAAATGAGCGCCGCCGCACTCCTCGAAATACTTCAAGATGCCGCCGTCGAGTTGGTGCACGTTGCGAAACCCCGCACGCTCCATGTAGGGCCCAGCTTTTTCGCAGCGGATGCCGCCGGTGCAAAACATCACGATGGGCCGCTCCTTCAATTCGTCCGGCAGACGTCGCACCGCTTCCGGGAAATCGCGGAAATGATCGATTCCTACGGGCACCGCGCCCTGAAACGTGCCCATGCTCACCTCGTAGTCGTTGCGCGTGTCGAGCAGCGTGACCGCCCGCCCTTCGTCGAGCCACGCTTTCAAGAGCTGCGGCGCGATCTTGCGCGTAGGATGACGCGAGGGATCGATGCCTTCGACCCCGAACGCGATGATCTCTTTTTTTATTTTTACCAGCATCCGGTTAAACGGCTGGTCAACACTCTCGCTCTCCTTCGCCGTCAGCTGCTCCAACCCGGGCACGGCCCGAAGCACCGTGAGCAGGAGGTCCAACTCTGTCCGGCCGCCGGCCACAAAAAAATTAATACCCTCCGGACTGAGTAAGATAGTTCCTTTCAACTGCCCCGCCTGCGCCACGTCGCGCAAACGTTCCCGCAGCTCCGGCAGGTCCCCGAGCGGCGTGAATTTATAGGCGGATAGGTTGATGAACACGGCGTGAAACGGTTTGGCGGAGAACATGTGAGTGCGGCCCGCGCGATAAATCAAGGCGCCGCCCTCAAGTAGCGCACATCTTCGACCCGCGTTCCGGACTGCACGAGACCGCCAAAGCCTCGCGCCACTTTTTTAAAATTTTTGAGACAGGGTTTGCCAAACCGGTCTGCGAGACTAGCGGTACGAGCCTATGAAACGCACCGCCTCCGCCGTCTGGAATGGTTCACTCAAAGAAGGTAATGGCTCCCTCAGCGTCCCGGGTGGCGCTTTGAAGGATGCCGCTTATTCCTTCAACTCCCGCTTCGCGTCGGGTGTTGGCACCAATCCGGAAGAGTTGATCGCCGCGGCCCACTCGGGCTGTTTCGCGATGGCATTCTCGGCCATGCTGGGCGAAGCCGGATTTAAACCCGAGCGCGTCGAAGTCACCGCCGAAGTGAGCCTCGAGAATGTTCCGCCGGCGGGCTGGACCGTGACCGCGTCACACCTTCGAGCGAAGGCCACCGTTCCCGGAATCGCGCTGGCTCAGTTCAACGAGATCGCCGCCAAGGCCAAAGCTGGCTGCCCGATCTCCCGCCTACTCACCGCGACCATCACGCTTGATGCGACGCTAGCGTAGGGTGGCTGCGCGGGCCGAAACGCGCGGCGTGCGCCCCTTCCGAAGGTAGGCCGGGCTATCCTTTAACACGCTGTTGGGCAACCCGGCTCAGAGCGAGCGCGACGCCAAGTCGGCTCGTTACGGATCAAGCGCCCTGCCTGCCTAGTCCCGCTCAGTCCAGCTGCACCGCTGCGAGCTCAATCAGGCGCTTTAATTCCGCAACGCTTGTCGCGGAAGTTTTGGCCACGAATCCCCGGGCGTGAGCGAAATGCACCTGCGGATCCGATGCGATGCGCGTGAAATCAAGCCGCATACTGTCGCGGAAACGGGAAAGACCGTAGCCTTGACCGCGTCGATCCGGGTAGATCATCGCGACAACTTTGTCTTTGAGTCCACGACCCTCAACGTACCGCTCCATCCCTGAAGAGGGCTCGTCCGGCAATGGTTCAGTGCGCGCGAGAAATAGAACTTGGGCCGGTCCGTCGCCGAGGTCGAACTCCCAGATTTCCGTATGTCGGGCGAGAAAATCGAGGCGGGAGCGCAGCGACTTCACGTATTCCAGCAGGTCTTCCCCGACCATACGCATGATTTCCCACAGCGGCTCCGAAGGCGAAAGTCGCGACTGCGACGCGAAACGGCGCAGCAACGTGATGTCGATGGGGGAAATTAGTTTGTCCAACACACCCCGTTCCACGCCGAGCCACTGTGCGGTCGCAAATGGTCCGCGACAATCGAACCACTCGGCCGGCTCAAGCCATTCGCAGAACTGGCGCGCGTCCTCGTAAATTCCGATCTCCCTCAGGACGAGCGAGAGCGAACACGTGGGCGGATGATCTTTCGCCAGCTGATGATGATCGTAGTTGTTGTGCGCTGGATCGTGTTGCTGGCCGACATCTACGATGCACATCGCGGGATCGAGCAGGTCGGCGGCACTTGGTTCGCGCCGCAGGATTGGCACCGGTCGTAGTGCGACCAAAACGCAACACGCGAGGAACTCGTCTTTGTGAGCACCGCCGGGATGCGTAAGTATCGTGGAGAACGGAGTCATGAGACCGGGAAAAATGCGCGCGGTCACCAAGGCGGCAATCATGTTCGTCGCGGAGGATCACCGCACTACGTCGAAATTGTTTTTCCCTTTCGGAAAGCGCGACGACTACAACAAACACCCGATGGACACGTCGGACCAACGGGCCGCATTCGGCCCCGGAGTTGGCGGACGGGCTCAGACCGGAAATCAGAAAAAAATGCTAAAACTTACGAGGTCTGGGCTGAAACGAGCGCCGAAAAGATTTGCCCGAAGATTTCGGAGCGCCACGGCCGAGCGGAGGGAGCGTTAAGCCCGGCTCTGCGCATGCGGAACGAGGTTTTTTCTCCGTCCCTTAGACCTTCGCACTGTTGTCGCAGACGTAGTGAACCTGATTGCGCCGATAGTTGTACGAGCGCAGGGCCGAATCCTTGGCGCCGTCGCGCGATTTGATTAAATGCCTGGTGCCGGCCAGGGCCGCGGCCTCGTCTGCCGCCGCGAGCGCTGCGATACAAAGCATCGTCTCGGCGCGGGCATTTAGCCGGCTTGCCGGGAAAAGCGTATGGGTGCCGAGCCAGCGCACCAGTGATTGCAGCGGATTCATTTCGCCAACAGTGCGGCGGACCACGCCGTCTCGTCAAAGCCAACTTCTGCGACGCCATTCGATCCGATTAAAAACGGGCGCTTCACCAAATTGCCGTTTCCCGTCAGGAGGGAAAGGGCGGCCGCCGTGGTCATCGCAGGCAATTTCTCGCCGAGGCTGAGTGCGCGGTAATCCCGGCCCGATGTGTTAAACAATTTTCGCAGTTCACCGCCGCGGGCGGCCAGCATCGTGCGCAGCTCGGCCGAACTCGGAGGAATTTCACGAATCGGTTTCTCGGAAAATGTGATCGCGTGGGCCTGAAGCCACTTGATCGCCCGGCGGCAGGTATCGCAATTGGCGTAGGTATAAATCGTGAGGGACATCGGTGAATTAATATACGGAAACTCTGCTCGTAACTTGGCGGAGCCCGTCCAAACGCAAAGCGGATTTTTTCGCGCGTCCGGATAATGCCGTGCACTTTGAGCGCTGGGGAAGCGCGGTTGACCGGGGCAACTCCGGCGCCGCAAACTGGGACGATGTCGCCGATTCTCGAAGTTACCGATCTGCGGGTGCAACGCGGGTCTAGCACTATTTTGCGCGGAGTGAACTGGCGCGTTCTTCGTGGCGAACACTGGGCCGTGCTCGGGCCTAACGGCTGCGGCAAGACGACGCTGCTGAAGGTATTGCTCGGCTACCTATCGGCCAGCAGCGGCGAGATTTCCTTGCTCGGTGAGCGTTATGGCGAAGCGGACTGGCGCGATCTCCGGCTCAAAATAGGCATCGTGACCAGCGCATTGCAGGCCAGCGTGCCCGCGGCCGAGCGGGCGATCGAGACCGTGATCAGCGGCCGGTATGCGCAACTCGATCTGTGGCTCACCCCTACGCGCCGCGATGTGGCCGCCGCGCGGAAACTTCTCCGCTCGCTTGGGGTACCGCAGCTCGCCGATCGCGAATGGCAGTTTCTTTCCCAAGGGGAACGTCAGCGCGTCCTCATCGCTCGCGCGCTCATGGCAAAACCGCGGCTGCTCATCCTGGATGAGCCCTGCGCGGGACTCGATCCGGTGGCGCGCGAGGATTTCCTCGAGTTTTTGGGCCGATTGGCCGGACTGCCGGGCTCGCCCGCGCTCGTAATGGTCACCCACCACGTGGAGGAGATTCTGCCGTGCTTTTCCCACGCCCTGCTGTTGCGGGATGGCGCCGTCGTAGCGGCGGGTCCGCGGGCAAAAATCCTCACGAGCCGCCGGCTCGCTGCAACGTTTGGCGCGCGCCTGCGGTTGGTCCAACGTCACGGACGTTTCCAGCTCGTGTGGGCGGCGCGCGCATACGTCCGCGCGGCGAGAATGGAAAACCTACGGGCGCGCTAAAGGGCGCCGTCAATCCGCGGCGCGGTTCAACGCTCGCGCAACAAGCGCACGCCATGCGCTTCGCTGTCACCGACGAAGACTGAGCCGTCGGCGTCGACAAAAACTCCGTGCGGGCGGTTAAGCGCGCATTTGAGTGCATCGCCGTCGGGGCCGTTGCCTTTATCACCGGTGCCGGCGATCAGCTCGATGTTACCCGTCGTCGCGTTCACACGCCTGATAGTGTGGCTCTCGGTGTCGGCGAACCAAACGTTGCCGGCCGCGTCGACCGCGATGCCCTTGGGTCCGCTCAGTTTCGCAAGTTTCGCCGGACCGCCATTGCCGGTGAAGCCCGACTCACCGGTGCCGGCGACGTGGTGAATGATGCCGGCTTTGAGATCGAATTTGAACACCTGATTTCCCTCGCGCGTCGCGAGCCAGAGATTGCCGGCTTGATCAAAATCGAGCGAGCGAGGGGCCCGCAGCGGCGTGCCTGCAATGGGTGCCTGATCCGGGGTGACGCCGGGTTTCCCCGTACCGGAAAAGAGGCTGACGATGCCGGTGGCGAGATCCACCCGACGAATTACGTTGTTCCCGACATCGCAGATGTAGAGCAATCCGCCGGGTCCAAATTGAATGCTGTGCGGTTGATTGAACATGGCTTCACGCGCCGGACCCCCGTCGCCCGAATAGCCGCGTTTGCCCGTGCCGGCGACCGTCGTGATCAGGTGCGTCTTCGCGTCGATCCGGCGGATCACGTGGTTGGACATGTCGGCAACAAAAAGATTTCCGGCGGCATCGAAACGGATCTCGTGCGGCAAATTGAAGGTCGCTTCCGAGGCCGGCCCGCCGTCGCCCGAGTAACCCTTTTTGCCCGTGCCGGCGATCGTGCTTATGGTCCCGTCGGCCGCAATCCGGCGGATGCGTTGCCCGTTATACTCACAGAACCAGATCGCGCCGTCCGGCCCGCGCACGACGCCGAACGGCATATCGACTTGCGCTTTATTCGCGGGGCCGCCGTCGCCGGTAAATCCGGCCACACCAGTGCCGGCAACGGTGGAAATCTGCCATTCGGCGCGGCCAACAGCGGAGACGAAAGCAAGGCCGATCAGGAAATGGCGAAACAATGGGGTCATAGTGCGAAAAAATGTGGGCCGATAATTACCGGCGCGCGACGCGCAAGCGTTCGGATCGTTCGGGGTGCGAGGTCGCACTACGTTCGCTTACGCCAACGGATCGGTGCGAAACCATTCGCTTAATTCAAAAACGATCCTTGGTCCATCCAGCGCTGAATATCGCCGATCGCGATAACTCCACCCAAACAACCGTGGCTGACTACCGGCCAATGCCGGCGACGTTTCGCGGCGAACATCGCCCTTACGCGGTCGCGAACGGAGGAGCCGCCGGCGAGCAAGGGGTGATCTCTATTTAAGCAGCAGAACTTTAAACATCTGGGCGGCCGCGAGCGTGCCGGTGCCCATCGAGACGTACCACAACCAGCGCTTTTTAACGACCAGGCACACACCGCCGAGGGCGATCGCGATCTGGAAAACCGTGGTAGCGAGACCCATTTCTCGAGCGAGATCGGCGGCGAGTGTTGCCGCACTCCGGGCCTCGTCGCGCTTCGCCTCAAGTTTTTTGGCGTCGGCGGAAATCTGCTTTTTCTCGTTTTCGTAGCGATCGATGCGGCCGGTGACCGACGCGAGCACTTTCGGATCGGGATTGCCAACTGTGTCGAGGCGGTCGCGTTCCTGTTCGTAGATGCTCTGTTTGATGCCCTTCGCTTGATAGAAAGCCCACTGGTCGGACGCTTCGGCCTGATTGAAGGTCGCCTCGTTGAGTTGCTTCATCGTTGCCGATGAATAACCCGCGCCGCGCTGCGTGGCGATGGCGGCCAGCACCGCGAGACAGATCATCGACAGCGAGACATACTTGGTCCACGCGTCGCGTTTTTCTTTTTCTTTCTGCGTTTTACGGTCCGCTTCAAGAGTCGCAACGAGGCCCTTTAATTCGTCGAAATGATCGCTCATGGGAGATTGGTAGCCGTGAGCTAAAAAAAGAAAATCCCCCGGCTGTCACGCGATTTCCAGCGCGATGGTCCGCAAAATCACCCGGGCTAACGCACTTAGCCCATGGACGAGAGCGACGTTGAAATGGGGCCGGACAGCGACCCGCATGCCGGAACGAAAGAACCGAAAGGGTCGCTCGCTTTACGCCGTCAGAGTTTGCTCATCGCGCGGACAACATTTCGGAGTCCATGACGCTCCGACGCCAAAACGTTTCGGCGGCAAACGAGTCAGGACTACTTTCACCAGCGGTGGATAACGTCCACGCGTGCTCAGCGTGGAAAAAGCCGGTCGAGTGAGCTGAGGTTTTTCAGCGGCGCGGATTTCTTTTCGGATGTGAGCGGACGGACGGTTGCGGGAGGACGCGGTACCTTGGGCGCGACTTCGGGGGCTGGAGCTGAATTCGCTCCGGCCGGAACTCGGCTCGCGAGCTTGGCTGCGCTAAATTCCGCGAGGGCGCGATCGAGCTTCACCGCGGATACGGGCTCAGCCGTCCCCAGTTCTTGGGCGAAGAGGCTGACGCGAAATTCCTCGACGAGCCAGCGGAAGGGGGCGGCGGGGGAGAATAAGGACGTAGGCGGAGTGCCCTCAACCCGCTGGGACCTCGCAAGGTGGGCCGCGTTGATGGCGGGTGCTGGCACCCGTCCCACCGTTGTGGAGAGGCGGGTGGCGGCTGCGACATAAGGCGCGAGCTGCGCGGCGCGCTCGGAATCCTTGGCCGGATTCTGGCGCCAGCGATCGGCGCGGAACTTCATCGCTTTTAAATAGCGCGGAAAATGACTGAGCTGCGCGTAGGGCGTGTGCGCCACGAAATTGGGCGGGACCAGCGCAGCGAGATCGAGGTCGAGCCCCGGATACGGCTTCGAATGCACGAGCAAGTCTTGGCGGAGGGTGAGAACTTCGCGGAGCAGATCGGTGAGTCGCGGAACGATGCCACGCAGATCGGCTTTGGATTTGTTGAGCGCATTGGTGAAGGCCGTCGCGGTGAGCTCGGGCGGGGTGTCTTTGACCCGCCCTAGCAGGGTCGGGTCGGTCACCCAACGGCGAATCGAGGCGAGGGCGTCGGCTTGAAGTTCCACCAGCGGCGTGAGCGTGGAGATGAGCGCACCGAGGTCGCGCAATCCGCGCAGGTCACGTTCGAGCCAAGTCAGTTCGTGGCTGAGCTGTCGTTCGAGCAACACCGAGAGACCGGCGCGCGTAAGGTGAGCCGCTTCTTCCGGTGTGCGGGTGAGGCGCAGGGCAACGCCGTCGGTTTCAGCCACGAGCGCGGGAAACGCATATACGGGTATGCCGGCTTGCTCTGTGACGAGCACCCGTTCGGGAATTTCGCCGAAGGTCCAAGCCGTTTGCGGCGGTTTTTCCCACTGCGCGCGGGCGCGCCGCCAGGCCTCAGGCTCGACGCGCGCCACCGCCGCGCTCGCAGCGCGTTGATGTGAATGCAGTGCGGTATGGATCTCCGCCAGTTCCCGGCTCGCGCAAATTTCACGGTGCGCGTCGTCGATCACGCGCACGCGCACGCGCAGATGATCCGGCAACGGTTTGTCCGCCCAGAGCGCCGGCTCGACGGCGACGCGGAAACGTTCCCGCAACTGAGCGGCTAGTGCTTCGAGCAACGTCTCGCGCCGGTCCGTGAGGCGGTCACGCGCCGCGATTTGCTGGGCCACGCTTTTGGCGGTTTCCGCCAGCGGCACGAAAGCCCGGCGCAGTTCCTTGGGCACGGCCTTTAAGTAATGCTCGACCTTGGCTTCCAGGTGGCCCGGGACCGCCCAATCGAGCGCGGCGGGCGTGAGCGCCTCGGCTTCGCGCACGCTGACATCAAGCGTAACGCCATCATCAGTCTGGCCGGGCTTGTACGCGTAGTTGAGCGGCAAGGCGGAATTCGCAAGCGGCAGCGACGCGGGAAACGAAGCCGGATCGACAACCTCGGTGTCGGGCGCGCGCAGATCCTCGGCTTCCATCATCAGGAAGCGCGGTTCGGCGCCGCGGCGTTCTCGGACGAGGTCGACGAGTTCAGCGACGGATGAAATACCGAGAAAATCCGGTCCTGAGTTTTGGGTTTTCGGCTTTGAGTTTTCGGAGGGAGCGAGGCGCGCCGCGTAGAAACGATAGATCGCTTCGTCGAGGTTGAGATAGCCAGCGTCACGGGTGCGCGTGAGAGCGTTTTCGAGTTTCTCGCGGACGGCGCGATTGTGCGCGATGAAATCGAGCGGGAACGCCACCGTATCGTTGACCAGCGCTTCACGGATAAAAATTTCCGTCGCATGAACGGGGTCGATTTTCCCGTAGCCGACGGAGCGCCGCTCGAGCTCCAGGCCGTAAAGCCGGGTGCGCTGTTTTACCATGACGCGGCCGCCATCCTCGTTCCAAAACGGTTCGCTGTGCGAGATTCGTACGAGATGAGCGCCGAGATCGAGCGCCCACGCCGGATCGAGCCGTGCACACGTGCGGGCGTAAAGGCGGGACGTCTCCATGATTTCCGCCGCCATGATCCAGCGCGGCGCGCGCGTATCGCGCGGCGCGCCCTCGTTAGCTTTAGCGAAGGAGGGCTTCTTCTTCGGCTCCTCGCGCCGGTGCAACACCGATCCTGGAAACAGCGTCACCCGCCGGTCATGCGTCGCTTTGTAGCCACCGTTTTCCTCATCGAGTTGGCCGATATTGCCGAGAAGACCGGAGAGGATACTGCGGTGGATGGCGCGATAGCCGGGCGTACCAAAGGCAAGTTTAGAGTTTGGGCTTTGGGGTTCGGGGTTGGGTGCAGATCTTGAGTTTTGGGTTTTGGGCGTGGGGTTTTCGGATTGGCCGTCGAAGACGGATGTGAACTTTAAACCATCCCGCTCCCGCAGCGTGTCGAAGAGCTGGGCGTAGATGTCGCGCCATTCCCGCATCCGGGTGTAGCTCAGAAAATGATCGCGGCAGAAACGCCGCAATTTTGCCTGACTCAGATTTTCGAACTCGTCGTGAAAGGTGTCCCAGATGTTGAGCAGCGTGAGGAAATCTGAATCCGGATGCGCGAAACGACGATGGGCCGCATCCGCTTGTTGCTGTTTTTCGAGCGGGCGGTCACGTGGGTCCTGGATGCTCAGACCGGACGCGATCACGAGCACCTCCCGCAGGGCTTTTTCCGTCCGGGCCTGCAGAATCATGCGACCGACGGTCGGGTCGACGGGCAGACGTGCGAGCTCGCGGCCGAGGGGAGTAAGGAGACGGGTGAGATCTGCGGATCGGGGGGTGGGCGTTGCAGGACTGGCGACGTCGATGGCGGGTGGGGGCACCCGCCCTACATTTTCGGAGGATTCCGGAGCCTCATCGAGCGCACCGAGTTCCTCGAGTAGCGCGTAGCCCGCGCGGATCGATTTCGCCGCGGGCATGTTGATGAATGGAAAACGTTCGATGTCGCCGAGACCGAACGCCTTCATGCGCAGAATCACGTCCGCGAGATTCGCGCGCTGGATTTCCGGCTGGGTGAAACGCGGGCGTTCGAGGAAATCTTTTTCCGAGTAGAGCCGGATGCACACGCCCGCAGCGACGCGGCCGCTGCGGCCCTTGCGCTGATCGGCGCTCGACTGGGCGACGGGCTCAATCGGCAAGCGGCGCGTGCGGGCTTGCGGCGAGTAGCGGCTGAGCCGGGCGAGGCCGGTGTCCACGACGAAGCGGATGCCAGGAATCGTCAGCGACGTTTCCGCAATATTAGTGGCGAGGACGATTTTGCGCCTCTGACTCGTGGCGAACACCCGCTGTTGCTCGGCGTTTGAAAGGCGGCCGAAGAGCGGGATGATCTCACCCGGTCGACCCGCGGAACGCAGCCGGCCGTCGAGCAGATCGGTGATCTCCCGGATGTCGCGCTCGCTGGGCAGGAAGACGAGCACGTCGCCAGAGTCGCTTTCCCGGACGATGCGTTCAACGGCTTCGACCGCGCCATCGATGTAATGGAGCGCCTCTGACTTCGCCTCGCGTTCATCGCCTTCGGCCGCGTCCGAGCCGAGCGCATCGAGGGGTGCGTAGATGACTTCAACCGGGAACGTGCGGCCCTCGACGTTGACGATCGGGGCGTCGTCGAAGGCCGCGCTGAAGGCCTCGGTGTCGATCGTCGCGGACGTGATGACAATTTTCAGTTCGGGCCGCTTGAAACGCAGATTGCGCAAATGCCCGAGGAGAAAGTCGATGTTGAGCGAGCGTTCGTGGGCTTCGTCGATGATGATCGTGTCGTAGTCGCGCAGCATCGGGTCGCCTTGGACTTCGGCGAGCAGCATGCCGTCGGTGAGGAACTTGATGACCGTGCTCTTGGTGGTCTGGTCGTTGAAACGGATTTTACAGCCGACCTCGCGGCCCCACTCGACGTTGAGTTCCTCGGCGACGCGGCGCGAAACGGAAAGCGCGGCGACGCGACGCGGCTGGGTGCAGGCGATGCGACCCTGCGTGCCGCGACCGGCGGCAAGACACATTTTGGGAATCTGCGTGGTTTTGCCGGAACCCGTTTCGCCCGCGAGGATCACGACTTGATGGGCCGCGATCGCCGCGGTGATTTCGTCCGCGCGCGAGCTGATCGGAAGTTCGGCCGGGAACTCGATGCGGAAGGGAAATGATGGGTTGGGCGGCGAATCAGACACGGAAAGAGGCTTGAGATTCAGGAGCACTGCGGGAATGACAACTCTTCCATGTCAATGCCGCCGCTCCTGCCCGAGGTGATTCTGCAGCGCGTACTGCGTCTCGCGCGATTCGACGGCATGAGCGTGCTGACGATCGCGGGTTTTTTTGGCCTGCTCGCGGCCGCCGCCGGCGACTATCGCGGTGCGATCATCGGTTTGCTCGTGGCCGGGACCGGCGCGATCGAGTTGCACGGCGTCACGCTGTTAAAGGCTGGCTATGCGGAAGGAATGAACTGGGTGATTGGCAGCCAGTTTTTTATGATGGCGGCGATGCTTGGCTACTGTGCATTTCGCCTGGCAAATGTGGTGATCCCACCGATTCCGCCGAACGTGGCGACGCTGGTCGAAACGACCGCGGCACAGCTGGGCTGGAGCACCGACGAATACCTGCACTTCGTTTACCGACTGAGCTTTCAAATGGTGGGAGGACTAACCGTGCTCTACCAAGGCAGCATGGCGATTTACTACCTGCGTCGTCGGGTGGCCGTCGGCCGCGCCTTGATGAATGCCGCGCCGGGTGCGGCGGAAGAATAAACGCACCCGCCGATCCGCATCATCCGCCACCCTGAGTCAGCGCGCTTGCGCCCTGGCCCGACCACCCCGAGCCGGCACTGTCCGATGCTGAATTATTATTTACGCGCCTGACTCGATCGTGGTCCTCCGACAACAAAGGTGTCGTTCAGAAATCCCCGCCCATCTTCAATGAATCCCCGCCGCCTGTTTTCGCTGATCGTGTTTTCCAGCTTAGCTGCCGTATCACTTCGCGCCGCCGAAGGGCCGCCCGTGATCAATCTTTGGCCTGAAGGCGTTCCCGGTTTGAAAACGGATGCGCCGGCTGAGGTGGAGGAGAACGGCCGCTATCTTCATATCAGTCATCCCGCGCTCCTCGTGTACGCGCCACCCGCGGGCAAGGCCAACGGCACGGCCGTCATCTACGCGGCGGGCGGCGGTTACCTGCGGGTCGCCGTCGGCGTAAATGGCGGCGAAGTCACGCAATGGCTGAATTCGCTCGGGATCACAGTTTTTGTGCTAAAGTACCGGAACGTCGAATACGGGCATCCGGCCCCATTGCGCGATGCGTTGCGCGCCGTGCGCACCGTGCGTTCCCGGGCGGCCGAATGGGGAATCAAACCCGACCGCATCGGCATGCTCGGCGGTTCGGCGGGCGCGCATTTAACCGCGTCGGCGGGCACCTTGTTTGACGCCCCGGAGGGCCGCACCGGCGCCCCGCTCGACGCGGTCAGCGGACGGCCGGATTTCATGGTCCTGATTTTTCCGGTGATCACGATGATGGATCCCGTCGCGCACGGCGAGTCACGCAAGAATCTCCTCGGGTCCAATCCGTCGGAGGAATTGAAACATCATCTCTCGGTGGACGAGCAGGTGACGAAGGATACGCCGCCGACATTTCTCATCCATTCCACGGAAGACACCACGGCCAAGGTCGAGAACAGCCTGCTCTTTTTCCAAGGCATGCGCCGCGCGAAGGCGCCAATCGAAATGCACCTTTATCCGAAGGGGCCGCACGGCTCGGGCATGGCGGCATCGCTCGGGCCGACGGCCGAGTGGCCGAAGCACTGCGAATCGTGGATGCGCTTCAACGGCTGGTTGCCGGCGAAATGAGGGCGGAGGTTAGAGCGTAGGCGCATTTTCATCGAAGCCCCGTAACTAAGGCGCGGTCGATCCCATCGAAACCATCGTAGCGTGATAGGTCGGAACCATGGATATCCTCCCAGCCGAAAATCGCGCCGCCAAGTGGGCGAGAATCGCCGGTTCAACCGCCAAACCCAAAATTCGAAACAGGCTCGTCCCAGGGGTGATCCCTACCAGGTAACTCGGCGGGTCGTGGCGTTCCCGATGGAATCGTAAAGTGTCACTTCCGCGGCCGTGGCACCCGTGACTTTGCCGATCGGAACCTCGAGGTTGAAACTCTCCTCGCGGCCATCGCGAATGCCATCGACGGGGTGTTCGAGGGTCTCGCGGTAGCCATTGTTGAAAACGACCTCGATGCTATCGAGCAGCGAAAGCGCATCACGACCGTGCACATTAATGACCATCCGCTGTGCGCTCGGCGCCGCCGTAGCCGCGAGGATGACCGGCGGCGTGTGATCGATGATGAGGTTGTCGGTCTCGAACGTGACGCTGAGTCGGTCGGCCGCAGCCCGCGGCGCGAGTTCGGTGGCCACGAGCCGGGTGAAATAAACCCCATCGGGCCAGCGCGCCGTTTCAAATTGGACGTAGGGATCGCGCGTACCCACGACCAGATCTGTCCAAGTCGTTTCATTTTCCCGGCGGATAGAAAACGTCGCCGCGAGATTGTCGCCATCGGGATCGGTTAGCGTCCACAGTGCAGCCTGCGTGCCGGGCGAGGGCACGACTTGGCTGCTCATAAAATTCGACCTCGTGCGTTTACTGCTGCTGTCCTCCACGCCGCTATTCGCCAGAATTTGACTGAGCGACGTGGATACCGACGGCGTCGGCTCAGACGCCGGCACGACGGCGACGTTGGGCGCAAGCAGCCGGAATTCCTGCAGCAGCGGACGCCGGTTCTGCGGAAGAAAATAGAGCTCAGCCTTGTCGAGTTCGACCGGAGCGTTGGCCGCGGCGGACGCGAGAATTTTCAATCTGAGCTTGGCGTAACGGCCGCGGAGATCGGAGCCGCGCCACGACGGGTCCCCGGGATCGCCGGGGGCCAGGGCGGTCCATGCGGTCCAACCTTCCACTTCATCCGTGCCAAAACTGGTTTTGATTTCGACGGTAATTTGATCGGCGGAAAGATTGCGCAGTCGGGTGAAGCGAAGCGCGCCAAAGGTGGCCGGGGTCGAAAGGTCGAAACGACGCGACTCGGCCGAGCGTTCGCCGGTGGAGGCGAAATCGAGCGACGCGAGGCCGGCTGGGTTATTGCGCAGGGCGAGAAAGCGGCCCGGCGTACCGGCGACCGCGGCGAGGGCGTTAATCTGCGCCGACGTGCTCCCGGCGAAGGTGAGCGCAAAACGCGAGCCGAGATCATATCCGGCGAGTTCGCCTTGCTCGCCGCCGGCGGCGACGAGGGTGTCGCCGTGCCGCACGATTTGATAGAACGCGACGTTGTTGCGCGCCGTGAGCGTTTCCGGAAACCCTCCGGCCGGAAAATAAAGCAACGCACTGCGACCGGTGAATCGGTCCTGGACGGCGAGCGCGGAGAACAATGCAACGGCGGACGGATCGGGCGCATCCTTGGCGCCGTCCTTGGGCTTGGGCCCGGTGTTGATGCGGGCATCGCCTCCGACCGTGGTGAAAACGACGGCGGCATAAAAATCGCCGTTGGGCTGAGGTAGAATATCGGTGACTTCCGCGTCGCGATTTTCCTGGAGGATGACCGGGGCGACGGGGCCGGCTGCGGGGGAATTTTTCGCGCGTGGCGAAAACCGGTAAATATTTCCGCGCGGCGAGGAGCCGGCGACGATTGCATCGCCGACGCGTGCGAGCCGGCGGACGTTGCGGTCGCGGATTTCGCCGAAAAGCGTGATGCCTTTTTCTGCGAGAATTTTCGGATCGGTGACTTTGTCGGCGGCGATGCCCGCGGCGGCGAACACCGTTGGCGAAACTTGATAGATGCGCCCGGGATTTCCGGTCGCGATCAAAACGGGCGCGAGCGTTGCCGGAAGTTTCGCGTTGGGGGTTTCGGGCTCCGGGTTGGACAGAACGAGCAAATCGAAAATGGAATCGACGGGCAGGGAAACTCGCGCAACGACTTTTCCTTCCCGGATGAGCACGAGTCCACCGCGGGGTGACGTGCCGGCGAGGATGGAGCCGTCGCTCAAACGCCGCAGGGCGAACACCTGCGGGTCGTCGAGTTTGGCAACTTCGCGCGCGGTGAAACTATTTTTGGCCGCATCGAGCGTCGCCTCAAAAATCCGGCCGTCGGGGCCCGTGCCGATAAGCCACTGATTTTCCGACGATGGGGTAAGACACCAGAGCAGATCGGCGGGCAGAGAACCGGTGAGTTCTGAGAGAACCGGGCCGGCGACCATCCGACCGTCTGAACGCGTGGCGAGTCCGCGGAGATTGCGACTGGGAATTTCACGAAAGAAATCGAGGTCGATTTTCTTCGAAAGGGGATCGGCGATTGCAGTGGAAAGGCATCCCGCGAGGACCAACGCCCACCCCAGCAAAAGCGTCGTGGGCAGGGCGCCCCGTGCTCGCAGCGCCGTCGATGGGCCACTCCAGTCTGACGTCGCGAGGTGAGCGCTGTTTTGCGGGGCGAGGGCACTCCGGCCACGGTGATCATTGGACTGGCCCACGGAAGCAGCGAGACGGCGAAAAAATGGACGGAGCATGTGGTGGAATAAAAAGGTGAAAGGAGAGGCGCCGATTACCAGGCGAGGCGCTCGCTGGCGACCGAGCAAACGCGCGGGCAGAAGGCCGATCGATCAATCCGTGACACGGAGCGGGCGCCGCAGAAGTACGCCGGCCAGTTTGTCGGCCAGCAGATGTTGCTCCCAGAGCGACACGAGACCGTCGGTCTTTTTGAAGCGGGTTTCATCGGCGGTCCGGGCGATGCGCTCGATCGAGCCGGGCGTCTCGGGTGTACCGATGGTTTGATCGCTAAAGAGGGCGGATTTTTCCAACACCGCGAGGACGAGGCCGTCGTTGGGCCGGTTGTCGCGGACGGCTGCCAGGTAGGCGTTGAAACTGCGCAACTGGGCGGTCGCGATCATCGATGGGTGCCCGGTGAGTTCGTCAATCGCCCGGCCCGGAGCGAGAATGACATCGAGGCTTTTCCCGGCCCACGACGAATCGACCGGCACGGGAATCGTCTCACGATGAGCGGCGCCCTGATAGTCGCGCCAGCCAATCGTCGCGAGCACCGTGTCGCCGGCGCGGGCGCTGGTACGGGAGAGTTGGAAAAGATCAAAGGTCACGGCGGGATTTTCCGCCAGCGGTTCAACGCTAAACGTCACCCGCTCGGGAAATGTTTTTTCATAGGGATTCTGCAAATCCTGCGAAAGACCGCGGACGAATTCCTGCAGACCCTGGGCAAACGCCTGAGGACCGGCGAAAAGATTGCGCGAGGTGAGTGTCTGGGCGGGCGAGTAAGTGATGATACTGGTGAGGCGGAACCCGTTGGTGAGGCCGGCGTCGTTCGAGCCGACGATGGCCTGCGTAATCCCGGTCGCGATGAGCGTGGGTGTGAGTCCGGCCTGGCGGACGACATTGAAGTGGAGGGTGCGAGCCGGACGGGACGAATTGCCGCCGGCGGCAACGTTGACTTCCACCTTAATCATCGCCGGGCCCGCACCGAGGGTACCGGAAACAGCCGACAGCCGGTCCTGCGTGATGGTACCGATCACGCGCCCGGTGTTGGCGATTTTCGAGGACTGAAGAGTTGAAGGAAGAATCGTCACGATTTCCGCAGAGCACATGGGCAGCTCCACGTCGCCGAGTGAAAGCATCGGATGGCCGAACGCCGTGATGCGATTGCCGTCGACGCGCGAAACCGTACCAGTACCGGCGAGCGTGATGTCACCGGTGGTGAGCGCGACCGAGACGGCCGAGCCGGCGCGCAACGTCACGGGAACACCTGAAGACGAATCGGCGGTTTCAGTTGTCGGACTTAACGGCGAGTCGCCGGCGGAGCTGAGACTGCCGCCGAGCGCAGAGACCTCAAGACCGAGGGCGGTGAAGGCAGGACTGAACAAATCGGCGACCCGTGGGGAAAGACCGCTGACGGTGAAGGCCGGCCGGAGAGGGGAGAAAGAATCGAGCGCAGACGTTGACTTCGACGAAATGGGAATCGTCGGCAGCGACGGCAATACGCCGGGTACGGCGTCGGCTCGGTCGCGCACTTCGGCCAGGTCGGCCGCCGGGGTGAAGCCGGCGTAACGCACGGTTTCAAAGCGCTGAATCTGGTAGCTCAAGGCCCCGGCAAGCTTTCCCTCGATGTAGAGCGGGCTGCCACTCATGCCGGCCACAGCGCCCATGTTTTGAACCCGAGGATCGGTGAGCTGACAGAGGATGAGTGATTTTCCCGGGCCGAGCGCATTTTGGACGACACCCGTGACTTCAACGTCGAAGGGCTCTGCTTCGGTCCCGCGAAAAACGGTCCACACCTGGCCGTGCTGTCCGGCGTGGAGCGACTCGAGTCCGATGGTGTGTACCCCCGCGGTCGAAACCTCGGCGCGAACCACCGCGCCGCTCAACGACCCGACGATTGCGAGAACGGAGAGCGAAAAAAAATTCATAAGGCGGACAAAACGAGCCCGAGGTTGGTCGGCGCGAAACTCAGATGGCTTGAATGGCCTCAGTCATGACTTCGCAGGCACGGTCGATCGCCGGGCCTTCATGCGCGGTGCTGATGAAATAGGCCTCGTATGCGCTCGGGGGCAGGTACACGCCGCGCTTCAAGCAGCCATAAAAATAATTCGCGAAGAGTTTGGCGTCGGACGTGAGTGCGGAATCGCAGTCCCGCACCGGCACCGCCGTGAAAAACACGGAGAACATCGAGCCCAGCTGCGGCACCTGCACCGGAATCCCCTTGGCGCGAGCCGCGGCGAGCACGGCATCCCGCACCTGCCGGCCCAGCGCGTCGAGCCGCGCGTAGGGATTCAATTCTTCGAGCAGACGCAGGCTCGCGATGCCGGCGGCGAGGGCGAGGGGATTACCGCTCAACGTGCCGGCCTGATAAACAGGGCCCAGCGGCGCGAGCAGATCCATGATCTCGGCCCGTCCACCGAACGCACCGACAGGCAGACCGCCGCCGATGATTTTACCGAGACAGGTCAGGTCGGGCACGATCGCTTCGAGCTGTTGCACGCCGCCAATCGCGAGCCGGAAGCCGGTCATGACTTCGTCGAAAATAAGCACCGCGCCGTTTTCGGTGCAAAGCCGACGTACCGCCGCGAGGTAACCCGGCTCGGCGAGAATAAAACCGGCGTTGCCGATGTGCGGCTCAAGAATGACCGCCGCGATCTGACCGGGGTTGGCGGCGAAGGCCGCGGCGAGGGCAGCCGCATTGTTGAACGGAAGAACAACCGTTTCGCGCGCAAACGACGCCGGAATGCCCGCACTGTCTGGATAGCCGTGCGTGAGCGCGCCCGAGCCGGCTTTGATCAAGAGTGAATCGGAGTGCCCGTGATAACAGCCGGCAAACTTGACGATCTTGTCGCGCTTCGTGAAACCCCGCGCCAGCCGGATGGCGGACATCGTGGCTTCGGTCCCGCTGCTGGTCATGCGGACTTTTTGAATCGACGGCACGAGGCGCGTAATCAACTCAGCCATTTCGACCTCGAACGGATTGGGCGTGCCAAACGACGTGCCTCGCTCGAGCGCCGCGGCGATCGCGGCTTTGATGCGCGGGTGGTTGTGCCCGTGAATCGCGGGGCCCCACGTGCAGACGAAATCAATCAACTCGCGATCGTCGGCCGTCGTGAGCGTAGCGCCTTGCGCCGACTTGACGTAAAACGGCGTGCCGCCGACGGAGCGAAAAGCACGGACCGGGGAATTGACTCCGCCGGGAATGAGTTTGAGAGCGCGATCGAAGAGAGATTCGGAAACGGGCATAGCGACGCGATCGTTGTGATTCCAAATGTCGGGCGGGTCGATGCGGAAACCGCAAAATTCGCCGGCGCTGGGCGGGCCCAGGCGGCCCGCGCTGCGATCCTGCGCGAGATCCTTTAATATAATATCGAGACGAGTTCGGCCAAGGGCGCCGGTTAATTCATGCAGGCCTGCACTCAGCTCACGTATTTCTGCACGATCGGAATCCGCCGGCCGACGCCGAATGCCAGCGGCGTGATCTTCAGACCGGGCGCGGCCTGTTTTCGCTTGTACTCGTTGAGGTCCACTTTGCGGGCGATGTCATTGACGACCGCCGGCGCGAAACCCTGCGCGACGAGATCGCCGCGGGAAAGTCCTTGTTCGACGTAGCCTTTCAAGATCGCGTCCAGTTGATCATAGGGCGGCAGGCTGTCCTGGTCGACCTGGCCCGGCCGAAGTTCGGCCGACGGCGGTTTCTCGATCGTGTTGGCCGGGATGATCTCGCGCTCCCGATTGATCCAGCGCGACAGAGCGTAGACCTGCATCTTGAAAACGTCACTGATCACGGCGAGCCCGCCGCACATGTCACCGTAAAGCGTACAATAGCCGACGGCCATTTCGCTCTTGTTGCCCGTCGTCAAAAGCAGCGCGCCGAATTTATTCGAAAGTCCCATCATCAGAACGCCGCGAACGCGGGCCTGGATATTTTCTTCCGCTACATCCCGCGGCCGGCCGGAGAACACCGGGCCCAGCGCGGCCTCCGCGGCGGTGACGGCTCCCGCAATCGCGATGGTTTCAAAGTGTATTCCGAGATTTTCGGCTAGGATCCGGGCATCGTCGCGTGAGTGTTGCGATGAGATACTCGACGGCAGGGAAACGCCGGTGACATTCCCGGCGCCGAACGCTTCCGCGGCGACCACTGCGACCAACGCCGAATCGATGCCACCCGACAGAGCGACCAGCGCGCGTTTGAAACCGCTTTTCTCCGCATAATCGCGCAAGCCGAGCACCAGCGCCGCGTAGATGTCGGGCAAATCGTCCTGTTGAAATCCGGGCGCGATTTGCGGGACCACGGCGCTAGTCTCCACGACGCTAAGATCCTCCCGAAACGCAGCCAGGCCGGCGATGACCCGACCCGCGGAATCGGCCACGAGACTGCGGCCGTCGAAGATCAATTCATCGTTGCCGCCGACCGCGTTGACGTACGCGACCGGGCAGCGCAACGCAGACGCCGCATCGGTTACGAGGCGCTGGCGAACGTCGCCCTTGCCGTGGTGCCACGGACTCGCGGACAGGTTGACCATCAGATCGCATTTTTGCGCGACCAGTTGCGCCACGGGATCGAGGCCGTGGTAAAGGCGGCGCGTCCCCAGCATCGGATGCGTCCAAATGTCCTCGCAGAGGGTGATGCCGATGCGCTTGCCGGCGTGTTCGACAACCAGAGGCGAGGCGGCCGGCTCAAAATAACGATCTTCGTCGAACACATCGTAGGTTGGCAGCAGGCATTTATGCGCCATCGCCACGACGCGTCCACGATGGCAAAACGCGGCGGCATTGAAGAACGGTCGGCCCGTCGTGAGCGCGTTG
>CAIXKG010000148.1 GCA_903919985.1 uncultured Opitutia bacterium | reverse complement strand
TTCTGCCTGCTCGGCCGCCAGGCGGCGTTGAAAAATTCCCATCCCGGTTTTGTTCGCTTCAGCCGGCACACGTCGCCCGAAACAAAATATTATCCGACGGCCAACGAGATGATGGCGATCGTTCGCGCGAAGATTAAGCCCAACCAGATTCTCGTCGTCGTCGGCGGCAACTCCATCCTCCGCGGCGTGGCGCAGTTGCCCGAACAGATCTGGACCAAAAATCTCCAGAAAAATCTCGGCAACGGGTATTGCGTGGTGAATTTGGCGTTCAACAGCTCGCTCATCACCGACGGCGCCGCGGTGGCCGCCGAGGCGTTACGGAAGGAATTCCCCCGGCAAATTTACATCGCTAACGCCGCGCCGACCCAGGCCCCGACGCCCGGCGGCAGCGGCGTCTATCGCTGGGTGTTTTGGGACGCCTACTACAAGGGCCTGCTCATCGACGACGCGCCCCGCGCGAAAACCATCGCAGCCAATATCGTCGACCCGAACTACCGAGCGGGCTTCAAGGAACTGCGGATCGTCTCGTGGCTGGATCACTGGTGTTACTTCAACGATCTTTGGAATTACGCCGCGTACGATCAGTTCAACACGACTTGGGGCAATTTCACCCTCGGGCTGACGACCTTTCTGACGCCTCGGAAAAAATTCGCCGACCCCGAGCCCGACGGCACCGCGTGGACCCTCGAGCAGCGCTACAATCAGGCCACGATCGAAGCCGAATTGGTCAATATTCGAGGCTGCAGCCAGTACGCATTCGAACCCGCAAAAACCCCCGACGGAAAATGGAAAGTTTACAATCCGACCTGGGATTTGTTCAGCGCGGGCATCAAGGATATTTTTCCGCCTTCGCTGAAATCCAGGACGCTAATTTTAATCAGCGGCAGCAGTCCCTACTACCTCAAACTTTTGACCGACGACGAGCGCGAGCGCGATAAACTCTCTTACGACCTAGCGGTGCAGAAATGGGAGGAGGGCGGCTACCGTGCCCTCACCTACGGACGAGACTTCTCGGAGCGCGACTACTTCGATCGCACGCATCTCACCGTTACAGGCGGAGAGAAACTGGCCGCGATGACGGCCATCAAAGTGAAAGCCATGTCCGTCGACCTCGGTTATCTTCCAGCCAAATAAATGAAAACCGACGAACCGACTTTCCGTTCTCCGGTTGTACGTCACGCGATCTCGCTGGTGGTCGGCTTGGCGGTCGGAGTTTTCTTTCACTACCTCCTTTTCCGCCTAACGCTGCCCGTCCAGCCGTTTATTTACGTCGCGTTTTGATTTCTAGAATTATCGTTTTCAATCCGTGACCATCTTCGACCATACGAGCAACGCGGCGCCGGGGATCATCTTCAACACGTACTGGTTCATCGCGTTCGCGCTGATCGTGGTGCCGGTGTACTGGCTGCTGCGGAAGAGTGCTCTGCGTCTGCCGTTTCTGGCGCTGGCCTGCGTCACGTTTCACTACCAGTTCGCCGGCCCGGCGGGCATGGCCCCGATCATCGCCCTGGGCGTTGTCACCTATTTCGCGGCGCTCTCGCGCAGCCGAGCCGCCTGTACCGTCGGGATCGTCCTGAGCGTCCTCGCGCTCTGTTTCTACAAGTACAC